>JAPLGZ010000814.1 GCA_026389895.1 Chloroflexota bacterium | reverse complement strand
TCAGCCAACCATTCGAGGGCTTGTACATTGGCGGGATGATTGGCGGTGATCTTCTTGCTCGACTCGTCGTAAAATTCCCCACCATAGAGGAAGGCCCACCGTACAAAGTGACCGACGTTTGGAATATAACCGGCGACCTGGATATCCCCGTTGGCGTCCTTCTTCAAGATTTTCTTAGAATGTTCGATCAATGCATCGGCGGTTTTGGGTGGAGCATCGGGATCTAAGCTCGCTGCCTTGTAAGTATCTTTGCTCCAGAAGAGCGTGATGTAATCTGCACCACCAGGTAAGGCGAAGAGCTTGCCATTGTACAAACTAGCATTATAGAGCGCGCTGACAAAGTCGTCGGCTTTGTAACCACCCGTCTGCACAAAGTCATCTAAGGCGACAAAGGTATTCTTGGCGGCCAGCGTAGCCTGCTTGGTGAGGTTGGTATAGGTGGCATCCGGCGCTGTGCCACCCGCCACGCCGGTGAGCAGTTTGGTATCCCACTCTTTGAGAAATTCCCATTCGAATTTGACGTTAGGATGGGCCGCCGTGTAATCGTCGCTGATCTTGGTCATCAGACCGTTGTACAATTCACCCCAGTTATCGTTTAGCAATCTGACCGTGATGGCTTCGGTGCTGGGGGCCGCCGCGCCGCCACTGCTGGCTGGGGCCGCGCCCGGTGTACAAGCGGCTAAAGCGGCCAACGTTGCAACGCCGGCGCCTGCTTGCAGAAATTGACGTCGGCTAAATGACTTACCCGAGGTGTGACTGATCGCTGATTTCATGTGTGGCTCCTGTAGAAATGAACTAATGGGCTAGCGGACAATCGAACAAACAACCATTGCTAAATTTATTTATGATCAGACTGTAGCGTGGCTTGTAACTGTGCAAACAATCGATCCACCTCTTGGCGCGTCTCATCATCGAGTCGATAGCCGACTGGCCCGCGCATCAATGTGTTCTGGAAAATCCCTCGCTTGACTAACAGATATTTCTCAACGGCCAAAAACGCATCCAGACTGTTTTGGATGGCAATCAGCGCTGAGATCGGTAATGACAATTGGTAAATGCGCGCTGTGTCGCCGGCTTGCAACGCCTGCCAAAGCGCAACGATGGCGTCGATGAGGTCGGCACCTGGCATCGTGCCGACAATGCCACGCCGATAACTATCGACCAACGCAATACCGCCGGAGCCTTCAAAGACCGGGGCGCGACCGGCTGTGGCGTCGCGCAAGGCCGAAAGCCGCGGGCCAATCGGCGTGGCTTCTGGTTTGAATAAGACCCGATCGCCATATTCATTAAAGAGCGCGGCCTGCATGGCAATTGACATGGGGCGGCCCACATAGCCGCTGGCATCTTGCACGACGACTGGAATGGTGATGGCTTGGATGATCTGTTCGTAATAGTGTTTGAGTTCATCTTCACCAATCGCCACCGAAATCGGCGGAATCACCATCACCGCGTCTGCGCCAACGGTCTCGGCCTGTTGGGCATAGCGCATCGCCAAACGCGTCGATTCTGCGCCGGCACTGATAATAACCACCCCGCGTTCGCGCCCGAAACGGCAAGCCGCCGCGGCCAACTGTTCGCGTTCTTCACTGGACAGGCGCAAAGTTTCCGAAACCATGCCCATCACGATGCCGTCCGCCCCCTGGTCATATAGCCAGTGAATTTCTTGCTCTAGCGTTGTGAAGTCAATCGTATAATCAGCCTGGAATGGTGTTTGAAAAACGGGTAATACACCACGAATGGAACGTCTTTGCTTTGGATCACTTATGGTCGTGTCAGTCATGTTATACCTTAATCTCCGCGCTGGAGGGGCGCGTCGATGCATAATCGATTTATGTAGAGGAGAAACTGCAATGACGAAGAATCTTTGTTGCTTTCTAGCCTATTTATAAACGAGGATTGTCGATCTGTCAAACGAGTCTTTTGTTACCTGAGGTTTATTGGGGAAATGCCGATCAGGCAGTCAACAGATAGGTCGCCATTCCCTACCTGTTGGCTGCCCGATTAAACGTTGGGGTTCTCGATAATTTCTACGCCTTTCTAAGGCAAACGTGCATCACGCATGGGCCAACGCTACTGGCTTACATAGCTGCGCAACCAACCGGATTCACGCACTTCTTCCTCTTCGATGCGCTGCAAGCGGGCATTCAGAATGGTGGCGCGCCCTAAATAACCGATGAGCTGGGTTGGATTCTGGCGGTTCACAACGGGCAAACGACCCACGTTGTTGCGCAACATTTTGGCCAGGGCTTCATTGACCAATTCATCGGGATAAGCCGTGATCAGTTGGGTGCTGCCGGCCTCGACAACACTTGCCGCACCACTAGCATCCCGTCCCAAGGCGCGTACGAGATCGCCACGTGTGATCATACCGACCAAATGGTTGGCCTGATCGATGATCGGTAGCGCCTGGTGGCGCGTCAATGTCTCGTTGCCCTGCGCGATCTGGCTGGAAAGCTCGGCGACTGTCATGCTCGTGGGGATCGAAGCCAAATCAGTGTCCATAATGTCGCCAACCCGCACCAGCACAAATGGATCGACCGAATACTCGCTGACGAGATGGTGACCGCGCCGCGCGATTTTTTCGGTTAGAATCGAACGCCGCATGATCAGTACGGTGACGGCGTAGGCGGCCACGCAGCCAATTAACAAAGCTGGCAAGGCATTGAGATCATGGGTTAATTCCACGGTGAAAATCATCGCCGTCAGTGGCGAACGCATCGCACCGCCCATCAACGCCGCCATACTGACCATTGCCCACAATCCGGGATCGGCCAGCGGGATCCAGCGCGCTTCGATCGCCCCCAGCGTGCCACCCATGATCAACAGCGGCGCCAGCACGCCGCCGGAAGTGCCCGATCCTAAGGCGCAGGACCAGACGATTGCCTTGACCAGCAACAAACTCAACAGTGTCATCCCGAGCAGATCGCCGCGCAACAGACTGTGGATCGTGCCATAACCAACGCCGAGCACACGTGGATCGAGCAAGCCGCCAATGCCGACGACCAGCCCGCCAAGCGCCGGCCACCACATCCAATGGAAAGGTAATTTTTGGAAGAGATCTTCAAATCCATAGACCATTGTCGTGACGAGCACAGCGCCTAAACCGCCGATAATGCCGACAAGCCCGCAGATGACCAAAACATTGGCGGCGAGCGCGGGGTGGGGATTCACCGGAAAGATCGGCCCGGTGCCCAGCAGTGGTACACGCAAAATGCTAGCCACAGAGGCCGCAATCGCCACTGGGATCAACGAACGGGGTCGCCATTCGAAGAGGAGCAATTCGACGGCCAGAATGACCGCCGCCACCGGCGAGGCAAAGATCGCCGCCATGCCACCCGCCGCGCCAGCCACCAACAAGGTCTTGCGTTCAGCCGACGACAACGAAAAGAGTTGGGCAAAGAGTGACCCGAAAGCGCCACCCGTCATGATGATCGGCCCTTCGGCGCCAAACGGACCACCTGTCCCAATCGAGATCGCCGACGAGATCGGCTTGAGAATGGCGACTTTCAGATCCATCCGGCTGCGACCAATCAGAATCGCCTCGAGCGCTTCGGGAATGCCATGCCCGCGAATCTTCTCCGAGCCATAACGGGCCATCAAACCAATAATAAGCCCACCCAGCGCCGGAATCAGAATCACCCAGTAGCCCCAGCCTTGCAGGGTCGGCGTGCCGTCGGCGCTGGAAAAGCGCCCGTGAAAGGCGAGGTTTGTAATCAACGCAATCAGATGGACGAGGATGTAGGCAAGCCCTGCACTGACCGCGCCAATCACAAGCGCCATGAGCGACAAGACCAGAATCCGCCTATCTTGGGTGAAATCTGCCAATTGATCTTTTACATGAATTTTTCCAATAGCTGTACTCATTATTTTCCCTTAGCGTTAGCCCATAACATTTTATCAGGCTCGCGGCACGCAACCTACGCGCCGCGAGCCTGATCTTCTTATGATGATGATCTGGGTGATTATATCGTGTTGCGATATTTCTTGGCAACTCTAAGGATGGATGATTTTTAATTCAGATTGCGCAAAAGATATGAAAAATGGCACGGACCAAAACACGCCAGCAACCCCTCCCTAACCCTCCACTGGTAAGGGAGGGGACTGAGTGGTGGACAGAGCGCTCTATTATGGCCTTCCCTTGATCAGTTCCTCCCCTTACCAGGGGGAGGCTAGGTGGGGGTTATCTGCCATTCGATAATTTCGTGGGTAATGGCAAAAGCAACCCCACCCCCGCCCTCCCCTGGTAAGGGAGGGAGCCGTTGGGTGGACAGGACAAGTCACTTCCTTTGTCCCTAATCAGTCCCCTCCCTTACCAGGGGAGGGTTAGGGAGGGGTTGCTCGTGTTTTGCAACCAGCATGGTAAAAATTTGCTAAGTTTCCGTGTAACTCTTCTTTCTGCGTAACCTAAGTTTCTAATTTGATTTATAATGGAGACAGTGGAATTGGATAAGCTAGAAAAATGGGTCAGCATGAGCGCAGAACTAAGCAAAACCGAATATGAACTGTTGGCCTCGTTTCGTTATGCGCTGCGCCAGTTCTTGCGCTTTAGTGAAGAAGCGGCGCGTGGGGCTGGCATTGAACCGCAACAACATCAGGCGCTCTTGGCGGTCAAAGGCTTCCCCGGCCGCGATTGGGTGACGATCGGGGAATTGGCCGAACGCTTACAAATTCGCCATCATAGCGCGGTGGGGCTGGTCAACCGATTGGTGGCGCAGGGCTTGTTGACGCGCATAGCCGCCACCGCGGATCGTCGCCAAGTGCATGTGACGCTGACTGAACAAGGTTTGGCCTTGCTTGCCCAACTTTCCGCGGTGCATAAAGAGGAGCTTTGGCGGCTTGGGCCAGCGTTGAGTCTGCTGCTGACCCGCCTCAATGCCGAGGACGAACCTGGTCATGGCGTCACTTGATACAACAACGGTTCGCCATGTAAGCGTCGGCGAATATTCTCATACTCATCGCTCCGTTTTGCCACACCAGGCACTGACGCACCAGCAGCGGTGTGCGGCGTCAACAGAACATTCATAGCGGGATTGCGCGCCAAAGGCAATAGAGGATTGTCGGGGCGTAATGGCTCCCATTCATAGGTGTCGAGTGCGACCCCGCCTAATTGCCCACTGACCAGCGCAGCGGCCAACGCCGCTTCGTCGATTACGCTGCCACTGCCACAATGGACGACGAATGACCCCTGCTTCATGTTGGCAAAGACTGTTGCATTGAGGATTAACTCCGTCTCTGGGTAAAACGGCAGCAGGCAACAGAGCAGATCACTTTGCGCAATCAGTTGCGCTTGGCTCGCGTAGGTCAACCCCAACGTTTTTTCGACCATCGCCGGTAATGGTTGGCGTTTGTGATAGAGGATCTGCTGTGGGCGAAAGCCGCTCAAGCGCCGGGCTAGCTCGGCCCCAATCTCACCAAACCCCAAAATACCGACAGTTTTTCCATCAATCCCATCAATCCCCGTGCGTTTGGACCAATTGTAGGCAAAGGTGTTTTCATCGGTGCGTCGCGCCGTCCGCCCCCAATCTGCCGCGGCATTGGCAATGGCGGCCACTTCGGGCAAATGTTTAACCAGGGCCAGCATCTGCATCACCATATGTTCGGCTACCAAGATGCAGCCACGAATGGGCCAGGCGCAGACGGGTATCCCGAGCTTCTGGGCCGCCGCCACATCGATATCATAGGTTAACGAGCCTAACCGCTGAATCAGACGCAAGTGCGGTGCCGCGTTGATCAGCGTTGCATCGATTACGCCAGCGCGCTCGGTGATCAGGAACTCACACGCTTGGATCTGTTGCAGCATTTCTGTGTACGCTGGCCGGCGCAGCATGACAATTTCTAAATCGGTGGGGGCGCTGGCCAGGGCATCTTGTTGATGACGGGGGCTACGTTCGGTTAGAAAGAGCACTTTGTGTTTGGTGGACATAATTTATAAGTTTCTGCTCAATGAGGTTGATGGTGGCTGTCCCAACTATGCCTGTCATCTAGAATTGCGGCTGATCAAAAATGGGCTGTATCGAAATATTCGCGCCAGTAGACAATTTTATCATCGTGTAATTCGAAGATAATGGCATCTTCTGCAACATGGCGTTTGCCATCACTCAAACGAACTTCACTCCATGTCCACTCGATTGCGCCTTGATTACCGTCCAGCATCACGCGTGTGATGTCCACTTTGACATCGCTGGCCGTTGTAAAGAATGCCGTGATCACAGCCCGAATTTCGGCGTGTCCTTGCCACCGGCCACCCGGTGACATAAAAAGTGCGTCGGCGGCAAAGTCGGCCACGCACGCATCAACATTGCCCTGTTCCCAGGCCCGCGCCTGGCGTTCAACGAGCGCACGCAGTTGTGCAAAATCCATGTTTTTTCCTTTCTTGATCGTTGGCTATTGGTCCACTAGACCGCTCCCACGCGAACCCTCTTCTACAGGGGTGAGTGGAGGAGCGGTCACGTGCTCGCATTTTCGTTGCACCGGTTTGCGTGAGGTACAATAGCGTTTTGCTTCGTCACGATGTCTGGCTGCACGAAATCCGTTTATCAGCTATTTATAGCCTAGATAACATAATTGAACGTCGATTCGTTCTGGGGAGGCAACAAGTATGCCTGTCGCCTCCTCAAAACCAATGGACCAGACAACCCTATTGTACGCTGAGCCATCGCTCTGTTTCAAATTGAAAATATTGCTGGCAAAATCGACCTTCTAAATAGATATAACGATTCGCTCACAATGGCCTAATCTGGGTCTAATTTAGCGGCGTTACAACAGTAGCGTTGGTTACAATCCACCGAATTATTTGTAGGAGATGCTATGATCGAAGTCCATAATTTAACCAAATCTTATGGCCCTATCCAAGCTTTGAATGATGTTAGCTTCAACGTGGCCGAGGGTGAGATTGTTGGCTTGCTCGGCCCGAATGGCGCAGGTAAGACCACGATCATCAAAATCCTCACCGGTTATCTGCAACCCGATGAAGGCAGCGTACAAATTGATAATTTAGACATATTGACGCAGACCCAAGCCGCTCAGGCGCGCATTGGTTACCTGCCAGAAAATGCGCCGCTCTATCCCGAATTGTCGATTCAGTCCTATCTAAAAATGATCGCCAATCTGCGGCAAATCCCAGCAGCCGAACAGCGTGAGCGTCTCTCGGATGCGATCTATGCGACTGGGCTGAATGAGCGGTTGACGCAGCCGATTGGGCAACTGAGTAAAGGCTTTCGGCAGCGGGTTGGCCTGGCCCAGGCGATTTTGCACCGCCCACGGTTGTTGATCCTGGACGAACCGTCAGTAGGTTTGGATCCGACCCAAATTGTCGAAATCCGCAACTTAATTCGGCGGCTTGCCAAATTTAGTACGGTGCTCTTCTCCACCCACATCCTGCCCGAAGTCGAAGCGCTATGTGATCGTGTGATCATTCTGATGAATGGCGCGGTGCGAGCGGACGCGCGCTTGGCCGAATTGGCGGGCAGCACAGATGCAATTCTCGTGCTAGACCGCACAGTGGATACGGCAGTCAGTGCGCTTAAAAGTTTAAAAGGCGTGCGCAAGGTCGAGACACTGGCCAAGAGTAATGGGCATGTGACCTACCGGATTCTTGGCCAAGATAGCGCCGACCTTTGTCCGGCGGTCTACCAATTGGCGAGCCAACAACAGTGGCCCGTGCGCGAATTGCGCAGTGATCGGCAGACATTGGAGTCGGTTTTCAGCAAGTTGGCGACAGCATAAACCCAAAAGCAAAATTGACAGAGTTTTTATATTGCACAGGCGAATAATGACAGCCCCACCCCCGCCCTCCCCAAACTGGGAGGGAGCCGTTAGGTGGACTGAATGACCAATATACTCTGCCTCTGATCAGTCCCCTCCCTAGGGGAGAGTTAGGGTGGGGCTATCGTTCTTCGCCTGTGCGTGAGACTGCTGTTATTTTGCCTTAAAATTGCATTAAGACGGAGTGAATCTATGCGGCAAATTTTATCGATCACGCGTAAAGAACTTGATAGTTATTTTGGTTCGCCAATGGCGCTGATTTTCCTGGGCACATTTTTGGCGATCACGCTTTTTACTTTTTTCTGGGTGGATACCTTTTTCGCACGCGGCATTGCCGATGTTCGCCCTTTATTTAGTTGGATGCCGTTGTTGTTGATCTTTCTGGTGGCGGCCTTGACCATGCGCCAGTGGAGTGAGGAACAACGCTCTGGTACGCTAGAGATGTTGCTCACCTTGCCGGTGCGCCCGTGGCAATTAGTCGTCGGCAAGTTTCTGGCGGTGATGGCCTTGGTCACGTTGGCGCTGGTGTTAACCCTGCCATTGCCGATCAGCGTTGCCGTCTTGGGGCCGTTGGATTGGGGGCCGGTGATCGGCGGGTATGTGGCGGCGCTGTTATTGGCGGCTGCCTATGCGGCGATTGGCCTCTTTATCTCGTCTCGTACGGATAATCAACTGGTTGCGCTGATCACGACGGGTTTACTGGGCGGTCTGTTTTATCTGATTGGCACTACAAATATCACCTCGTTTGTTGGGGGCTCCACGGGCAGTCTGTTGCGCTCGCTGGGCACAGGCAGCCGGTTTGAAAGTATCGAACGCGGTGTGATCGACCTGCGCGATCTGATTTACTACCTCTCTTTGACCGCCTTTTTCCTGGTGCTGAACACGTTTTCGTTGGACGGCAAACGCTGGAGCAAAGGTCTGCGTACGCTCAATTACCGGCGCAGCGCCTCGATCTTTGCTTCGTTGATTGGCATCAATCTGCTCTTGCTCAATACTTGGCTCACGCCCTTGAATGGCCTGCGCTTGGATCTTACGCAGCAGCAAGAATATAGTCTTTCGCAGACAACCAAAGATCTATTGGGCAATTTGCAGGAACCGTTGCTGATTCGCGGTTATATCAGCGAGAAGAGCCACCCGTTGCTCAACCCGTTGCGCCCGCAAGTGGAAGATCTGCTGCGCGAATATGTGATCGCAGGCAATGGCAAGGTGCAGGGCGAAGTGATCGACCCAGCTAAAAGCCCAGATTTAGAGGCCGAAGCGAATCAGACCTACGGCATCCAACCGGTGCCGTTTCAGGTGACAGACCGTTATCAGGATTCCGTGATCAACTCTTATTTTGATATTTTGGTCCGCTATGGCGATCAGGATGTGGTGCTGAGCTTTCGCGATCTGATCGAAGTCGTGCCCAAAAATGATGGTACGGTCGATGTCCATTTGCGTAATTTGGAATATGATTTGACCAGCGCGATCAAGAAGGTTGTGTATGGTTTCCAAAGTGTCGAATCTGTGCTCGCGGCGATCAGCAACCCTGTGGAGTTGACCTTCTTTGTCACCCCCAAGGTGCTGCCTGGTGAACTAAAAGATGCGCCGACGACCATTGAGAAGGTGGCCCAAGACATTGCCAAACAATCGAATGGCAAGTTGATTTACAAGAAAGTTGATCCCGATGATCCGGCAAGCGGTATGACGCGCCAACAGCTTGCCGAAACCTATGGCCTGCAACCATTTCAGGTTTCACTATTTTCCAACGACACCTATTATATGCACATGGTGTTAACCAATGGGCAGAATAAGCAGTTGATCTACCCACCCAACGATCTGAGCGAAGGTTCGGTGCGTACGGCGCTGGAAAATGCCTTGAAGCGCTCCTCTAGCGGCTTTCTCAAGGTAATCGGTTTGTGGACGCCCCCAGCGACCCCCCAACAAGACGCCTTTGGTCAACAGCAACAGCCGCTCTCTTCTTGGAACATGATCAATCAGAAGTTAGCGCAAGAATATACAGTGCATCCGGTCGATTTAAGCACTGGCAAGGCGCCGACCGACATTGATACATTGGTGGTGCTGATGCCGCAAAATATGACCGATAAAGAACGTTTTGCCATTGATCAGTTCTTGATGCGCGGTGGCTCGGTGATCGTTGGGGCCGGCAATTACGCGCCATCCGCAGATCCTGCCTCAGGTGGCTTGGGCTTGAAACCAGTCGAAAATAGTTTGCAAGCGATGCTCAAAGAATATGGCATCGACGTGCAGCAATCGTTGGTCATGGATGACCAGAGTCAGCCTTTCCCGGTGCCAGTCGAGCGCAAGGTCGGGAATATGCAGGTGCAAGAGATTCAGGCCATCAAATTCCCCTTCTTTGTCGATGTGCGACCGAGTGGCATGGAACGCAGCCAGAGCATTGTCTCAGGTTTGCCGGCCGTCAGTATGAACTGGGTGTCGCCGATTGTGTTAGACCCCGCCAAGAATAAGGATCGGCAGACCACTGTGCTGTTGAAATCGAGCGCGAATTCCTGGTTGCGCACCGATCCCAACATTCAACC
>JAPLGZ010000141.1 GCA_026389895.1 Chloroflexota bacterium | reverse complement strand
CGTGATGGGACCGCAGGCGCGTACACTGCTAAGCAAAGTCACCGACGCGGACTTGACCAATCAGGCATTTCCCTTTGGCACGATGCAAACGATCAATGTGGGCATGGTTACCGCGCGCGCCTTGCGGATCACTTATGTGGGCGAACTGGGCTGGGAGTTGCATACCCCCACGGAGTGTCTCGTCGATCTCTATGATACGCTCTGGGTCGCGGGTCGTGAATTGGGTTTGGTCAACGCAGGCGCTTATGCGATCAATTCGCTGCGCCTGGAAAAAGGCTATGTGGCCTGGGGCGCTGACGTTTCGCCGGATGAAACGCCAGCGGAGGCTGGGCTTGGGTTTGCGGTGGCCTGGGACAAACCAGTTGAATTTCTGGGGCGCGCCGCTTTGCTGGAACAACGGATGCGCCCCTTAAAAAAACGGTTAGCGATCTTTGTGTTGCAAGATCCTAATGCCGTGCTTTGGGGCAATGAACCGATCTGGCGCAACGGGCAACTCGTTGGCTATACCAGCTCCGGCGCCTATAGCTATACGCTCGGCGGCGCGATTGGCGCGGGTTATGTCAAAAATGCAGGGGGCGTCGATCAAAACTTTGTGCTGTCCGGCCATTATGAAATTGAAACAAATGGGACACGCGTGCCAGCCACGGTCTATCTGCACAGCCCGTATGATCCAAAGCGTGCGCGCATTCTCGCCTGATTTTTCAAATCAATCATCTTAGCCAATTCAACCGAGCATATTATGCCCCAAGAGACACAATTCCCAGATCCAACCGTTCGGCGACTGCGGTGGGATGCCTGTTACAACGCCCGTGAACTGGGTGGTTATCCAACCCAAGATGGCGGCGAAATTGCCTGGCAGGCGTTGGTGCGCACCGATAATTTGTCGCGCCTGACGGCAGATGGCCAAGCGGCGCTCGTGGCCTATGGCGTCCGCACGATTATCGATCTGCGTGACCCATCGGAATTAGCGATGGAACCGCACGCCTTTATCACCCCGTTGGGCGGTAACGATGGGCTGGTCTACTACAACTTGCCGCTGATCAATTTTAACGATGAAGTATGGCTCAGAGAGATCACCCATACAACCGCGACACCGGTCTATTACTGTCTGACGTTGGACATTTTTAAGCCCCAGGTGCGGGCGATTATGCAGGCCGTTGCAGCCACAGCAACCGGCAGCGTCCTGATCCATTGCCATGCCGGCAAAGATCGCACGGGCATTATTGTGGCGCTTTTGCTGGCGTTGGCCGGTGTGGATCACGCCATCATCGCCGCCGATTATGCCCTGAGCAATCACTATCTGCAACCGTGGTATCAACAATTAATGGCCAAGCAGACCGATGACGCGGAACGCCAAAAACAGATGACGGAAGATTTTAAGACGTTGCCCGAATTTATGTTGACGGTGTTGGCCTATGTCGACCAACAGTATGGCAGCGTACGCGAATATTTACTCGCGACCGGTGTAACTGTGTCAGAAATTGAGCAGATTCAGCAACGCCTGCGGGCTTAAGCGCCAGGATAATATCCAGAAGAAGGAGTAACGATGTTGATCACCGTTCGCCAAGCCCACCCAGATGACGCCGCCGAGATCGCGCGTTTGAATGAAGCCTTCAATGACTTACGGTCAACCCCCGAAGCCATTGCGGCCCAGATCACCCGCTGCGCCGGCATTGAAACCATGTACCTGGCCGCGGTGGATGAACGCATTGTCGGCATGGCCTCGCTCCGGCTATTGCCAAACATCTGTGATCCGATTCCGTATGCTGAACTGACGGAGCTTTTCGTTGAGGAAGCCTACCGGCGCTTTGGTGTGGGTCGCGCCCTGCTCGACCAGATCGAACAAGCCGCCCGTGCGGCTGGCGCGGACCAAATTATTCTTCTCACCGGCTTCAAAAATGGTCGCGCCCACACCTTTTATCATGCCCTGGGTTACACCATGTACTCGTTTGCCATGTATAAACGGTTTGAGCCATAACCAGCCTGATGATACAATAAGCGCATCAAGCCCCTGATCAATCGACCAACAACTGAGCTCATTCACGCATCACTTGTCACGCATCAACATTTTCCTTTTCACCCAGAGAGAATCCCATGATCATCGATCAACTGAACAATGTTTCATCCGATTTTTATGCCGGCCTGTTGACCAAACATAGCGGTGCATTTGCGCTTGGTGACCGGTTGATGGCGGCCTTGCACTTTTTGCAAACGACCGATCTGCTCAATGCCGAACCGGGCACCATCGAAATTGATGGCAGAAATGTCTATGCCATGATTCAGCATTACACAACCAAGCCCAAAGAACAGGGTATTTGGGAGGCTCATCGCAAATATATTGACGTGCAATATGTCGCTGAAGGCAGCGAATTGATGGGTTATGTGAATCTGAAAGAACTGAAGGCTGGCGAATATAATGCCGACAAAGATTTCTTGCTCTTGGAAGGAACGGGTAATTACGTACAAATGCCCGCCGGCACCTTTGTGATCCTCACGCCCGAAGATGCCCTTAACCCAGGCGTAGCCGTGAACACACCCGCGACGGTGAAAAAAGTTGTCGTCAAAGTTGCAGTCGCCGACGCGTGAGTAGCAGGGTTAAAACCCGCGCCCAGTGGGCTCCCGTGACAGGTTCAGGAAGTGCCCTCAGGCTTCGACGTGGCTCAGCCGAACGGCACTAGGCGTTTAGTCGCTGAGGCGACTTCCTGAACCTGTCAGCCGAGCATTTTAATGCTCCGCGTCAAAGTCGCAGTCGTGGACGCGTAAGCGATTGGCGATTTGTCGCTTTAACGGCTTTTTTGAAATCACCCGTCACGCCATGATAAGAACTTAATGCATATCTTTGCTTTCCCTACTCATCCGACTGCCTTTTGGATCACGGCTGCGCTGGCCGTGATTATTTTGGGCATGGACAAGGCTGGCTTTGGCGGCGGCATTGGCTTTGTCGCGACCCCATTGATGGCGTTGACCATTCCTGTCTCTGATGCGGCGGCGCTGCTCTTACCCTTGCTCATGATCGCCGATCTGATGTCGCTGCGGCATTATCATGGCAAATTTGATCGCAAAAGTATTGCCGTATTGCTGCCAGGGGCGATTCTAGGCACATTCGCCGCCGCGTTTGTCTTCAACTATTTCAGCCACAACGAACGGGTCTTGAAGATAGGGCTGGGCATTCTGGTGCTCCTCTTCATCGCTTTTCAACTGGGGCGCGCCTTGATCTTTGGCGCGCTCGGCCAAAAGCGCTTTCCAGATGCGGTGGGCTTCTTGCTAGGTAGTGGCTCCGGCTTTACCTCTACGCTGGTGCATGCGGGTAGCCCGTTTACCAACATTTATCTGTTGCCCCAAGCGATGCCGCGCGAATTGTTTATCGGCACCACCGTCATTTTGTACGCGTTGATGAATTGGATCAAGCTGATTCCTTATGCGTGGCTGGGTCTCTTACGGGTGGGCAACTTGACAACGGTCTTGCTGCTGGCCCCACTGGCGTATGTGGGTGTACGGCTCGGCCTCTATTGTCAGCGCTACTTTAGTGACCAATGGTTTCATCGGCTTGTCTATGTGCTACTCTTTATCACTGGTGTCCAATTGATCTGGCGCGCCTAAGCCAGACTGCTACCGGTCTGGCAGGCTACGGCCAGATCGTTGATGCATCGTCCAAGACTCGGTACAGATAGCGTAGTGCAACAACCTAGCCCTTGTAGAAAGTTGGTAGTCTAACCGACAGGCTAAATTTCAGGCTTATGCTAAGCTAATAAACGACCACATTGCACCTCCTCATGGCGACCGGTCAGCTAAATAAGCATTTTCAAACAAGCTATTCCAACAAGCTAAAGGAGGCAGAAAATGTCAATCAGTTTGATTCTAGGGGTTAGTTATCTCTTGTTGCTCACTATCATATCGATCGTCATCTACTCGGCTTGTGTTGTTGCTGGCCGAGCTACCCAAGCAGAAATGCAAATGGCCAAAATTAATCGCCTGCAAAACGTACGGCGCGTGAGAATCCAGTACCATTCTCGATCAACTTGGCAACGTCAGCTACTTCGTTCCTAAAGCGATTCCTTTTTTGTATCTCCAAAACACCACTGGTAGAGACCAGTGGTGTTTTTTTTGGAGAAAACCAGGCGAAGTTAATAGTAAAATCTTACGTTACGCGCCATAATCAAGTACCCCTCCACGGACCTGTCGGTCTGCCGAACATGCATTATAATAAAAAGTATAAAGCTCAGAGATCGACGCAACTGAGCCTCTATCCAATTTTTACTTTGCACCTAGATACCTTATGACCGAAAACTCAAGCTTTCAACATCCGCACTTTCGTCACCTGGCCCGGCTCATGGCATTGGAGGCGAAGGCCGAAAGCGAACAACTCCAGCAGCAATTTCTGCATAGTTCCCCGGCCGCAGCCGAACGCACCGGCAATAGCCTGATCCAATTGGTGATGCGCGACGAGTTTGCTGGTCTGGGCGGACGCTGGTTGGTGACGCTGGGCAAACGCAACCAGCAGACAAATTTGCCTTGGACGCGCCTGCGCATGGGCTCGCCGGTGCAGTTGAGCGAAGAAAACAATGCGGAGAGTAAACCTTGGCGCGGTGTGGTCAGCCAGCTACGCCGTGATACCATTCAAGTAGCCTTCACCGAATGGCCGGAAGCAGAGAACGAACGCGCCACCTTTCGGCTCGATCTGGCGAGCGATGAGTTTACGCGACGCCGAGCACAGGCCGCCATGGCACTCATCGACAACGCCAAAGGCAATCGACTGGCCGAATTGCGTAAAGTGTTGTTGGGTGAAGCGCCACCGCACTTTCAACCAATGCCGATCTTCAACGCTTTACATCCGCGACTCAATCAAGCGCAACACGAAGCGGTGGCCCATGCCCTGGCCGCGGCCGATGTGGCTATTATCCACGGGCCACCAGGCACCGGCAAAACCACAGCCGTGGTCGAGTTGATTCGGCAAGCGGTGCGCCGTGGGGATCGGGTGTTGGCCTGTGCACCCAGCAATCTGGCCGTCGACAATATCTTTGAGCGGCTACTCAGCGCCCCAGAACTGAACACGGGCGCCACGGCTCAGATCGTGCGCATCGGTCATCCGGCACGTGTGTTGCCCGCGTTGCGCGACCAGACGCTAGAAATGCTGGTGGAAAACCACCCCGACATGAAGTTGGTGCGCAAATTGACCAAAGAGGCCCATGCCTTGCGCGCCCAAGCCGCCAAATATACGCGCGCCAAACCCGCGCCCGGCGAACGGCGCGACATGCGCCAGGAGGCCAAGGCGATGTTAGCCGACGCTCGGCGCATTGAGGAACAATTGGTGGCCCGCATTTTTGGCACGGCCCGCGTCGTCTGCGCCACGCTCACGGGGCTGGATGAGCAGCTGTTGGGCGACCGCCAATTTGATCTCTGTGTGATCGACGAAGCAGCACAAAGCACGGAGCCCGTTTGTTGGATTCCGTTGCGCTACAGCCAGCGCCTGGTGCTGGCCGGTGACCATTGTCAGTTGCCACCCACGATTATCGCACCCCAGGCTGCGGCAGAAGGACTGGCCGTCAGCATGCTAGAGCGCTTGATGGCGCCAGCCGCCGCGCCAGAAATCTCGCGTCAACTGACAGTACAGCACCGCATGCACCAACAGATTATGGACTTCTCGTCGGCGACATTTTATGGCGGCACGCTGATCGCTCACGCCACCGTGCAGACGCATCTTCTCTGTGAATTACCCGGTGTACAATCGACGCCGCTGACGGACTCCGCCGTACATTTTATTGACACGGCGGGTGCGGATTATCAAGAAACCTTGGAAGCAGAGGGGGGCAGTCGCTACAACGCCGAAGAAGCCAACCTGGTGCAACGCAAAGTGGACGAGCTACTCGCCGCCGGTGTCGCGGCAACCGATATTGCCGTCATCTCACCCTACGCGGCCCAGGTGCGACGGCTACGCGAACAGCTGGCCGCTCACCTGGAAAACGGCCTGGAAATTGGCAGTATCGATGGTTTTCAGGGGCGCGAGCAAGAAGCCGTGATCATTTCTCTGGTGCGCTCGAATCCCGATGGGGAGATTGGTTTTCTGGCCGACACGCGGCGCATGAACGTCGCCCTGACGCGCGCGCGGCGTAAATTGATCGTGATCGGCGACAGCGCCACCATTGGCGGTGATCCCTTTTACGCCGCGCTGCTCGCCTACTTCGACCAAATTGGCGCTTATCATACGGTGTGGGAAGAGACATGGTGAAGTTCTAGGCATATATCGGCTATTCGTCACCCCCTCTACCTATCCGCCGCGCAACAGGTTAATCTATGAATGAAAAGTCAAGTGTTATAAGGGTAGGGGCGCGCCCCTACGCGGCCAGCTTTTTTCATTGCTCCAAAACCGCCCACTGCGCAATTTCTGAGCAACTCGTCCACGCCACCTCGTCGGCTAACGTTGTGCTGACGCGGTGGCCCAACAGATCGAGGACAGCGAGACCCGTTTCCAGGCCATTTGAGAAAAAGGATTGCCAGTGGTTCATCAAGATCGGCCAACCCCCGGCATTCAACACGTCGCGAATCGCGCCGGCCTGACCATCAGCGGTCAACAACTGATCCGTAATCGACTCGATATAGGCTTGATCGGTGCGTGGGCTATCAATCGTTGCCCAAAAGAAATCATCGACGGTCGAGTTGATCGATACCAGCGTTTTCCCGGCCTGTGCATAGGCGATGTAGGGTCGGCTGGCAGGGAAACGATGCCAGATGTGCAAAAAGTACCAGGAAAAAGCGCGCTGATAGACCGCTTGTTGCGCCGTCACCATCGCAACAAGATATTCAGCTTCTACCTTCTGGCCAAACGTCCAGCAACTGGTAAAACCGGTCGCGTCAATGTCCACGGCTTTAAGTAGTTCTAATTCACGCGTAAGATAAGGCGTGAGCGTGGTGCGATCTTGCAGATTCGACCATTCAAGTTCGCCTTGGGGCAGGAATGCGCCTGTCTGGAGATCAACAGCCAGATTATGGGTCAACCCTTCGGGGCAGAAGTCAAAGCGGTCACTCAGGCGCGTCTGGGCGGTGGTCAGCCAAGCGCGCGTCAATTCGGGAGCAAAGCCCGCGATCCCGTGCACGACATCACCAAGCCCGGCAGGCGCGGGGACAATCGAAAACTTACCCGCCATTCCATGCCGTTGCACGACGTCACAAAACCGATCGAGGAATTCGTTCGGGACGACATCCAACAGTGGCCGACCATCCTTGGTCATCGGCGCTTTCTTATGGACATCTTCCCAGTGATAACGGTAGACATGCACCAGCGGACAGCTATCATCAATGAGCAGGGCAATCGGTACACGGTTTGGCATATGAATTCACCTTTGGTTGCGAATAGATTGAAATAATTCCAGCCTGGATTTCCGGAGCTTTGGCGTTGCAGCGAGGGAAAAGCCTGCCAGTTGCCAATACCGCCACTATTCCGGCGTCAGCACCTTGCGAAAGAAAATATCTCGCCTTACCTCCTGATAGCCCAGCCGCGCATGCGCGGTCGGGCTCAGCGGATAGTCGGCGTTGGTGTCGGAGGCCATTTCGGTGCAACCCTGTTCAAGCGCCCAGGCTTCAGCGGCGACCACCAGCAGACGGCCGACACCTTGCTTGCGCCATTCTGGATCGACGTACCAG
>JAPLGZ010000738.1 GCA_026389895.1 Chloroflexota bacterium | reverse complement strand
TGAACTAAGCTTACCCTATCGCTCATTGCGATTTGTGTTCTCCAGATGATAGTTTTTCTTGGTACGCGTGTAATAATGAGTTGCAAACCGTCTTGTTTAAAGAAATTACCGTTACTTTTTCCCAGAAAATGCGTCTTATTTAAGATAGGTATTTTTGGTGTAGCGCTTTGCCTATCCCCGAAGACTGATTTTTGAGCGTCAAAGTCCCATTGCCAATCACGATTCTGCCAAGAAAGTTTAGGAGGAAAGTATGTCAATTAGCCCCAAATATTACCAAGTTGGGCGGCGTTATCTCTTCGTTGCCTTGTTTGCTGGTTTAATTACCCTGGCTGGGTTTAGTCTCTTTAGTCACCAAGCCAGCGCGGCGGGTACGATACCGCCAGGCGGCACCATCCCACCGGGCGGGACCGTTCCTTTGAACCGGGGTCAGGTGAACATTATTCATTTGGCACCCTTTGATGCGGTCATTGCGAATACCGCTGTGGATATTTGCACCGAGAACGATATACCAATTACTGGCGCCACCAATTTACATTATCTAGAGCAAAGTGGTTTTCTCTCCTTGCCCGCTGGTACGTATGATTGGAAAGTTACCGAGCCCAACTGCGGCGCCACAATCCTCAATCTGGTGCCATTTGTGCTCGGCAATCAAGGCGTCATCACCCTACTTATTATTGGTGATAAAGTCAATCAGCCAGTAAGTAGTCTGCTGCTTGTCCAGGATACCGGTGTTCTTACCTTGTATTTGCCTTTGATTAGCAAGAAGTAATTCCCCACGAATAACAGTCACTGTGCCGACCCATTCTTATGGAAGCGAATGCGGGACGCCCAGTGATCGACAATTGAATTACCCCCTTGGACTAAAATAGCGGTGAGCTTGTCATGACAAGCTCACCGCTATTTTGTTCAAAGCCTTAATTTCCAGGCCCTGATCTTATCCACCACTCAGGGCAGGAATAAAATGAACTTCACTGGGCTCTGTCAGGCGCTGGCGCAGACCGCGATGCGTAATTTCCCCGTTGATGGCAACGGCAATGTTCGAGCGCATTTTGCCATCTTCGGACAACCTTGCCGCAAAGCCTGGAAATTTCGCTTCCAGTTGGTCGATCACTTCGCCTATCGTTTCTGCTTCTACGCTGACTGTCTCGGCGCCGCCGGCTAAATCACGGTGGAGCGCCGGAATCCATACGGTATGTTGCATGGGAATTGACTGCTCCCTTCAAGCACATACAAAACAACTACGCCACGCTCTGCATCTCTGGGCTGTCGGCGGCATCTAAGACGGCGCGCACAATTTTGTCATAACCAGTGCAGCGGCAGAGGTTGCCCGCCAGCCACAAGCGTACATCGTGCTCGGTGGGGTCGGGGTTCTTGTCCAACAAAGCCTTGGACGACATCAAGAAGCCGGGCGTGCAGATACCACATTGCAAGGCGGCATGTTCTAGGAATTTCTGTTGCAGGGGATGCAGTTTTTCGCCGCTGGCCAGCCCTTCGACGGTCGTGAGCGAGCTATCGGCGATTTCGACCGCCAATACCAGGCAGGAATTGACCAGCACACCGTTCAAAATGACACTGCATGCGCCACAGTTGCCGTTATTGCAACCTTCTTTGACCCCTGTCATCAGCAGATCTTCGCGTAATACTTCTAGTAGGCTCTGGCGTGGTTCGCATAAAAATTGCGTATCCTGGCCATTAATGTTTGCATTGACCACTACTTTTGCAGACATGAAACTTTCTCCGTTTTTGTTTATTGCTCATCAGGATTGTGGCCTAGGTGCTCAGCCCGCCAAAGTAAGCGGCTGATTGGGCCACAGTATGTATGAGTCCGGGTTATTTGCTGGCTTTGGCGCGCTCGATGGCGATTTCTAGGGTGCGGCGGGTTAAGACGCCGGCCATGTGTTTGCGA
>JAPLGZ010000650.1 GCA_026389895.1 Chloroflexota bacterium | reverse complement strand
TAGGCTTAAGGACTTTTGAATGCTGGAAATAACACGCTCGACAACCTTTGTCCCGGGCGCTAATTTGCGAGGAGAAGTGGCCGGCGCTAATTGGATGTTCTTGCGCCCCAGCCTAGAGGCCGGCCAAATAATCTGTATTGGCTTGCCGCCGCCAACCACCCTGGTGACGTTGGCTCATTTTAGCCAGACAGTGACGATTCTTTGTCGCACCCAGTCACAAATGGATGAAGTATCCGCAACTGGCCAACAGCGCAAGCTGAATAACCTACAACCCTGGTTGGTGGGGGATAAACCGGCGTTGCCACTGCCAGCGAACAGCGTTGATCTGGTCTTTTTGGTCGATTGGCCGGCTGGCTGGTGGTTGCGTCGTGATGGCACGTTGCGCACGGAGCTGCGTCGATTGCTCAAACCAGAAGGTTTGCTCTATTACGAAACGTATGGCTTGTTGGCGCGCTTACAAGGTGGCGCCGCGCAAAAATTTAGCCAGCCCGACGATACAACCCAAAATTTATGGCTGACCCCACTGTGGGATGAACTGCATACAGCGGTGCCGAGTACCGATCCAGCCACGATTCGCTATTTCTTGCGGCAGAATTTGGTTAGTCCGTCCTTTGACTTGCAACGCTTTAAACGTGTGCTAAACCTGCTTAAACGCAAGCGTGGCGCTCATCAAGCCGAATCTGATGGTGAAGCCTCTGTTGCGCCAGTAATCGCAGCAGGGCGTAACTCTACGCATTGGGGGCGCTTGACGCAACGGTCTGGTCGATTTGTGGGAGGCTCTGCTCAGCAGCTGGCCGCGCATCCACCGCAGTATTTATGTTCGATTGCGCAAGAAGCGGGTCTTTCACTCGAAAATTTTCGGTGGGGATTAGCCGCACCTGGGGCGTATAGCTCTCGAAAATTGTTATTCTTTCTCTTTGATCGTGACCAGACTACGCCAGACGCACCACCCACCTATATCGTCAAAATGGTGCGCCATCCGATGTTCAACGCCCGGCTTGAGAACGAATATCAGGCACTGACTGCTTTATGGCAGCAGGGGATTGGTCAGCCAGGCACGTTGCCACAGGCAGTCTTTGGGGGACATCACGCTGGGCTGGCGCTGGTCGGCGAGACGATCATTGAGGGCACGCCCTTCCGTCAGCGGACGAAAGGCACCGCCGATTGTCCTTACGCCCAGGCTGCGCTGACGTGGCTGACTGATTTAGGGGCCGCCAGCGCCGATCCAACGGCGACCACACCGCAACAGACCGCCGAACAATTAGGGGGCTTGTTGACCCGTTTTACCGAAATTTATAATGTGGCGCCGGCACATCGTACTTTTCTAGCCGAGCAGATGGCGACTTTAGCAAACAGCTCGACAGCCATGCCTTTGGTCTTCCAGCACGGTGATCCTGGCCCTTGGAATGTGATGGCGACCGCAACCGGCCGCATCGCTTTTCTCGATTGGGAAGCCTTTGAAGCCAAAGGCGTCCCGCTCTGGGATCTCTTCTATTTTCTGCGCTCCTATTGTGTAGGGGCGGCGCGCACCCAAGGAACCCGCAATACCTTGACGGGCTTCGCCCAGCAATTCTTGGCCGAGACACCATTGAGTCACTTGGTCATCGCGGCCACCGCGCACTATTGTCAGCGTGTGGGCCTCGCAGCCAACTTGGTCGAACCACTCTTTTATCTCTGTTGGGTGCACCGTTCGTTAAAAGAGGCCACCCGGCTTACCCCCAAAAAGTTGGAAAACGGTCATTACCTTAATTTAATCCGTCTATGCATTGAACAACGCCAGACCTTTACGTTAAACCGCCTGTTTAACTAACCTCAAATTTTCTGCGCTTTAGTTTTTGTATCGAGAACGCGATCAATTGAGCCTCCGTGAAATGACGTAAGCCTACGCCATTTCACGGAGGCTCAATTGATCGCTATTCGCGATTCATTATGCTAAGACAAAACCCCACCTCTGATGGCTCTGCTACCTTCGATTGATATATTAGCATTATCAAAATGTTAATAGTGCGTAAATCGTCAGCTTACTGTAATGAACGGGAAGCAAGATTTAGGTTAAAATTACGATTATTAATATTAGAAAGCTAAATACGCTTTACAAGCAATCCCTATGAGCATAGTAAGACCTTGTCTGGCATGACAGATTCGATTGCGCATGGTTGCAGTCAATGGAGGATGTTAATCTTGGTACCTAAGGCGACACTAAAAAAAGTAGCAGGCGCGAAAGATATCGCATTTCGCTGGCGCAGTTGTCATCCCCGTACCCTATTGATGGTGAAATAATGGCATTGGTACATGGCAACGCTAGCATGACAAATAACGGCTATAACGCTTCCCCCATTGATTATGATTTACATGGGATCGTCGGCATTCGCTTGCTCAATGCCAGCCCCAGTGATATCGCCACCGTGTCACGGCAGTTGGGGCCGATCCGGGCTACCTTGACCCGTGAACCCGATATTATTATCAAATTTGTCGAACAGATCGCACTCACGTCGCCTGTGCGTTATCTGGGCGTTGATGATGCGGGCTTTACGGATGATGCCTTTTTGGTCTTGCGCGGTAAGCATAAAAGCCGGGTTAAGGTGCAGATTCCCTTTGCACAGATTGGTGGACAGTGTCAGATTACCTGTGAATCAGGCGTCTCGGCGGTGCCCTTGCTGCTGGCGATCATCAATCTAACGGCCTTGAGCAAAGGCGTTTTGCCAATGCATGCTTCGGCCTTTCATTACAATGGCGTCGGCGTATTGACCACTGGCTGGGCCAAAGGCGGCAAGACCGAGACCTTGTTGGCCTTTATGGCGAAAGGAGCGAAATATATTGGCGATGAATGGGTCTACATCAGCAAAGACGGCCAGCGGCTTTATGGGATCCCTGAGCCGATCCGGATCTGGGATTGGCATTTACAGACAATGCCGCAATATTGGCCGTTGGTCAAACCACGCGACCGAGCGCGGCTGCGTGCACTCCGCTTGATTACGCAGTCTGCAGACCGCATGGCCGGTGGTAGCGATTCGTCGGTGGCGAAGCTGATGCGCCGAGCGACACCGCTGTTGAAACACCAACTGAATGTCCAGTTGCCGCCACATAAGCTATTCGGCCAAGTTGCCGAACCTGTTGTCGGGGCATTGGATAAAATTTTCTTCGTCGTCAGCCATGAAGCATCGACCATTAAGGTTGAGCCAACTGATCCCCACGAAATTGGGCGGCGGATGGTCTTTTCGCTGCAAGAAGAACGCCTGGAGTTTATGGCCTATTATTTTAAGTTTCGTTTTGCCTTTCCCGAAGTGCACAATGAGCTCATTGAGACCGTCGAAGCTCGTCAGCGCGCCCTGCTCGACTGCACGTTAGCCGGGAAACCCGCCTATACGGTTTCTCATCCATATCCAGTTTTTATTCCGCAGCTCTTTGATGCGATTAGCCCCTTTGTGTAAGCAGTGGGCTGCGAGAAAGCTTGTTCAAGTGGTGGATATTATGCTTAACCGGTTGAATCGTTTCAGAAATTTAGCGTTTAATACCCAATTCAACCCCAATCATCTATAACGGAGACTTTATTTTGAAGATTTTAATTGCTAGTTCAATTGATGCCGACACAATCGCGACGTTGCGTAAAGACCATGACGTCGTTTGTGATTTTCATGCAAAAACCGAAACATTGCCCGCCTTATTGAAAGATCGCGAAGTCTTGATCTTTCGCAGTGGCATTAGCATTACGGCCGAAGTGATGGCAAGCGCCCCCCAATTAAAGTTGTTGGTCCGAGCCGGTTCGGGTTTTGACAATATCGATATGGATTACGTGCAAGCGCACAATCTGGCCTTGTTCCGCATCCCAGAACCAGGCGCCAAAGCCGTGGCTGAAATGAGTTTTGCTTTGATGTTGACGCTGGCGCGCAACATTCTGGAAGCAGATCGCCTGACCAAACAAGGGCGTTGGGCCAAAAATGAGCTGACCGGCTACGCTTTGACCGGCCGCACCTTGGGCATTGTGGGCGCGGGCAACATTGGTTCGCGCGTGGGCGAGTTGGGTGTGGCTTGGGGGATGCGCGTGATCGGCTGCGTTGCCAATCCATCTGCCAAGGTCTTATCTAGTCTGCATGAAAAAGGGATTCGCCTAACCTCTTTCGATGAAGTGATCGAAACCGCCGATTATGTCAGCTTGCATGTGCCACTCAGCGATTCGACCCGCAATATGATCAATGCCGATGTCCTTGGGCGCATGAAACCCGGCGCATTTTTGATCAACCTGGCGCGCGGTGGCGTTGTAGATGAACTAGCCCTGTATCAGGCTTTAACCGAAGGTCAGCTGCGCGGCGCGGGGATGGACGTGCACAAAGCGGAAGGTGAAGGCAAAATCTCGCCGTTGGCTGGATTGTCCAATGTCATCTTGACGCCGCATATTGGCGCCGGCACGTTCGACGCCCAGCGCGAAATTGGCGAACGGATTGTCGAGATTATCGAGACTTTTGTCGCTGAACAGGCCAAAAAGGCCCAGGCCAAAGCACCAGTCGTCATGGCGTAAGCGGCGCTACGAGCAGGTGGGTAAGTCGTAAGTAGTAAATCATCATTCAGACATCTTTCATAGAAAGGCAAATCATGCTTAAGAAGACAACACAATTCAAACAAATGTTACATTCGAATCAGCTTGAATTCATCATGGAAGCGCACAGCGGGATGAGCGCTAAAATCGTGCAAGAAGCTGGGTTCAAAGGGATCTGGGGCAGCGGTCTATCGATTTCGGCGATGCTGGGCGTGCGTGACAACAATGAAGCCAGTTGGACCCAGGTGCTAGAAGTGCTCGAGTTTATGAGCGATGCCACCTCCATTCCGATTTTGGTGGACGCGGACACTGGGTATGGCAATTTTAATAATGCGCGACGCCTGGTGCGTAAATTAGAGCAGCGCAACGTGGCGGCTATGTGTATCGAAGATAAGATGTTCCCCAAGACGAATTCGTTTATTAGTGGGGAAAGTCAACCATTGGCGGATATCGGTGAATTTGCGGGCAAGATTAAGGCCGCCAAAGACACCCAGGAAGACCCCGACTTTTGCGTGGTTGCCCGTGTCGAGGCATTGATTGCCGGCTGGGGCATGGAAGAGGCCCTGCGTCGCGCCGAAGCCTATCATGAAGCTGGTGCCGATGCCATTCTCATGCACAGCAAAAAGTCTAACCCCGACGAAATTCTGGCCTTTATGGCCGCATGGAAAGATCGCTGCCCCGTCGTCATTGTGCCGACCATGTATTTCAGCACGCCGGTGGAAGAGTTTGAAAAGGCGGGCGTTAGTCTCGTGATCTGGGCCAACCATTTGATGCGCGCCAGTATCACGGCCATGCAGCAGACGGCCGCCAAAATCTTCGAAGCCCGTTCACTGATGCCTGTTGAGAAACAGATCGCTTCGGTCAAAGAGATCTTCCGCTTGCAAGACGCCGATGAGTTGCAAGCGGCCGAGGAACGTTACCTGCCCCAAACCGACATGCCGGATAAGGGCAAGGTCAATGGACAGCATGCCGCCAGTGTCAATGGCGCACCCAAAGTAGTGGCCAAGGGATAATTTTTGCCCTACAGATCCCTCCCTAGCCTATAGGAGGGATCTGTAGGTGGCCAGAACAGGTGGCTCATTCTATCCCTGCGCCGCTTCTCTTGCGACGCGGCCAGGGGAGGAGTCCGCTTTATCAATAAAAATGCCGATTTAACTACTGCAAAGAGGTTGTGGACCGTGCAAGCGAAAACTCAAGAGACAAAACTACCTCATGCGATCATTGTGGGGCTGGATTCCATGACCGGATTGCAGTCGGCCCGGATCCTTGCGCGCAATCATGTGCCGGTCATTGCGCTGGGTGAGGATCCCAATCATCCGTGTTGTCGTACAAAAGTTTGTGAAAAGATCCTCTTTACGGATACAAGCAGTATCGAAGCGATCAATGTGTTGGAAATATTGGGGCCGACATTGCCACAGAAGGCAGTCCTCTTTCCTTGCAATGATTTAAGTGTGTTATTGATCTCGCGCCATCGTGAAAAATTGCAAGAATGGTATCACATTGCGCTGCCTGCACCAGAAGTAGTGGAAATGTTGGTCGATAAAATCAGTTTCTACACCTATGCGCAGCAGAACGGGCTGCCCATTCCCGGCACATTTTTTCTGCGCAGCCGCGCTGATGCAGAAAATGCGGCTGGTCAGCTCACCTATCCGTGCATTTTGAAGCCCCCCATGAAGACCGAACTCTGGCAGGAGCATACCAAGGCTAAGGTTTTTAAGGTGCGCAACGCCGAAGAATTGCTGGCGCTCTATGATCAGTATGCCCCCTGGGCCGAGCTATTAATGGCGCAAGCTTGGGTGGAAGGGACCGACGCTAATCTCTATTCCTGCAACTGTTACTTCAATGCCAACGCCGAGCCGCTCGTCACGTTTGTTGCCCGCAAATTGCGGCAATGGCCGATCGAGACCGGCACCAGTTGTTTGGGCGAAGAATGTCGGAATGATGTGGTCTTGCAGGAATCGCTCCGCCTGTTCCATGGTGTGAACTATCATGGGCTGGGCTATGTGGAGATGAAGAAAGATGCGCGCACTGGCGAGCACTTTATCATCGAACCGAACATCGGGCGACCCACCGGTCGTTCTGCCATTGCAGAGGCGGGTGGGGTTGCGCTGCTGTACACCAAATATTGTGATCTGGTTGGCTTGCCATTGCCGACGAATCGCCAACAACAGTACAAAGGTGTGAAGTGGATTTATTTCCGGCGCGATCTGCAATCGGCCTTTGCCTATTGGCGACGCGGCAAGCTGACCTTGAAGGAGTGGCGGGTCTCTTGGCAGGGCAAGAAAGTCGATGCCCTATTTGCCTGGGATGACCTTGCGCCTTTTGTTTATGATTTCTTTGGGAAACCGCTGGCGCTGTTAACCGGCGGCAAGTAAATATAATTACTAAGTTGCTGGACTGATGGAATAGGCTGATCCTAGTTTACGCGTGTAGCCAGGGATAAAATTTTAACGCAGAGGCGCAAAGACGCAGAGAAAAGCCGAGTAAAATCGCGTGTTAACGTGGCTGGCCTTTGCTAGATATAACTGGTCGACTAAGACTTCGGTGAGCGTTTGACCCGAAGCCTTTTGCGCGCAGGATTTTGCGTTTTGCTTGGTTGTTCTCTGCGCCTTTGCGCCTCCGCGTCAAAACTTTAGCTCTTGC
>JAPLGZ010000417.1 GCA_026389895.1 Chloroflexota bacterium | reverse complement strand
TTGCGGATGGGCGGCGTTCTGGATGCGATAGGGCAAGGCCCAACCATAAAATTCGATCTGGCCGCCTGTGCCGATCAATCGGAAAAGAAAATCCCATTGGCCGCCGTTGATCTGCGTGTCATCGCCCGTATTCATCACCACGCGCACGCCGCTTTTCGTCTGCGCATAGGTGACGGCCATCGTCTCGACTTGCATGCCATCGCGATAGGTGCGCGTGCTGCTGTCACACAGTGCCATCACAAAATCCAACGGTTCGGAACGGGTAAGGGTGACGAAAAAGTGCAGCCAGTGAATCCCCGCGTTGATAATATCCCACTTATTACACTGAATCTCCACTAGTTTTAAATCACCAATTTCGCCCGCATGCACACGCTCGATCACTTCGAGCGACGTGCGTTTGGCGAGCAGACCGTGTGGCACCGCAATGGGTAACTGCTTCGCCTTGATCGCCTCTAGAATGCGCCGACCAGATGCGACAGTATGGCCCAACGGTTTCTCGACCAGGATGCCGGCCAATGGCAACAATTTCAGCGCGTCAAGCGTCACCGTTTCGTGGGACGGCGGGTAGGTGCTGACGCAAACAACATCGGTTGGACAGGCCGCAAACATATCGAGGTGGTTTTCAAACGTGCGTAGGCCCGGATGTTTTGCGGCCATATTTTCTCGCACATCGGCGCGCAGATCCGCCGCCGCGAGCAACTCAAATTGATCAGACGCCGCCAACGCATTGAGGCTGAGCTGCCCGCCCATCCCACCACCGACCACACTTGCCGTTAACTTTTTCATCGTTGCCATTCACCTTTGCCATTCACCTTTGTTTGAGGAGCTTGATTTACACCAGGTCTGGGAAAGCCCCAAAATTTTAGTGCAGGTTGGGCGGATTGTCAATCGATGCGCCATACACCCAGACAGGCCGATTCAGAAGAGAGGGCGGCGGATGAACACAGATCAGCGAATTTAGCCCTAAAAACCCCTGTTCATCCGCGTCCAAATTAGGCAGATTACACAGTTCATTATGGTCAATCTTTGTGCAACTGCCCTCTGCACAAAAGTGATAAAAGCGTATAAGCTGGTAGCGCGCATGGAGTAGGTTTCATGCTGGGTTGTGATTGTTTTGCCAATTGATTGATTAAATGCCGATTGATTGAATGCCAATTGATTGAATAATTGTGCCGTCAGATTATCCCCTGTGTGCTATTAACAGCTTGCAACAATTGGAAGGAGTGATCAGCCATGTGTGGTATTGCGGGTTTTTGGGATAAGACCGCCAACGAGCAGGCCGCCGTCGGGCAAAATATTTTCAAGATGCTGCAAGCGTTGGGCTGTCGTGGGCCCGATTCGGCGGGGGTAGCGCTTTACAGCCAGCAACATGATGGTGATTTGGTGTTGCGGATTAAATTAGGCGAGCATGGCAATTTTGCCGAGCGCGGCCAACATATCGCACAACGGGTACTCGAGGGTGGCTCTACGCTGGGCGAAGTCTCGACGACGGCTGAATATTTGCGCCTGGTGCTCGATCGCCCGTCGAATGACTTGCGCCAATTAGAGCGTCTGATTGAGTCTGAAGCTGCTGACGTAGAAGTGGTGAGTATTGGTCATCATTTGGAGATCGTCAAGCAGGTTGGTTCACCTCAGGCACTGGACGCGGCCTACGGGGTCAAACAAATTGTTGGCACCCACGGGATTGGGCATACGCGGCTTTCCACTGAATCGAAGGTGGATCTGAGCCATTCCCAGCCATTTTGGGCGCATGGTTATCCCGATCTGGCCACTGTGCATAACGGTCACATCACCAACTATGACAAGTTGCGCCGTCAATATGAGCAACGCGGCATCCGTTTTTATACCCACAATGACTCGGAAATTATTGGCATCTACTTGGGCGAACAGATGGCCAAAGGCTTGAGCTTAGAAGCAGCCATGCGCGCTTCGCTCATTGATTTTGATGGTGCATTCAGCTATCTAGCCGCCACCGCCGATGAGTTTGGTTATGCCAAAGATCCTTTCGCGCTCAAACCCTTACTGGTGACAGAGACGGCGACCTTTGTCGCTGTCGCCACCGAAGAGGTTGCCATTCGGGCGGCCTTTGCGGATGATGGTCAAGGTGGTTCTTATAAAGTGCGCGAGGCACAAGCAAAGGAAGTGCGTGTATGGCGCCGATAGATTGTGAAGACAAAACCACGCGTGAGATCAACCTTGCGATCAAAAAACTGATCGCCGACGGCAGCACCGAAATCACGGTGCAGAATCCGGCGGCGCGCCATAATTTGGGCGTCGCGCTGCTCCAGCCAGTTAAGGTGACCTTTAGCGGCAGCGTCGGTTATTACTGCGCGGGGATGAGTGATGGCCCCACCGTAGAAATTGAAGGCAGCGCCGGGTGGGGGCTGGCCGAATCGATGCTTAGCGGCACGATTATTGTCCAGGGGAGCGCGGG
>JAPLGZ010000624.1 GCA_026389895.1 Chloroflexota bacterium | reverse complement strand
ATTTTATTGCGCATGTGTTGATCTCCCTGTTTTGAATCGAGGACTCAGAATGGCACAGTGGCTTGTTCGCCTTCCCTCTTTCATTCACGGCCAGCACAACAGCGCTTAGAGGGCGCGTACGCACCATACTGGTATAGACGCCTGGCGACTACGCAAAGTCGCGGCAAATTTTGGCCCTTAGCGGCCCAGCCCCTAAACGCTCCAACTATATTCAAATGAGCATCAAAAGCGGTTCTCACTTTGATTTGAGGACAGCCAGGTGTTGACCAGGCCGTGTGTGGTAAAATATCAATCGTTTATGACGCAGATACTTGCTGCGCTCTGGGCGAAATATGGCCTTAGTTAAATTTGCTCTGCTTTGAAAGGAATGTGCCGAAGATGAACCCATTGTTTACCAGGAAGTTCACGTCTCGTGAGGAGTTGCTGGAAGGGTCGCGCAAAGATCGCAACCTGGCCGGCGCCGATTTAAGCGGGTTGAATCTAGCCGGTCTCAAATTGGCCGGGCTCAACCTAAAAGGCGCCGACTTGCACGACAGCAATTTGACCAATGCCAAGCTGGCTGGCCTTGATCTGAGTGAGGTGAACTTAACCAATGCTCGATTGGATGATGCGCGGATCGCTGGGACAACCCTGCGCGGCGCCACGCTCGAAGGCGCCCATTTGAACGGGGTAAAAATGGCTGGGGTTGACCTGACGGAAGCCAATTTGACCAATGCCGATCTGAGCCAAAGTACACTCGCCGGTGTGAATGTCCGGGGTGCTGATTTTAGCCACGCGAATTTGATGGGCGCGCGTGCCGCGGTGCAGTGGTCAGCCGCCAAAGTGCAACCGCCGCAACTGCCCGAACCGCTGCCCTCCTCACCTTGGCTACCCGTGCTGGCGCTGGGTGTGATCGGGATCATCGTTTTCTTCCTGTTGCGGCGGCGTAGCCAACATCATTGAGTTTGCTCTTCTCTACTTTTCGCAGGAGTGGGTCCACAAGATCGTTAATAGTCTGAAAGCGTCTTTGGTGGCAAGGCCACGCGTAGCGCATTCACAACCGCCACGATATCAATCATTTCTTGGGCAATGGCCCCGGTCACTGGCGGCAGATAGCCGAACGCGGCAAAGAGCATCCCGATGATGCTCAAGGCCATGCCACCAATGGCGCTCTGGAGGGCAATTGAGCGCAGACGCCGGCTAATATGTAAGAACTCATCGACTTTCTGAAGCGAGCTATCCAAAATGACAACGCCCGCCGCTTCCGCTGTGATATCACTGTTCTGGCCGAACGCGATACCGACCGTGGCCGCGGTCAAAGCGGGCGCATCGTTAATACCGTCCCCGAGGAAAACCGTGTTTGCCTCTTTTGTTTCTGCGCGGACCAGTTCGAGTTTCTGCTCGGGGGTCTGGCTGAAATAGACCTCACGGATGCCCACCTGTTCGGCCAGGTATCGCACTTCTGATTCGCGGTCGCCTGACACAAGCATCACGCGATCGAAATGATGGCTGGGTTTCAGATGATGAATGAACGAGGCTCCTTCGAGGCGCGGCTCATCGCGAAAGCGCAAGGTTGCAGCATAGCGGTTACCGATTGAAATGACACATTCCATGCCCCCGACAGTAGAGGGGAGGACTTCCACTAGTTCTGGGTGTTGTGCTGTGATCTGCTCGCGACTTGTGATTTGGATCACCCGTCCATCAATGATGCCGTGCAATCCTTCGCCGGGGCGCTCACCAATCTGGCTTGCATCCTGTAACGACAGGTTGGCCGCACGGGCCGCTTTCAGGATCGCGCTGGAAAGGGGGTGTTTTGAGTAGCGTTCCAGACTGGCCACCAATCCCAACACTTCGTTCACGGCAAAATCCACGCCGACCAGGATGTCGATCAGCTTCGGTTGGCCGTAGGTTAAAGTACCGGTCTTGTCGAAGATCGCAACCCGGCAAGTGGCAATCTTTTCGAGGGCGGCCGGGTCCTTGATAATGATGCCGCGGCGCGCGGCGAGCGAGATCGAACCAATAATCGCCACTGGAATCGCGATGAGGAGCGGACAAGGCGTTGCGATGACCAGGACGGCCAAGAAGCGCAGTGCTTCGCCGCTGACGAGCCAGGCGACAAGCGCAATGGCCACGGCCAGCGGCGTATAGACCGCCCCCAACTGATCGCCCAGGCGTCGCAGTTGCGGGCGTTGCTCTTCTGCCGCGAGCATCACCTGCATGATTTTGGCATAACGCGAATCGATAGCAAGCTTAGTCGCTTGAATTGTGATCACACTTTCGCCGTTGATGGCCCCAGACAGCACCGTAGAGCCGGGTGTTTTGGACATCAAGTACGGTTCACCGGTTAAATAAGATTCATCCATCGTACCATGCCCTTCGCGCACGATCCCGTCGACTGGACAGATTTCGTGAGGAAAGACCACCAGCGTATCGCCGATTACCACTTGATCTACGAGCACATCACCAAGCTCACTCCCCTGCTTGCGATGGGCTTGGGCGGGCATCCGCTTGGCCAACGCCGCCAATACCGACGAAGCGCTGCGCACGGCATAAGCTTCCAGCGCCTGGCCACCAGAAAGCATCAAGACCACCAGCGCGCCAGCCAAATACTCATGCAGCAGGAAGGCCGTCACGATCGAGATGCCCGCCAGCAGATCAGAGCCGAATTCGCGGTGCAAGAGTTTACTGACCAATTCCACCAACAAAGGCAACCCACCCAACACGAGAACGGCCAGCAAGGGCAGTTCACCAACCGGCAACCCATAGACTTCGGCTGTTGTGTTCACGCCAAAACGGAAGAGAAGATGGAGCCCGATTCCTAGCACAGTGAACACAACAATGATCGATTGCTTGTTGTTCGTGAGCCGTCTAGCGATCGAGCTTTTGCCTTGCCCGTTAATTTTCATACGTAGCCTTTCTTGGACTGAAGCGCGCAGAATGTTGGAAACTATTTGAAATGGTGTTGCTTGGCGACTAAATAAAAAGTGCATGGTGGCCCCTACGCGGATCGAAATCACGGTGAGAACCCTGGTTTCAGGATTGAGGAGAAGCTCCGATTGAAAATTTGTGCAGTACGCCAACTTAGAAAACAAGCAGGCGTACTGCCACGAAAACCACTCGATCGTCCTGTCATAAGGCCGCCTGTGCGGCCGTAGGATAGCCTCACACCAATAGCATCTAGCGCCAATTAAAGCGCGCGACGAGCACACAGAATCCGCCGATTCTACTCTATCACGGCAGCTGACCAGCATACCTGGCCAGTAGACGAGCCTTTTCCTGGCAAGTGGGCTAGTTTGTTGGCTGGTCTTGAGGCTAGGCG
>JAPLGZ010000429.1 GCA_026389895.1 Chloroflexota bacterium | reverse complement strand
GGCTACTGAGTGCCCGCACGGCAAATGCTTTGCTTGAATTACCCCAGGCCGCAGGTGTGTTACCTGCGGGCGCCGTGGTCTCTGCGTTGTTACTGAATGAATAAGAGAATAGCATAGAAAAGCGATGGTCATTCAATCATGTCCAATCAACTAACCCATCTAGATGAACACGGTCATGCTGCGATGGTAGATGTGGCGGATAAGGCAGTCACCTTGCGCATTGCAACGGCTCGTGGCGAGGTGCATATGCAAGCGACAACCCTGGCGGCGATTCGGGATGGTGATGTACCCAAGGGGGATGTGCTGGCCGCGGCGCGTATTGCTGGGATTATGGCTGCTAAGCGTACGCCAGAATTAATCCCACTCTGCCACACTTTATTATTGAGCAAAGTCGTAGTCGATTTTGAAATTGATGAACCTGGCCAACAGATTGTCATTCTCGCGACCGTCCGTTGCAACGGCCAAACCGGCGTCGAAATGGAAGCGTTGACCGCCGTTAGCGTGGCGGCCCTTACCATTTATGATATGGCCAAAGCGCTCGAAAAGACGATGACGATCAGCAATATCTGTTTGCTGGAAAAACGGGGCGGCAAATCAGGGGATTGGCAGCGGTCATAATTTATCCTTTTAGGTTTACGTGGCGCATTGTCCACCTGGCTGGCGCATAAATCTAAAGTCTTGATAAGAATTAGAGGGGATATGATTCAGGTAAAAGTGCGGCTATTTGCTACCTTGCGCCAGAATGCTGGCTGGAAAGAAAAGACAGTCGATGCGCCTGATGGTACTAACATTGGGGATCTGTTGAAAATTTTGGAGCAGAGCTATCCCACATTACAATTGACCGGACGCTCGTTGTACGCCGCTGTTAATCAAGAGTACGCGCGCTTTGATCAATTACTCCAGCCAGGGGATGAGGTCGCCATTTTTCCGCCGGTTTCTGGTGGTATTGGCTAGCCTTGCGAATGCTGACATTGACCATGGTTGGCGCATAGGCAATATTAAAATGCAGGGAGAAGGCAGGAGCAATGAACAGCAAGAAACTTTTTGAAATCACCGACCAACCCTTGTTACTGGATGACATCGCCGCGCGCGTGAGCCGGCCCGACTGCGGGGCAATTACGATCTTTGACGGCGTAGTGCGCGGTGAGACCGTGACCCAAACCGGGGCGCGGGGCACGGATTTTTTAGAATACGAGGCTTACGCCGAAATGGCCGAACCGATGTTGGCGCGGATTGGCACAGAAATCATGGCGCAGTGGCCAAAAGTGGGGGCCGTGAGCATTTTGCATCGGATTGGCCGCTGTGAAATCGGCGAGCCGAGCGTACTCATTGCCGTGGCAACCCCCCATCGGGATGATGGCTGTTTTGAGGCTTGCCGTTATGCGATTGAGCGCTTAAAAGCTGTTGTACCTATCTGGAAACAAGAAAATTGGGCCGATGGCCAAGTGTGGGTCGAAGGCCCACGCCAGCCAGAACTAGACCTGGCCCCATCAGAATTGCCTGGAAAAGCAGCTATATAGCGCTTGCACTTAACTTCATAATTTGACATTTGACCTGGCTCATGATAAATTATGTCTATCATCAGGTGTAGTTAATCCTGAGTGGCTATTATGTTGTATCTAGTTGATAGATGATTTTTGCAACCTGGTAGCTCGCAAATTAACAATTACACATTCGAGCAAATTCGATCCGTCGCTGCTTGTCATGTACAAGTAGAGGAACTTCCCGACTTCCCCCTGGTTTGTTTAATGCAGGCCAGAAGGTTGCCTCATGAAACAGTAAGTGAGGGCAAGCTGGTATGAACAGCTTGACTACAACCGCAACAGAGAATAATCCCGCCAAGTATTTGGTAAGGGTTGAAACGGTGGGGTAAGAGCCCACCAGCAGATTCAGCAATGAGTTTGGCTAGGCGAGCGTGCAACTGGAAGCAAGGCGAGTGGGTTGGGCTAGTTATCATCTTTTGAGGTTATAACTGGTGCGATCTCGTCGCAGCGATGCGGGTGAAGTCAGGTAATACCTGGCAGGCCACAAATCGCCATAGAGAATTGCTAGAAAGAAATTTCTATAGAGCAATGAGACAGATGACGGAACGGCTTTGTGGTGTACTAATTTTATCGTGCATCATCAAGCTGACAGAATCGGGGGTATGAATTTGCTCTAAATTTGTAGGTCTGTTCATTTGCGGAATTCTCTAATGTCGGCTACAATACCGTTTCGTGAATGCCGACGTGGCGGAATGGCAGACGCGATAGATTTAGGATCTATTGCCTGAAAAGGTGTGGAGGTTCGAGTCCTCTCGTCGGCACCTTGCGGGTGATGTAGGGGCCCGTGGCCTAGCGGGAAGGCGTCTCCTTTGCAAGGAGAAGATCGTCGGTTCGAATCCGACCGGGTCCACCTTCCAGAAGATTAGGGCTTGTGGCCGCTCTGGTTAAGAATCAAATAATTTGCGGGCGTAGTTCAGCGGTAGAACGTCTCCTTGCCAAGGAGAAGGTCGTGAGTTCGAATCTCATCGCCCGCTCTCACTCTGAAAGGGTCGGCCAATAGGCCGACTTTTTTGCCGAGATAGCTCAGCCGGTAGAGCACAGCACTGAAAATGCTGGTGTCCCCAGTTCAATCCTGGGTCTCGGCACCTTGCTAATAATTAATTGTGAATAGTTAATAATTAATTATTAATGAAATATTGCTTAAGTGCGATCCCCTTTCATTAATCGTTAATTATCCTAAATTAATTATTAATCATTATTGGGGGATCGTCTAATGGCAGGACTGCGGCCTTTGGAGCCGTTAATCGGGGTTCGAATCCCTGTCCCCCAGCCATACCGGGGCAGGACAACCTGTTCCGGTTATTCTTTTGCCAAATCCTAATATCGGTCCTTTATTCCCACCGATACTATGGCGCCATTAGCTCAATGGCAGAGCACTTGATTGTGGATCAAGAGGTTTTGGGTTCGAGACCCAAATGGCGCCCCTATAAAAAAAGACAGGTGGGTACTTAGTTAAGCTGATTAGGTACCCAATCAAACTATCCCCCGTAGATAGCCGCGGAAGCTCTGCACATCCTACTCTAGGCATGCGCATGAATCTGTGGCAAAATACAGTCGAGGTAGTTTTACCTATTTAACTACGACTTGTTGAGAGACATAGGTACAGGCCTCATTGCTCTCCACTTCTTGTTGTTAATGTAGGTGACGAACGGCTCCAACACTTCTTGGCGGGAGGGTGGAGCCGTTTATTTTTGCTGGGCTGCTCGTTCAAACTCGGCAGCGAGTTTATGGTCAAAATAGCGGTTG
>JAPLGZ010000524.1 GCA_026389895.1 Chloroflexota bacterium | reverse complement strand
TGCACCGGCTCTAGCCATTGAATATATCGAGGGCAAGCCAGAATTTGCGCTCGCCCATATCGCCGATTTCACACAGCAGATGGCCACCCAGTTGGCCAAGCTTCACCGCGTTGATCGCGCGAAGTTGGATTTAGCTTTTCTGCCACCACAAGCCCAAAGTTATGGTGAACCCGCTCAAAAAATCAACCACTCACTAGACGAAGGACGCATCCGCGCGGCGTTAGCCGCGGTCTGGCCATTATCACAGCATAATGCCGCAACGCTGTTGCATGGCGATTTCTGGTCGGGCAATCTGTTGTGGCGGGATGACAAGCTCGTGGCTGTGGTTGACTGGGAAGATGCCAAATTAGGCGATCCGCTCGTTGACCTGGCGGTTAGTCGCTTAGATATACTTTGGATCTTCGGCATTGATGCCTTCCATGCTTTTACCCACCATTACCAATCCATGATGGCCATTGATTACACCAACTTGCCTTATTGGGATCTATACGCAGCCCTGCGCCTGATTCGACTGGCTGGTGCGGATCTAGCCGGTTGGGCGGCCTTCTTTCCGCCATTTGGCCGCCCTGATATCACTGAGCAAACGATCAGAGAGCATTATCAATTTTTCATTACCCAGGCTTTTGAAAAGTTAGCTGTTTAATCAAATTGATGGCGCGTCACTCGATCATTCCTTGGATCGCCAGCCTGATTTTGGCGTGCGAATGGCTGGGTTCCACTTGCTGCTCTTCCTGCTCAGGGGCCTATAGCTGATTATCCGCAGAAGGTTGGTCACAGCGTTTCTTTAGGGTGCGGGCGCTTTGTCACAAATACCCCAAACAAAAGCAGCAGCCCCACACCAAACGCGCCAAGCCCGATGCGCCAACTAATCGGCGCAAACCAGAGGTGCACGGTCGCGGCGCCGGCGGGTAGAGCAATGGCCCGTAACGCGCCGTTGGCGCGTAACACTTCGGCTGGCGCGCCGTTCACGGTGGCGCGCCAGCCTGGATACCAAAGTTCACTGAGCACCAAATAAGCGGCGTCAGGCGTCGCGACTTGTACAGTGAGTTCGTTGCTGCCGTAATGTATCATCGTCGCCGTCTGGCTGGCGGGAAGTGGCGTCAGCGCGTTCAAATCGCCTTTGGCATCGGCCAGCCAGGCGCGTGCTAAAAAGTTTTTGTTGCGATAAACGGCTAACTCACCGGGCGCATCCAATGCCAACTCGAATTTGCCGTCAGGCAGCGGCGTGCCATCGCGCACGATCACATATTTCACGTTGAGTTGGTCATAGGCGCGGGTCTGCCGACCACCGGTAGATTCCCACAATTGTTGCCAACTGCTCAACATGAGCGGATTGGCAATGCCGCCCACATCTTGCAGACCAACCAGGGCGGCCGTGTCCGGCTGCCACAAACCTTCAATCTCGGTGCGCGTATCAATGCGAAAGAGATCGGGATCATTTTTGAGAAATGCAATAATCTCGGGGTGCTGGTAACCCACGGTGGGCGCAGTCGGGCTAATATCTGTGTAAGCGCCGGTCGCGGCCAAATCTAGATAGAGCAGCCCAATCATCAGCGTAACAAAGATGTTGGCGCTGAGCCACTGATGGTAGCGAGCTTTGATCAGAATCCAACACCCCAACCAAAAACCGGTCGCCTGCGTAATCGCCAATGCCGCCAATGAGGCGCGTAAAAAGGCGGTTTCGTCTTGTTGCGTCAAGAGCAGGGTGACATAGACAAGGGGCATGGCGATGCCGGCGAGGATAAAGGCGACTGTTTTGAGAAAAATGTTTAAGCCAGGGACATGGAATAATTGGAATCCAGCAGCCGCTGAGCCAGACGCAAGCGGAGATTTGGGGTGTAGACCCTGCCCAACCCATTGGCTGATCACATCAAAACCGACAGCCGCCAATATGGATAGACCCAACGTCCACAACACCAACGCCCGCGCCGGCGCGCGCAACTGACCAAAACCGGGCAGCA
>JAPLGZ010000279.1 GCA_026389895.1 Chloroflexota bacterium | reverse complement strand
GTTGCAATTGATCGGTCACTTGGGTGACACTCGTTTGACCACCTGCAATTACTACACTTTTGGGGCCATTGATGACCGCCACGGTAACGTCGGCATAGCCCGCCAACCAAGGGACGACCTCGGCTGCCGAGGCCATGACGGCCACCATGCGGCCCACGGCGGTTTCCATCAGGCGCCCGCGCGTGGTGACCAGGCGCAGGCCATCTTCCAATGTAAAGACCCCGGCGGTGTATGCCGCCGCAAAATCACCGAGACTGTGGCCGAGCACCACCGCCGGTTGCACGCCCCACGCACGCCACAAGTCCGCCAGCGCACATTCGAGCGCAAAGGTGGCGACCTGACCCCACACATGGGATGTGAGTAGCTCGTCGTGCGTCGGTGCGGTGGTTGGATAGAGCAACTCGATGAGCGAACGCCCCAAACTTTCCCGCAGAACGACATCGCAACGGTCGAGGGTGGCGCGGAAGGTCGGCTGGGTTTCGTATAACTCGCGCCCCATCCCGCTGTATTGTGACCCTTGCCCCGTAAAGAGAAAGGCGACTTTGGCCGGTGCTTGATGCTCCGGCGCGCTGCCCTGCATGATATCTGGACTAGATTGACCCGTTGCATAGATTGCCAGGTTGGCTTGTAGCTGCGCCAGTGAAGTGGCTGTCAGGCTCAGGCGCTGGGCAAAGTGGTTACGCCCGGCGTGGCTTGTATAGCAAAGATCCCCCAGCGCACTTTCTGGTTGCTGCTGAAGAAATTTGTGATAGCGTTGTGCCAGCTCACGCAATGCCTGGGTGTCTTTGGCCGACAGGGTTAGCAGATGACACGGCCGATCTTTTTCGGTTGTCACCTCAGTACGAACAGGGGCCTCTTCGATCACAACATGCGCGTTGGACCCACTCAGGCCAAAAGAACTGACCCCAGCCACCTTTTTACCGGCTGGCCAGGGCGTGCGGTCGGTTGGAATCCGCACATTGGTGGTTGCCCAGTCGATATGCGGATTGGGGTGGTGAAGATGCAGATGGGGGGGGATCTCCTGATGCTGCATCGCCAAGATCACCTTGATCAGGCTGGCAATCCCCGCGGCTTCTTCCAGATGGCCAATATTCGTCTTGACCGCGCCGATCAGCAACGGGGTTGCCCGTTCGCCAAAGACCGCTGCCAGGGCGCGCACCTCAATTGGATCACCCAATGCCGTACCCGTGCCATGCGCTTCAATATATTGCACTTCGCTCGCATCGACCTGACCATTTTCCAGCGCCCGGCGAATGAGTGTGGCCTGCGCCGTGGCACTAGGGACGGTCAAACCGCTGCTCGGCCCGTCGTGATTCATGGCGCTGCCGCGGATCAACGCCAGGATCGGATCACGGTCGGCCACCGCATCAGAAAGCCGTTTCAAGACGACGATCCCGCAGCCTTCCCCGCGCCCAAAACCATTGGCCGCGGCGTCGAAAGCCTTGCTGCGACCATCTGGGGCCAACGCCTGCATCTGCGACATGGCGACATGCCCATGCGGAGAAAGCATGAGATGGACACCGCCGGCCAATGCCAGATCGCTGCTGCCTCTGCGCAAGCTCTCGCAGGCGAGGTGAATTCCAATCAAGGAGGCAGAACAGGCGGTATCGATCACCAGATTAGGCCCTTGCAACCCCAGTACATACGAAAGCCGCCCGGCCGCAAAGATCACCGAATTTCCCGTCGTGACATAGGTGTCAGTTCGTTGCGCCTCATCCAGCCGGAGGATATATTCGCTCGGCGTCACACCGACAAAGACCCCGGTCTTGCTGTTTCTCAGCGCCGTCGGTGCTTGCCCGGCCCGCTCCAATGCTTCCCAACTGGTTTCCAGCAGCAGCCGGTGTTGCGGATCCATGCTCGTGGCCTCACGCGGGGCAATGCCAAAAAATTGGGGATCGAACTCATCAATTTTGGTCAAAAAGGCGGCTTCGCGCACATAGGATTTACCGGGTGTGCCGGGCATGGGATCGTAGTAATCAGCCATATTCCAACGCTCGGTCGGCACGGCTTGCACTGTATCTACGCCCTGACAGAGTAATTCCCAAAACGCTTCTGGGCTGTCAGCGCCGGGAAAGCGGCAGGCCATGCCAATCACGGCGATCGGCTCGTGTTGCGCCGCTTCCAGGGCCGTTAATTTTTGGCGCGTTTTTTGCAAGGCCTGGAGTGCCTTGACCAGATTGACCCGAGTTTCGTTTTGCGTATCCACCTATTTCGTTTCCTCTTCTTCCAGTAAGGCTAATTCTTGGGCCAGCAGATCGCCCAACTCGGCATCGGAGAGGGTGGCAATGTCCGTCGCTGGATTTCTCGGCGATCGATCGGTTGGTTCAGCTCGTTGATGCCCGTGCGACGGATCGCCAGCGGGCGATTGAGTCGGCAAGTGGAGCGCGCTCTGGAGCAGATAGGCACTGAGCAGCTCAAGCGTCGGATACTCAAAGACGATGGTCGAGGGCAGTGATATTGCCAAGCCTTTTTCCAACAGCCGGCGTAGTTCAATCGCCATTAATGAATCGATGCCCATTTCATGAAAGCCAGTCTGCGGATTGGGCAGGCCGGCCATGTGCAAAAGACGGGCCACTGCTTGCTGGAGATAGGTCAGCAACAAGGCGTGACGTTGATCAGGCGCGGCGCTTTCCAACTGCTGGCGGATCGTCTGTTGTCCTGCGATTGTGGCAAAGCTGCCCTGTTCTGCTCGAAGCGTTTGGGCTGTAAATTCGGCTAAGAAGGGCGGATGGCTAATCGCTTGCTGCATAAATTGTGGCCAATTTATGGGGAGCACGCCCACTTGCGCGCACGCTTGGGCTAACAACCCTCCTAGTGCGGCTATGCCTTGACCGGTTGTAATCACCCCCAAGCCCCGTTCCGCCAGCGGCTGCTGTTGCGCGCACATGAATGGGGTGGCCGCGCCAATTTCGGACCAGCCGCCCCAATTGATCGCCAATGCCGGTAAACCTTGCGCCTGGCGGAAATGGGCAAAGGCATCGAGAAAGGCATTCGCTGCGGCATGATTGGCCTGACCCTGATTGCCTAGCAGGCTAGTGGCCGAGGAAAAGAGCACAAAGAAGTCTAGTGGGCGCAGCTTGGTCAATGCATGCAGATGCCAGGCGCCCTGGATTTTGGGTGCCAATACCTTGGTGAAGTGCGACCAGTTTTGCCGTAAGAGCGATCCATCTTCCAGCACGCCCGCCGCATGGATAATCCCGCGCAGCGGATAGGCTGCATCAATCCCGCTGAGGATCTGGGCAAGCTGCACCCGGTCGGTCACATCACCCTGGGCCACGGTGACAATCACCCCCTGGGCGGTCAATGCCGCCACTTGCGCCTGCGCTTCTGCGGTCGGTTGGCTTCGTCCCATGAGCACAAGCTGCTTAGCCCCGCGTGTCGCTAACCACGTCGCCGTTGCCAAGCCAAGGCCACCCAAGCCCCCTGTAATTAGATAGGTGGCATCTGGCTGGCAAACAACGTCGGTGACAGGTTGTGGTTCAAAACGCGTCAAGCGTGCAACATAACGTCCGTCACGGCGCAAAGCCACCTGCGCCTCCCGCTCTTTGTGTCTAACGCCAGCCGTAATTTCTGCCCACAGGTCCGCCGCCTGGGTCTCTGGCATGCGCGAGGCATCCAGATCAAGAGAGCGACAGTTGAGTTCCGGATGTTCCAGGCCAATAACTTTGCCCATGCCCCACACCCCCGCCTGCGCCACGCCTGTGACAGCATCGGTGGCGGTGACTGCTTGGGCATCTCGGGTCACCAGCCAAAGTCCGGTCGGCTCGACTTGCTGCTGCAAGAGCGCTTGGACCAGATGTAGCACACTGCCATAACTTGGCTGGACCACATCGACCAGCTCTGTGGTCGCCTGAAGGTCGGGTGTATCTAAGCTCCAGAGATGAACAATGCCTTGCACCGTTGGTAATGCGGTCAATAAGTGCTGATAATCTTCGGCACAGTCTGGCCGAATGTGGCTAATCTGACCGTCGAGAGGCTGATAACCGGTGTCGGCATAGACGAGGATGGGTGTATAGCCCCGTTGCCGGAGGTGGGTCGCCAGGGCTGCGCCGACACCCTGTCGATCGGCAAAAATCAACCAGGGCGTGCACCCAGAAGGCGCCTGTTCGACCGATGCTCGGGCGAGGATGAGGGCTTGCCCATCCTGTTCAAGCGTTTCCACATCGTGGAAGCCGTGGGCGAGCAGCTGGGTCTGCCATTGGTCGGCGGTGAGCAGCGGGTGGTCTTGCCGGTCATCGGCAAAACGCCACCAGCCATCGGTCAGGCCAAAGGTCAAATCAAGCCAGCGGCTGGGTTGTGTGCTTTCCAGCAGGACCAACTGGCCGCCCGGCTGGAGCAACTGGCGCACATGGGCCAGGGTCTCCCCAAGCTGGCGGGTGGCATGCAGCACATGGGCGGCAATCACGATGTCGGCCTGCTGGTGCGCGAAGCCTTGCGCCGCCGGGGGCTGCTCAATGTCCAGCGCCTGGTAGTGGATAAAGTCATAGTGGGCAAAGCGCCCCTCTGCTTTGGCCAGCAGCGCAGGGCTCAAATCGGTGAACAAGTAGTCGGTCTGCGCCGCTGGGAGTAGCGGCAGCACCCCGGTGGTCGTGCCGCCGGTGCCCGCCCCAATCTCCACGATGCGCAGCCCGCGCCCAACCGGTAAGTGGGCCACCGCCTGCTGCACCACCGTCTGTACGAAGCTGTTCATCACTCGCACCGTGAGCGAGTCCGTATAGAGTTGGCTGGCCACGGTGGTATCGCCGCCAGAGAAGAGGAGTTCCAATGGCTCCTGCACCCCGCGCAACACTTCGCTCAGTTTTTCCCCACAGCGCGCCAACAGGCGCGCCTCTGGTCTCTGGCCGTGTTCAGCTTGCAGCGCAGCCAGGGCGCTGGTGGTGTTAACCGGTGTTTTCATGATGCGCCAGCGCTCATGCACGAATTGCAGAATGCCTTCCTCCGCTAACAGGGTCAGCAGGCGCACCAACAGGCGGTGGTAGGTGGGGAGCACGCCCAACTGGCGGGCCAGCTGCTCGGTGCGCCATTCAACGCCGGGTTGGAAGACAAACCCAACTTGGGCAAAGGCCGCCAGCACATAGGCCAGGCTCGCCGCGTCTAGTGCTGTGCGTAAGTCCTGCCCCTGCTCATCCATCCCACTGGTGGAGATCATCGCCAGGAGCCGTGGTTTGAGCATGGCCGGGGCGGGTAAGTAGGTGGGTAAGCGGCCAAAGCTGGGGCGGGGTTGCCACTGCACCTGATAGAGCCAGTCGCGCCAGGCGTCCTTGCCGCGTATGGCTTCCGGCGCGGCAGAATGCATCGTAAAACCATCAATCGCGGCCAGTAGCGCGCCCTGCTCATCAAGTAATTTAATATCCCATTTCTGACGCCCAACCCGGGTTGCATGGCACCACCAGCGTTCTCCCTGTGCCGGTCGATAGAGATGCAAGGCATCCAGTGCAAAAGGCAGCAGCGTTTCGTCACTAGTCGTGTCAGGCTGCGCCGCGCCGGTTATCTGGAAACAAGCATCTAGCAGACCAGGGTGGATTGGGTAGCTAGTTTGCAAGTCAATCCCAGCGGGTTGCACGAGTTTGGCCAATGCTTCCTGCGCCGGGCCTGCTTGTGTCTGCCAAACCTCGGCAAGCCAGCGAAAACGAGGGCCTAACCCGATCTGACGATTGCCCAGGTTGACGTAGAAGGCGGCCAGATCGAAGGGATGGTCACAACGCTGGCGAAGGGCCGCCAAGTCAATGACCGCTGGCTGGCTGTTTGCCGCGGCAATATGGCCCGTGGCATGAATCGCCGGGTCGTCGGCGGTCTGGGGGTCAAAGCTGATGAGCTGGAAAGCTGCCTGCGGGCCATGGGCGTTGGCAGGCAGCGCGGTGACCACGGTCTGCACCGTGCGCGCAGCGGCTTCGGGGATGACAAGCGCTTGGGGCAGGATGATGTCGGTGAGGTGCAGCGGTTGCTCCTGGTGCAAGGTCAACGCGGCGGCGTTCAAGACCATCGCCAGCTGGCAGGCGGCGGGGGAGACAAGGCGTTCATAGACCCGATGGTCCGCCAACCAGGGCAAGGCTACCACACTGAATTCGGTTTCGAAGACCGTCTCGTGATGAAGGGGGAGGTGGGTCATTTTGTCGATCAGCGGGCGCAAGGACGTGGCTGGCTTGGCTTTAGCCCCGTCCAGCCAATAGCGTTGGCGTTGAAAGGGATAGGTGGGCAGCACCACCTTGTGGCGCGCATAATCGCGGTCGAAGGCCACCCAATCTATCGGGATACCTTGGTTATACAAGGCACCCAAACTGGTTAACAGCTGTTGCCAGTCGCTCTGCCCTTCGCGCAGACTTGGCAAAAGGAGCGAGGGCACACTCGCCCCCTTTTCTCCTTGTCTCCCACTCTCCCTGTCCAGGCTTTGCTCGCCCACCAAGCCGAGCAGGGTCGGTTTCGGGCCGATTTCGAGGAAAATGTCGATGCCCTGCTCGTGTAAGGTGGTCACGCTCTGAGAAAAACGTACAGTGTTGCGTAAATGTTGCCGCCAGTAGACCGGATCGGCCAGTTCGCGGGTGACCACTTGGCCGGTCATGCTGGAGACCACGCCACAGCGGGGCAGCGTTAGTGGCACCTGACGCACGGCGGCTTCAAAGGCATCAAGCACTGGGTCGAGCAGGGCCGAGTGCGCCGCCACGGGAATCGCCAACGGACGCGTTTTGAAGCCCGCCGCTTGCAATTGCTCGGTCACCTGGGTGATACTCGTTTGACCACCCGCAATTACTACACTTTTGGGGCCATTGATGACCGCCACGGTGACGTCAGCAAAGCCTGCCAACCAGGGGGTGACCTCGGCTGCCGAGGCCATGACCGCCACCATGCGGCCCACGGCGGTCTCCATCAGGCGTCCGCGCGTGGTGACCAGGCGCAGGCCATCTTCCAATGTAAATACCCCAGCGGTGTAGGCCGCGGCAAAGTCACCGAGACTGTGGCCGAGCACCACCGCGGGTTGCACGCCCCACGCACGCCACAAATCTGCCAGCGCACATTCGAGGGCAAAGGTGGCGACCTGACCCCATACATGTGATGTCAGCAAGTCGTTGTGGGTCGGTGCAGTGGTTGGATAGAGCAAGTCGATGAGCGAACGCCCCAAACTTTCCCGCAAAACGACATCACAGCGGTCGAGTGTGGCGCGGAAGGTCGGTTGGGTTTCGTATAACTCGCGCCCCATCCCGCTGTACTGTGACCCTTGCCCTGTAAAGAGAAAGGCCAGGGTCGCCACTGCTGATTCTGGCATACTCGTACTGGGCTGACTAGCGACGACTGATTCAGCTTGCTGATAAGCGGCTAACGTTGCCTGCATTTGTTGCGGCGAATTGCCGACAACCGCCAATCGATGGTCAAAATGGCGACGGCCTAACTGGCTTGTGTAACAGATGTTTGCCAGCGCAGCGGTGTCGCTTGTGGCCAGGAAATTGGCGTAACGCTCGGCTAGTTCGCGTAATGCTGCAGGGCTTTGAGCACTCAGGGTGAGTAAATGGGTGGGTCGTTCGGGCGGATTGGTAGTTGTGGCTTGCACCGGTGCTTCTTCCAGCACCACGTGGGCATTCGTGCCGCCAATCCCAAAAGAACTGACCCCTGCTCGGCGGGGCAGGCGTTCAGTCTCCCATGCTTTGAGCGTTGTGTTGACATAGAGCGGCGTTGCGGCAAAATCGATCTCTGGGTTGGGTCTGGTGAAGTGGAGACTGGGCGGCAGTTGGCGGTGATGCAAGGCCAGCACGGTTTTGATCAGCCCGGTAATGCCCGCGGCTGTTTCTAAGTGGCCTACGTTGGTTTTGACCGATCCAATCGCACAAAATTTCTCGGTCGTTTTAAGCGGCGCAAAGAGCGCGGCCAGCGCGGCTACTTCAATTGGGTCGCCCACCTGGGTGCCGGTCCCGTGGGTTTCCACATAAGTAATCGCATCCGGTGTTACACCGGCGATATGCCAGGCTTCGCTGATCACTTCAAATTGCCCCAACTGGCTGGAGGTGGTAAAGTTGAATTTGCGGGCACCGTCATTATTGACCGCCGACCCCCGAATGACCGCCCAAATGAAGTCACCATCCGCCAGGGCATCGGTCAACCGTTTGAGCACAACAACGCCAGCGCCATTGCCAAAGACGGTGCCGCTGGCTTCGGCATCAAAGGCGCGGCAGTGGCCGTCGGCGGCCAAAATACTGCCATCTTCGTATAGATAGCCGCGTGTCTGGGGGAGGCGCACTGTCACACCGCCCGCCACAACCACATCACATTCATGGTTGAGCAGGCTTTGGCAACCGACATGCACGGCCACCAATCCGGTCGAACAGGCACTCTGGATACTCATACAAGGCCCATGCAAGTTCAGGCGATAGGCGGTCTGGGTCGCCAAATAATCTTTGTCATTGCCAATCAAAAGTTGAAGCCCCTGCACCATCGACTCCTGCTGTAGGGCGGGATCATTGCCGGCATAGGTGCTTTGACTGGCGCCGGCATAGACGCCGATCAGTTGATCGGTTTTTGTACTGTCAATGCCCGCACTTTCCAAGGCTTCCCAAACACATTCCAAAAATAAGCGTTGTTGCGGATCGGTAAGCTCGGCTTGCTGGCGGGTGAAACCAAAAAAGTCAGCATCAAATTGATCCACTTGCGCCAGGATAAAGCCGGATTTCACATACGCCGGACTTTTCCAGCGATCCGACGGCCGCGCAGCGGCCAGGGCTTCATCGGTAAAAGTGCTGCGCGACTCTGTGCCTGCGCAGAGATTACGCCAAAATTCCATGACGTTTTGCGCGCCAGGGAACCGGCCCGCTAGCCCAACAATCGCAATTTTTTCTACTTCATCGCTACTGTTTATATTCATCACTGATCTTTGTTTCGCCATTAGATTGGCTTATTGGATTGCCATTTATCTGCGTGGCCGCTGCCGACTGGCGAGGCGCGCTTCTGCCCGTTGTTCGCGCCGCGTCTTTGCCAGATCTTGTTCGGCCTGGTGCGTGATTGTTTGGCCTTGGGGCTGGCTCAAATAATGGGCGAGCGTGCGGGCCGTTGAATATTCAAAGAGGGCCGTAATTGGAATCTGGCGGTTTAGCCGCTCTTTCAGACGATTGTTGAAGCGCACCATATGCACCGAATTTAACCCCAGCTCGGCAAAACTCCAGTCGATACTGATCGTTTCGAGGGTCAGCATCTCCTGTAAAATCTGACAGATCGTTTTTTCCAGATCATTCTCTGGCGCCATCAGGGCTTCTGCCGCCTTGGTCTTTATACGTTGTGGTAATGCTTGGCGATCCACTTTGCCATTCGCGGTTAAAGGAATGCCGCGCGCAAATCCCCTTGATCGGCGGCACCGACCGGACAAAGCCCTAGATCATAGGTCGGTGCTTCCATCATCAACAATTGGCTGATGTAACCGGCCTCAAGTAGACAGAAATCGCGCGTTAACTCGCCATATAGGGGGCGAATGGCCTCCTCCGCTGCCACCAAAAAGATGGCAAACCCCGCCTGGTCAAAAATGGCCTGATTGGCGCCAGGGTAAAAATGCGCCATCCAGCCATCATCGGTGCTGAGCAAAACCAGTTGATGCTGCACGGGATGATAGTAGTAAAAGCCAGCGGCCAGCGCTTCGATGCGGTCCGCTTTGAGATAGAGATAACATTGAATCGGATAGAGTCCACCGGCGGATGGATAGGCATATTTGGGCAAAGGTGCATCTGGCCATTGAATTTGCATTAAGCATCGCAGAAATTCACTGAATTTCTGTAACGGAATCGCCGCTTGGCTAAATGTTCGATAACTTTGTCGAGCCAGAAAGCGCGCCTGATCGGTTTCATCCATGGGCAGTTTGGGCAGATCCACCACGGTAGAGGTCTGCCCATGGGGATGCGCCGGTTGGCGAATTCCTGGTTGTCTCAGTTTGAACGCTAAACGTTCAACGGGGTCGTGAAGGGTAACCTCACGCAAATGTTCGATTGGCGTGGCTTCAGTTCCCTGTACGCCAGCCGGCTGAAAATTTTCTGCCACCGGGTGCAGCACGACATAGGCCGCCAGTTGACGGCGTTCGTTGGCATCCTGGACGAGGTTGACCACGGCGGCCTTGACCAGCGGGTGTTGGAGCAAATGTGCTTCAATCTCACCTAACTCGATCCGATGACCAGCGATCTTGATCTGAAAGTCTGTCCGCCCCAAGATCTCAATGTTGCCGTCGGGCAGGCGGCGTCCTACATCGCCAGATCGATAGAGGCGTTGTCCCGTTTGGGGATGGGTAATAAATTTAGCCTGGGTCTTTTCTGCATCTTGCCAATAGCCGCGGGCCAGCCCTGCGCCGCCAATATACAATTCGCCGGAGACCCAGGTGGGGCAAGGCTGTAAATTTTCATTCAATACATAATAGTGCGCATTTTTGAGCGGCTTGCCATAGGGGATGCTCGCCCAGCTTGGATCAACCGCGCCAATGGGGTAATAAATATCCCAGACGGTGGTTTCTGTCGGCCCACCGGAAGCAATCATCGTGACTTCTGGCAACAAAGCGCGCAGGCGATCGGGCAGCGTAACGGGGATAAAATCGCCAGCTAGAATCACCCAACGCAACGCCAATGGGCGGTTTGGTCGCGCCGTTGCTCCAGCAGTGGCATATTCCAGCTGATCTACGAATAGTTGCATAAAGGCAGGCACTGAGTTCCAGAGCGTTACTTGCGCCTGTGCCATTAGTTCCGCCCAATGCTTGGGGTCATGCATTTGTTCGGCCGCGGGCAATACCACGGCTCCCCCCACAATCGCCAGCATCCCAAAAATATCGAAGACAGATAGATCGTGGTGCAAGGCGGTCAGCGCAAGCACACGGTCAGTGGGGGTTAGCCCAAAGCGTTCGGCAATATCAACCATCCGATTGACGACGCTCCGCTGCTCAATCATCACCCCTTTTGGATCGCCTGTCGACCCAGACGTGTAGAGCACATAGGCCAGATCGTTTGGTGTATTATGATCGGCCAAGGCTGGTAAGTCGGCGGCAACCACTTGGGTGTCCACGGCCAATCCTTGCGTGGCGGGGGGGCAGGTCAAATTTTCCATAAATTTAGATTGGGTGAGCATCAACTTGGCATCCGCTTGTTCTAGCAGGTAGTTGCGGCGTGACGCGGGCAACTTTGCATCGATTGGAACATAGGCTGCTCCTGCCATCAAAATGCCAAAGACGCCGACGATCTGCTCCCAGCCCTTTTCCATCACAATCGCGACGAGCGTATCCGCGGGCAAGGGTTTGCCTTCATTCTGCTGGCACAACCAATGGGCGACTGCATTGGCCCGTTGATATAATTCCTGATAGGAAAGTGTACGCTGATGGGAGATGACCGCCGCTGCATCGCCGCGTTTTGTCACTTGCTCGCGAAAAAGAGCCTGTAATGTTGCCGTTGGATAGGTGCCTAGCGTCGCGTTGACCTCGATCTGTTGGGCCAGTTGCGCCGGTGGCAGCAGGGGCTGATTGACCGCATTCCAGCTAGATTCATCCTCGACCGCTTGCCGCAGCAGTCGGCCATAGGCATCAAACATGGCCTGGATCAGCCCCTCTGGAAAATAACTATCGACCGAACTCCATACAATGGAGAGCAGATCGCCTTCTTCAAAAAGTTGGACATCCAGCAACACCTGTGGCGTTTGGATCGTGCGGTAGCCCTTTTGGCCGCCCATCATGCGCATCTCTTGGCTCTCATCTTTGGCCAGCTGGACGCCAAGCAAACTGGTAAAGACAACCGGCATCAATGGCATGGTTCGATCTTTTTGTTTGGAGACCATTTCTTGAATGACGCGCACCCCGCTAAATGTTTGATACTCTAGATCCTGCCAAAGCTGGTTATGAATTCTTCGGGCGCGCACGAGCAGTGAATCTGTGTTGCGATTGTCAATGCCCAGCAGGGTGATCGTTGTAAAGTCACCCAAGATGTCGTTGATCTGCGGATGAATTTGCGCAGGGCGATTGACAAAAGTGCAATTAAGCGTAAATTGGGGCTGTGTGCTCCAAGTGGTAAGCACCTCGGCAAAGAGCGCGGCCAAAAAGGTGGTCGGCGTAAGATCGGCCTGCTGGGTTTGCTGTTTGAGTCTCTGCCACTGCGCAGCTTCCACCTGCAACACACGATGCACAAATACTTGATGCTCGACTTGACTGGCGGCGCCGCGCCGAACCGGCAACAACGGCGCTGGTGGCAAGGTGTCTAACCGTTTTTGCCAATAGTCACGCGCTTGCTGATATTGTGGCGTCGTTTCGAGCGCCACTGTCCACAGCACATAGTCACGATAGGAGAGGGTCAGCGGTGGCAAGGGTTGCGTCGGATCAACATAAAGCACATTCCAGTTCCGTAGCAGCGATAGAAAGCTGCCGCCATCTAACATGATCAGGGCCGAACTGATATGAATCCGGGCGCGCTGGGCATCAAGTTGTGTGACTCGAATGTCAAACAACGGCCATTGGGCCAGATCAAATAATTGATAAGACATCTCCGCACGAATTTGACTTAAGATCGTTTGCTGTTCTTCTTCTGCCAGTGCCGTCAGATCTAACACCTCGATCACGTAATCTGGCGTTTGGCGCAGAATTTTCTGTTGGCCACTGGGCAAGACAACGGCGCGCAGCATGCCATGATAGTCAACCAGCCGCTGCCACGCTTGCTGTAGGCGGGCGACATCTAACTGCCAAGCGTCAATTTCTTGATAAACATGATAGCCATTCTTTAACGCCAGCCCGACCACCTGCCCCAACCAATAGGCATGTTGGATATCGGTGAGCGGAAACGGTTGGTCGTCTTCGGTTGGCTTTGGTTCAAGGGGCGGCAAGGCTTGCAGCGCACCATATTCACTTCTCTTCAACCACGTCAGCAGATCGGCCTTGTGGCGTGCGATGAGCTCACGCAGGGCTGGCGTTAACGCGCCCTTGGGCGCCTGCACATGAAGTTGCTCCCCTTCAGCCCGCAGGGTGATTTTCTGCTGGATCAACTGGTTTAATAAATCGGTCAGCTTCATAGAATCAATGTCTCTACTTCTTCCGTATCCGTGGCTTGTGGCGCAGCTTCGACGAGCGGAGCAGTCGCTTGGGCAATTTGGGTATGGATATATTGTTCCTCGATGATCGCGGTGATTTGCTCCACCGAGGCATCAATAAAAGTCGTGATCGGGATATTGACCATTGGCATTTCCCGGCTAACTTGATTGCGCAATTCAATGGCCATCAGCGAGTCCAGCCCCATCTGCAACAAGCTGCGATGTGGATCAATTTGCGCTAGATCGCGCATGCCCAACACCCTGGCAATGATCGCCCGCAAGGCATTCAGCAACAATGGCGCACGCTCTGCTGCCGTCGCGGTTGCCAGTTGTTGATCCAAACGCAGGGCTGACATGGTTCTATCGAGGGCTGGCTCGGTTGCCGCCTGTGAAAATTCGGCATAAAACGGGCTAGCGGCTGTTCGATTGGCCAGAAACGTTGGCCACTGAATCGGCGCAACGCCGATCTGTGCCGCCGGTTGTTTGAGCAAATAGGCCAAAGCTGCCATCCCTTGGGCCGGTAGGATCGCGCCATAGCCCTGGGCCGCTAATTGTCGCTGATGGCTGCGCACCAGATCGGCCACCACACCTACTTCGGCCCAGGCCCCCCAATTGATGCTTACGCCCGGCAACCCCTGCGCCTGCCGGTAATGGGCAAAGGCATCTAGAAAGGCACTGGCCGCCGCATAGTTGGCTTGCCCAAGATTGCCAAACAAGGCGGTCACCGAAGAGAAGAGCACAAAGAAATCTAACGGTCGCTGTTGGGTTAGCCGATGCAGATGCCAACTGCCCGTCACTTTGGCGGCAAAGACGTGGGCAAAATCGGCCACCTGCAACTGGCGCAATGCCCCATCGGCCAATACCCCAGCCGCATGAAAGATGCCACGTAATGGATGCTCTGCCGGAATCTGCGTGATCACGCTGGCCACCTGCGCAAAATCACTGACATCAACTTGGGCCACGGTTGTCTGCACCCCTTGCGCGTTGAGCCGATCCAAGCGCGCTTGCGCCGCGGGCGTTGGTTGACCGCGCCCCATCAACACCAACTGTCTTGCCCCTTGTTTGGCCAACCAATCCGCCACTTCCAGGCCAATCCCACCGAGGCCGCCAGTGACGAGATACGTGGCCTCTGCCTGAATGCCGGGAACTGGTGGCTTTCCCCTGCCGAGTTCCTCTGTTGTGGCCGGATGTGGATGACGGATGAGGCGCGCGACATAGCGGTCACCGTTGCGTAAGGCAACGTGATCTTCCTGCCTCTCTTCCGGTTCAATCGTTGTCAGTTCAGCCCAGAGTTGAGTCGCCTGTTCGGCAAGACCGTCTGCCGTGAGATCGTTTGCGTCCAGATCAACCAGCCGACAATGGAGCTCCGGATGTTCGATGCAAATCACCTTGCCCATGCCCCATAAAGGCGCGCTCGCTACCCCTTCGACCGGTTCGCCCGCCTGAACTGCCTGCGCCTTGCGGGTCACTAGCCACAACCTTGTTGGTTGCAATGCAAGCTCTAACAGGCTCTGTGTCAGATGGAGGACGGTGCTACAGCTCAGTGAGGCGTTGTCATGCCCAGCTTTATCAACCTCGATTTCATGGCTGGACCGATCTAAACTCCACAAATGGACAACGCCATAGGGCTTCGGCTGGTCGGGTGGGAAGAGAGCGGCGAACAAAGCCTGGTAGGCGGTTTTGTCCGCTGGATTGATGGCATAGGTGTGCTGATCGGTGTGCTGATAGTGGTTGCGGGTCTCCTCAGTGGCTGTTGTCTGCTCATTGGCATAGACCAACAAGGGCAGATCACCTTGGTGTTGCAACTTGTCGGCCAGGGCGGCGCCCATGCCTGCGCTATCGGCCAAGATCAGCCATGTCCGACCCTGAATCGCTTCCCATTGCGGCAACGGCTGCTTGGCCTGGGCTTGCCACTTGACTTCATAGAGCCACTGTCGCCATTCATCTGCGCGCTGCACCGCGGTGGGCGCGGCTGCCCGCATTTGAAAGCCCATGATCGCCGCAAGTAGATTGCCCTGCTCATCCACTAGTTGGATATTCCACTGGTGGCGGACCACTTGGATCGCATAACACCACCAAATATTGCCCACTGCCGGTTGATAGAGGTGGAACTGCTCGAGCGCAAAGGGCAGCAGCGTCTCGGCAACTGTACCAGGCGCTTGAGCAATAATCGCCGCCTGGAAACAAGCATCCAACAAGCCTGGGTGCAGCAGATGGCCGCTGCGACTGCCCAGGCCATCAGGCGCCACCAAGCGCGCCAATACCGCATGTTGATGATCGATTTGTCCCTGCCACACCTCGGCAAGCCAGCGGAAACTTGGCCCTAATGCAATTTGGCGGAGGGTTGCGGCTTCTTGATAGAGCGTTGCCACGGCACAGGCTTGGTCACACGCTTGCCGCAAGGCCGCAAGGTCAAGGCGCGCTGGGGGCTGCCCGATGGCCACGCCTGCGCTGCCCGTGACATGGGTGGCCAGTTCGTCTGTTTCTGATCCGGGTTCAAAGCTGATCAGCTTGAACGCCTGTTTATGGTTGGCGACCACCTGGCTGAAGAGTGCCTGGACGGTGCGCGCCCCAGTGATCCCAGCGGCTTCCGAAAGCACCAGCGGCTGGGGTAGGATCACGTCTTCTAGCACCAGCGCCTGCTCCTGATGCAAGGTCAACGCGGTGGCGTTCAAGACCATCGCCAGTTGGCAGGCGGCGGGGGAAACAAGGCGTTCATAGACCCGATGGTCGGCCAGGAAAGGTAAAGCCGCCACACTGAACTCGGTCTCGTAGACCGTCTCCTGATGGACGGGAAGTCGAGTCATTTTGTCGATCAGCGGGCGCAAGGACGTGGCTGGCTTGGCTTTAGCCCCGTCCAGCCAATAACGTTGGCGTTGGAAGGGATAGGTGGGCAGTACCACTTTGCGCCGGGCATAATCGCGGTCGAAGGCCACCCAATCAATCTGGATGCCCTGGCCATACAATATCCCCAAACTGGTGAGTAGTTGTTGCCAGTCGCTGTGGCCCTCGCGCAGACTTGGCAAAAGGAGCGAGGGCACACTCGTCCCCCTGTCTCCTTGTCTCCCACTCTCCTTGTCCAGGCTTTGCTCGGCCATCCCCAGCAGGGTCGGTTTCGGGCCGATTTCGAGGAAAATGCCGATGCCCTGCTCGTGTAAGGTGGTTATTCCCAGATCAAAGCGCACGGTGTTGCGCAAATGTTGCCGCCAGTAGATCGGATCGGTCAGCTCGCGGGTGACGACCTGGCCGGTCATGCTGGAGACCACGCCACAGCGGGGCAGTGCTAGTGGCACCTGGCGCACGGCGGCTTCAAAGGCATCGAGCACCGGGTCGAGCAGGGCCGAGTGGGCGGCGACGGGAATCGCCAGCGGGCGGGTTTTGAAGCCCGCCGCTTGCAATTGCTCGGTCACCTGGGTGACACTCGTTTGACCACCTGCA
>JAPLGZ010000185.1 GCA_026389895.1 Chloroflexota bacterium | reverse complement strand
AGAATGGCAACTTTATCGATCTAAGCGGCGAAGTCAATACCACTTCTGACCGCGGCTTGATGGGCGTTGCGGTTCATCCTAACTTTCCAGCGACACCGTATGTCTATCTGTCGTATGTCTACGAACCACCCGAAGCGCATGGTTATAATGATAAAGGCGCCCGTGTCTCGCGCCTCTTGCGCGTGCAGGCCGATCCCAACAATTTGAATGTGGCGTTGCCGGGCAGCGGCGTAGTCTTGCTCGGCACAAATAGCACCTTTGCGAATATTGGCAACCCCGAAGTTGGCGACAAAAAACCTTTCTCTTGCGTCAGCCCCGATGGTGGTTTTGTGCGTGATTGTTTGCCGTTGGAAGGCACCAGCCACGCCTTAAATTTTATGCGCTTTGGCCCCGATGGCGCGCTCTATGCGAGCAATGGTGACGGCGTCAACTTTACGATTGAGAATATCCGCGCCCAAAGCCCAGACAGTTTGGCGGGCAAAATTTTGCGGATCAATCCTATGGACGGCAATGGCTACCCAGACAATCCATTTTGCGACGGCGATTTAGGCGATAATCGTTGCAAAGTCTTTGCCCTGGGGCTGCGCAATCCCTTCCGTTTTGCCTTTCACCCCACCAGCGGCGAAATTTATGTTGGTGAGGTTGGCAACAACACATGGGAAGAGATCAGTGTAGGGCATGCCGGCACGAATTTTGGCTGGCCTTGCTACGAAGGGCCAGATGTGGTCACCTCGTCGAACGCCACGTGCGATGAAGTCTTTAATGGCACGCGCCCGGCCACCAAGGCACTATTTCAATATCCGCACGCCAATGGCCGGGGCGCGGCGATCGCTGGCGATTTTTATACCGGTTCCGCCTATCCAGCCACTTATCGGAATGTTTTCTTTTTTGCCGACTATAATGTGGGCCAGATCAATTACTTGACTACCGCGCCAGATGGCACGGCCCAACTCAACGATTTTGCGTCTAATGTGTTGGGACCGGTGCAAATTAGTGCCGGGCCAGATGGTGACCTTTATGTCTTGAAGATTCAGGCGGGTGAACTTTCGCGCATTCACTATGGTGGCAGCGCGGCGGACGCCCAAGTGCAAGCCCAAGCCCAAGCGGCGGCTAACGCAACGGCGACCAAAGATATTAAACCTATCGTGACCATTCTCAGCCCAGCGGCCACAACCCGTTATCGAATTGGTGACACGGTGAATTTTAGCGGCAAAGGCAGTGACTTCAAAGGCAATGCCATTCCAGCGGCTAATTTTCAATGGGACGCCACGCTGCACCACCATGATCACGTCCATTATGATTATTTTCATGGGAAAGGTCTCACGGGTAGTTTTGCCTATCAGGATCATGGCGATGACACCTATATTGAACTTTGTTTGACCGTGACGGATGCTAGTAAGCAGAAGTCCAAACAATGCACGAATGTGCGCGCTCAAGAAGTGACCTACACCTTTCATTCAACACCCGATGGGTTACCTTTGATCTATGATGGCACCCGTTACACCACGCCATTTAAGGTGATCAGTTATGCAAACGCCAAACGTCAAATTGACGCGCCGCTCAACCCGCAAACTGGGATGAGCTTTGGCACGTGGTCAGATGACGGTGCGGCTACGCATGAGATTACTCTACAGCCCAGTGATCAGACATTGATTGCCAATTATGTCGATGCCAATGGTCAGCCACTGGCAGGTGCCGGTGACAATGGGAAAGAAGCCGCAGTGGTTAACGCGCCCACCCTAGTCATCACGGCTACGGCTACCGCAGCACCGAATGCGCCAGTGGCTGCATCACCAGCGGCTGGTGGCGGCGCTGGCACGGGCAAGATTTTGCGCGAATGGTGGACTGGCATTGGTGGAAAAACGATCAACGATTTGATAAAAAATCCCAAATATCCCGACCACCCAACGGGCTCAGAATTGATCACAAGCTTTGAAGGTCCTGCCAGTTTTGCCAACGATTATGGTACACGCATCCGGGGGTATCTCTATCCGCCGGTCAGTGGCGCCTATCAGTTCTGGATCGCCGCTGATGATACTGGTCAACTCTGGCTTAGCACCGACGATAACCCAGCCAACAAACAATTGATCGCCAGCGCGCCCCAATGGACCTTGGTGCGCCAATGGGAAAAATATCCCGATCAACATTCCGTATCGATCAACCTGGAGGCCGGCCAACGTTATTACATCGAAGCACTTCAGAAAGAAGCTGACCAGAAAGATAATCTTTCTGTGGCCTGGCAAATCCCCAATGGCTCGCCCGCCGTCATTGACGGAATGTATCTCTCGCCCTTTGCGCCCTAGGGAGTGCATTGCACTGGTCCACTAACCTTCCCATCAGAAAGCAGCACCTGACCAGTGCAATGCACCCACCAATCGAATGATCTGGCGTCGAATAAAGCCCAGGTAAACAGAGGAGCCTACATCTGTTTACCTGGCTTTTTAATTACAAGGGCGAGGTGGATAGCGTAGGGGCATGCGGTTGACGGCGGAACCAACTTGTTTTATGCCTCAAACGACCTTCGCCGTCAATTGCGTGCCCGTGTTGGGCAACGATCATTTGTCGCACAGCCGGGCACGCAATCGACGGCGAATATGATTCGGGTGCTATATGTTATTGGTTCCGCCGTCAACCGCATGCCCCTACAATGTTCGATGCACACCTGCGCGACCTAAGCCATTTGGTTAACCCCGCCCTTAATGCAGATCGTACATTCAAACTGTAAGAGAATTGTGAATTATTGCACATTGACAATTTATTTAGATAGTGCTATTATCAAAATAGTTGCGAATATAGAAGTATTTGATGGAAAGAATAATGTGACAAACCAAGTAATTTCTGAAATGATGTTGCCCCAAAAGGCAAGTGAAGTGTTTAGTCAATTTGCCGCCGAGTTAGGACGTTATAGCGCGGCAGAATTATTACGCCTGATGCAACGCGAGGAGCTTTCGATGCCACGCGCCGTGGCGTTGACCTTTTTGGCGCGCAAAGGCGCGCTGTCGATCTCGGATATTAGCACGTATCTCAACCTTTCACTGGGCAATACCAGCCACATTGTTGATCAAATGGTCTGTAGCGGTTATGTGACGCGCACAGAAGATGCCAATGACCGGCGGCTGAAACAGGTGATGCTGACGGCGAAAGGTCAAGCTTTTGTGGCCGAAATTGAGCAGGTGCGGATCGAGGAGCTAGCACGGCGGCTTCAATATTTACCAGCCCCGTTGCTGGCGTCGGCACTGACGGTAATCACCGAAGTGCTTGAGCATTTACGGCCAGAAAATGGCGTAAAGTAATTTTTTCTGGGCTAGGGTGCATGATTTAATTGTGTGCCCTGGCCCTACTTATCTGTATAAATTGGCTGAGCCAAATTTATTTTTGCCAATCGTACGGAAGTACGCATACGTTTTAAATTGATTTTTCAAGGATTATTATGACAGCTGCAAACCTGATCGAAAATACGGAGCGGATTGATTACGCCGCAATTCTGCCGCATCGCACCAAACTTGTCATTCTGGCCGGCGTGTTGCTGAGCCTCTTTCTCGCGGCGCTGGACCAAACGATTGTCGCCACCGCGTTGCCGGCCATCGTGCGCGATTTTAATGGTCTTAGCCTGGTAAGTTGGGTCTCGACCGGCTATTTGCTCGCCAGCACAGCCATGGTGCCAATTTATGGCAAACTCTCGGATTTATATGGGCGTAAAATTATCCTGCTCTGGGGCATTCTGGTCTTTCTGATTGGTTCGGCGCTTTGCGGGATCGCCACCAGCATGATGCAATTGATCCTGTATCGGATTATCCAGGGCGTCGGCGCCGCGGCGTTGACCTCGACCGCGTTTGCCATCCCCGCCGATCTCTTTGCACCCGCCGAACGGGCACGGTACATGGGGCTGCTCGGTAGCGTTTTTGGGCTAGCCAGCGTGATTGGCCCTTTTCTCGGCGGTTTTCTCACCGACCAACTAAGCTGGCATTGGGTCTTCTATGTCAACCTGCCGCTTGGGCTGCTGGCGTTAATTTTCGTCTGGGCGAAGACGCCAAAACTAGCCAGCGGTCTGAAGGCGCGCATCGATTGGCTGGGCACGATTTTGCTCATGCTGGCCGTGGTGCCCTTGATGTTGGGGTTGACCCTCGATAAGACGCTTTATCCGTGGTCCTCACCCCTGATTCTGGGTTTGTTTGCTGTGGCCTTTGTCGCTACCGCACTCTTCCTGTTGGTTGAGGCGCGCGTGCCTTCGCCGATTATTGCCCTGGATCTCTTCCGCAACCGCACCTTTGCGATTGGGGTGGTGGCCTCGGTGCTCAACGGCGCGGCGTTCTTTGGCGCAGTACTCTTTTTGTCACTGTTTATG
>JAPLGZ010000088.1 GCA_026389895.1 Chloroflexota bacterium | reverse complement strand
TAAATTTGGCCTGGAGCAAGCGGCTGACCAGGCTCGATCAGTTCGTCGCCGCTCGAAAGAATCGCTACGCGTGGTCGGGGATAGACCGCCACTTGCGCGGCGCCGACGGTGGCTAAAAGTCCAATTTCAGCTGGACCAAGCCGTTCGCCAGCCGCCAATACTTGCTCACCCGCGGCCACATCTACGCCGATCGGGCGAATATCCGCACCGACCTTTACCCGCGTTCGGACGCGTACGGTCCGTCGGCCCTTATCAGTGCCAAGTAACGCGGTCTCTTCGATCATCACAACCGCATCAGCCCCTGCAGGCAACGGGGCACCGGTTGTGATATAGGCAATAGCGCCCGGCGTCAATGTAAAATCGGCCACGCGGCCAGCGGTCACTTCGCCAATCACTGGGTAATCCCCTGGACCATCGGCAGCAACAACGGCATAACCATCTTTGGTAGAGGCGGGAAAAGGCGGTAGCGGTCGTGGTGCGACCACGTGCCTCGCCAGCATTAATCCACCAGCCGCGGCGAGATCAACTGTCTGCGCGGGCAATGGCTCGGCCTGGGCCAACACTGTTTCCAGCGCCTCTTCTACAGATAACATTGGATAGGGAGATTCTGTCTTCATCGCCATTTCTCAAATTTAGGCAGCGTACAGGCTGCTAGCTTGCCAGCTTGTCAACTTACAGCCTTGTCTTCACAGATAAATTCGATCTCATTGCCGTCAGGATCGTTCACATACATGGTGCGGCTGGTCAGTACGGGATGTTTGCCACTCCGTGGTTGCAGTCCGGCTGCCACCAAAATGGCCTGTTGCGCATCAAACTGATCGGCAGGCAGGGCAAACGCCAGGTGATGTAATTGATAGCCACTAGGTTTGGCTTTTACTTCCGCCGATTTGGGCACCAAGACAATCATCTGGGGCACGCCCGCATGTCCTTCGCCAACTTTCAGAAAAACATTGGGCAATGTGGGCGGCGAGATTACCGGCAAGCCCAACAAATCCTGATAAAACCCGACAGCTTGGGCTTTATCGGCCACCCACAGGACAATTTCGGCCAAATCAACAATATGAGGCATAAATAAATAGTTCCTTCTGCTTGCTGAAGAGCGTAGGGTCATTCGAATGATTTGGCGTGGCGACTTTAATGGTTGGCAGCGCAATCAAGAGCGAGCAAATCGTCACGACAAGTCATTACAAAATTGCATACTTGACAAAACCTCCCCTAAAACTATACCGAGGAACGGCATAACGGTCAATTGTGCAACGGATTAATAGCACAATCATCCGCCAGCAAAACATCGGCCACGCCAGGGGCATGTTGCAATTCTTGCGCGACATGCGGCGTGCATTTCACAAAAAAGACGCCCAAGTTGGTTGGCGCGCCAATATTGGCCACTTCGGGTGCTAATCCTTGATCGGCGATCCACTGAATCAAGGTTTGTCGATGCTGTTGCACATTATCTTCTAAAATCTTCAACTTCTCCTGACGGTTGTGAACGGCCAGCGCCTCGGCAGATGGTCGAGGCACCGTCACCATGACTTTCACCCACTCCATGCGCGTTTTCGGTAAAGCGATTGGCAATGACGATTGTTTGCTCATCATTTCCCTCCCCTACTCCCTGCGCCTGTTGCGCAAGAACAGCGACTCTGCTCGACAATCGAGCAAAAAACATAATCGGCGCATCAAGAAAAGTGTGCGAAGCAATCTTTTGGCTGGTGCAAAATCGGCCATTGACACACTTTCGGCTGATAAGCGAAGAACATTTACGGTGCGATAAACCGGGCCAAGCCCACCCCCACGCGCTCGGCGGGCAAATTCAGATTCAGCGCTTGGCTGGTTAAATATTGGCGTAAACTAGCGCCGCGCAGCTGAGGGTTAGCCGAGGCCACTAGCGCAGCAATGCCGGTGACATAGGGTGCAGCCATGCTCGTACCACTCATGCGCGCATAGATGCTATGGTTATGGATATCACGTTCTAAGCTGGAAATGATGTCAATTCCATACCCCACAATATCCGGCTCCACCTGCCGGGTAACCGGCGAAATTCCGCCACCACTAAAAATCGCGGGGCGCAGCATAGCGTCAACTGCGCCCACCGACATCGATTCTGTAAAATAAGCCGGCGCGCGCATCGTGTCGGGTCCGTCGTTGCCAACGGCGACAATGGGCAGCACATCAAAGTCAATCACCAAAGTGGTAAGAATCTGTTTTAAACCCTTCAAAATCCCATCAAACTGATCAGGGGTAATCGAAGCATCGCGAAAGCCGAGTGACATATTAATAATCGCCGGTTTATCAAGATTCTCTTCCAGGCGAAATTTAGACAGCATCCAATCCAAGGCAATAACAACCCGTTCCAAACTAGTGCGTAATGTCTCACTTTCGATGACGGAGGCGACCATTAAATCAACCTTGGGGGCGATGCCCAAATGTTCACCGGCAATAATGCCACAAACGTGAGTGCCATGCCCATCAACATCAAAACCGCGACAGGCGCGCACAGGGTCAGAGGTTGGATCGAGCGGCACATACCGAAAATCGACGACTTTATGCCGCAGTTCAATATGATCAGCGTCGCAGCCAGTGTCAAGCACGCCGACCATAACCCCTTCGCCTAAAAAACCCTTTTTATGTGCCTCGGCAATCCCACTTTCCACCGGCCACAGCTCTGGCGGTGTCGGGCGCCGGCGATAACGCTGCAATAAGGTCGGTCGCGGCAAAGCCAGTTGAATGTCTGGAATGATGACGTATTCGGGTTCTAACAAGACTCGTGCGCGGGCGGCCACCTCTGGGCTGGTGGTCTCTACGACATAGGCCCCCACCCAATCCAATTGTTGGAAATGATGCTCAACATAAGGGGCGCTCTGGCCGGTTGGGACATACCGTAAGCCAAGCGATTGCAACATGGCAGACTCGTCCATCTCTGAAGCCGTCTTAACAACCGCGGCGCGCTTGGCTTCGGCTGGCAGATCTTGTAAATTACGTTGGACAGCCAACGGAACTTTGCGTAACGCGATAAATCGGATCATAGTGGACTATTGTACACCAATTGAAGCAATATGCACGATCCATGACTTTACGACTCAGGCACAAGCCAGTAGAATGAGAGGTGATGAAGAACAAATCGACAAAAATCAAGTTGTCCATTACCCATAATCAACTGATCCGCATTGTTGCTCAGGATCCCCCGGCCGCCCAGGTGCTAGCGCAAGCGCGCGCCCAACAGATATATCCCGTCCAGATTCGTAACTTGCCAGAAGCGCCTCTTGATGACTACGCGCAAATTGATCCAACGCTGCAAGTTGAGGCGCCCGCCCCCACTGCCCCAGTCGAGGCGCCCCGGCTTAGTCTTGGCTATGCCGGTTTGACACCCCAACAGCGCTATCAGTTTTTAGCCTGGTTAGAGGATCCACTCGCCACAGCGCCGCTGGCCTTTCAACAACTTTATCTAGCCCATCTGGAAGTGCGCTTATTCGAAGGCCCCCATCAAGCGCAAGCGGCCCAAAAGGAGCTACAACGGCTGCAATATGCCCCCGCCTGGCGCCACCATGAACTGTTAGCCCGCACCCTGCTGCTCAGTTATTGGCTGACCCAGGATGGCTCTGGTTTGGCCAGTTGGCTCGCCGAAGGCTTGCTCCCACCATCCGTGCTCGAAAGCGCCATTGGTTGCCAGTCTCTACTACACGAAGAATTGCACGCGGAGCAAATTGTACCGCTGGCCGAGCAGTGGCAACTGGCCACGAATGATGCCAAACCAGCCGTATTGGCGCTCCGGCTAAATTCGCTGACAGCCAATTTGGGCGCCGCGCCACTGGCTTATGCCTTGGCGCAAGCGGGCGAAGATGCGCAGCAGCCACGACCCTGGCGCGCGGTCCATCGCGATCTGCGCATCGCTCTGCCTCAGCCCCAGTTACGCGTCTTTCTTGCGCCATTACTTAGTGAAATGTTGGCGACCGCCGAGCAAGAACCGGAGGAACCAATCGTGGTCGAGCCCCAAGAGCCGGACGATCAGAAGCCTGGCATGGATGATTTGGGGTGGCATTTAATCTTGGAATTTGGGCATAGTCGCTCGGATTTTTTCGAGTTTGCGGTAGACTTGGCGCAACGGATGGAAAGTTATACCCAGATTACCGATGAGAACCGCCGGCTGGTTCATCGCGTCTTCTTCAAGAAACGTGAATTGCGTCAATTTTGGCGGCTTTGGGATTATGTGCAGAGTTGGTCCAGCACCCAGATCTATCTGAATGGCGAAGATCTGCCCAAGTGGAAAATCTATCCTTACTCGCCTTATTTAAAGTAGTGGCCGTCGCAAATGCGCGATTGGGAGATTAAGCGATTAGAGAGGGAGGGATTGCTCGTTCTTACGTGTCCGTCTCTGAATCACTCACCTTATCTATTAAAATATTGAATAGCTTGACCCATTTATCATGATGAAACAAGAACTTGACATTTATATTCGCGCTCGTTACCCGCTGCTCTGGCTAGTGACGCCGGAGGAAGAGCGCGCGCTGAAAGAAATCGAGGCATTGGCTCAGGATCAACGCAAACGGCTGCTCATTTGGAGCGCCACGACGGGGGTGATCAATCCCGCTACGCCGGCGCGTGCCGATGCGACGAAACGCGATCCGCTCGCCCTATTGGCGACGATTTTAGACGACACGGAAGCCTGTATCTGGGTGTTGCGTGACTTTCATCCTTTTCTGAAAGAACCAACCGTGGTGCGCCGTTTGCGGGAGGTGGCTTTTGGGTTGCGCGCCAGCAATAAGACGGTCATTCTATTAGGGGCCGTGCTCAGGATTCCGCCCGAACTAGAAAAGGAAGTCACGGTGATCGATTTTGCTTTGCCCAATGCCGAGCAACTGAATCAGGCTTTGACAGCGGTGATCGAAAGCACCCAACGCAACGGCAAAATTGAGATTGCGCTCGATAAACGCCAGCGCACCCGCTTGGTGCAAGCTTGTTTAGGCTTGACCGAAAACGAGGCCAGTGACGCCATTGCCAAGGCGATTGTCCAGGCGCGTGGTCGCTTGGATGGCGACGCGGTCGAAGCGGTTACCGCTGAAAAGCAACAGATTATTCGTAAAAGTGGCCTCTTAGAATTCTACGCCAGCGAAGAACGGTTGACCAACGTGGGTGGCTTGGACACGCTCAAAGATTGGCTCCGCAAACGAGTGCGCGCCTTTAGCGATGAAGCACGCGCCTTTGGCCTCCCCGAACCCAAAGGCATTCTGCTGGTGGGTGTACAGGGTTGCGGCAAATCGCTGGTGGCAAAAGCGGTGGCCAATTCCTGGCGCCTGCCCTTGCTCCGGCTCGATGTAGGCCGGCTCTTCTCTTCGTTGGTTGGCTCCAGTGAAGAGAACTTACGCAATGCAATCAAGGTGGCCGAAAGCATTGCACCGGTCGTGCTCTGGGTGGACGAAATTGAAAAGGGCTTTGCCGGGGTTGGCTCCAGCAACATCAGCGATGCCGGGACAGCCGCCCGTGTTTTTGGTAGCTTTATTACCTGGCTGCAAGAGAAAAAAGCCCCGGTCTTTGTGATCGCTACAGCCAACCAGGTGCACCATCTACCCCCTGAATTGGTGCGTAAAGGCCGGTTTGATGAGATCTTTTTCGTCGATTTGCCCGCCACCGCCGAGCGTGCCGAAATCTGGAAAATTCATCTGCTTCGGCGCAACCGTGATCCGGGGCAATTTAATGTACAAGCCTTAGCCATGGCTTCAGACGGTCTCTCTGGCGCCGAGGTTGAACAGGCGGTTATTGCCGGTTTATATGAAGCGTTCGATAAAAACCGGCCACTCACAGAGAGCGATCTGTTGGAAGTATTACACGAAACCGTTCCGCTCAGCCAAATGATGGCGGAAGAGATAGAAGAACTGCGCAGTTGGGCGCGACAACGGGCGCGGCTTGCTTCAGGGAAAATTGCGTAAAAATCACGCGCAAACGTAACGTCCCAATCCACCATACTCAATCCACTATCTATAATGAATGGATAATGGTCGGCTTTTTGCCAGCCAATCATCGTAGATTGGTCAGGTGGTTTACGCCTGACGTGTTATGCTTGCACCATCGATGGGTATAGTTTGATAGATGGTGAGACAATCCGCCTAGAGGAAGTGTGATGCAAAAATGGCAATTGACAAGCTTATTCTGTTTAATCTTGTTACTGGGGTGCCAAGCAAACCAGACAGCACCCGTGGTGATGCGCACGCCAGTCCAAGTACTTGATGTACCGATTGAACTTTGTTTGCAATATCCATGGGGTGGCAATCCGGTGAGCAAGCCTTTGCTTCTGAATGCAGAGGCAGCAAACGGGGTCAAGGCGACTTCTGATGGCACAGAAAATGTGATCCTTTGGCGAGCCGAACCAGCCTATCCGATCACAATCAAAGCGACTGCGCCGCAAGCTGCAAACTACACCGTTATTTCAACCAAAACCCTTGTCCTTACTTCTACGCAAAGCCTGTCGCCTATCTTTCAGATATCCGAGCGCGGCACCCCTTGCTCCGTGCTTTACGGCGAGCAGGAAGAACGCCAGCAGTCCATCCTGGGCCTAAAGCTCTTACTTGCCCTGGTTGTCGGTGGCTTGCCGATCCTATTGGGTCTATTCAATCTTTTCGCCAGCAACTTGGCTTGGGAATTTCATCATTTTGGCATGCGCACACAGGGTGTGACCCCTGAGCGCACACCAGAGTGGGAAACAAATCGGCTTATAATGGGGATTGTTCTAATCGTGGCTGGCCTATTTCTAGGTATCCTAACCATGCAGATCGGGGCATAATCTACAGGTCGGCCATGCAAGCCGCACTCTACGATTCTACCAAGTTTATTTGCGCGCTCTATCAGGGTCGGCGCTTGAAAACAGAGCACGCTTGTGGTAGATTTCTCTTATGACACAAGAACGTTTCGAGTGGCTCGAAATTCCTGACGAGACCATCAAACCAAAATTAAAAAAAGATAAAACGCCAGAAGCTGTAGTCGGCAAACGCTGTCCGCAGTGTGGTTGGCTGGACGAAGAGACAGCGATGCGCTGTTTCCGTTGTGGCTATCGATATAATCTCGACTATGAGATGGCGGGCCGCATTGCCGAGTTGGGCGTTACCTTGCCGCCACGCGTGCTGGAGACCGAACAAAATCTGGAGAATTTCTTCCGCATCCACGGCCGCGCCCGCTTACCAGAACCTCTGCCCGTTTATCAGTTGCGCACGCAGGCCGATAGATTGCGGCTGAGTAAAGGTTTTGACCAGCTGATCTGTCTAGAAGATCTCGCCGTCGAGCATTATGAACACCAGCTCGAAACCGCCGTCCGCGCGCTGCGTGACATGCGCGGGCGCGCCTTATTGGCCGATGAAGTCGGGCTGGGGAAGACGATTGAAGCTGGCATTGTCATGAAAGAGTTGATTCAGCGTGGGCTGGTGCGCAGTGTGCTCGTCTTGACGCCAGCTTCCTTAACCGAACAGTGGCGCGAAGAATTATCGAACAAATTTCATGAAGAATTTACCGTGATCGAAACGCCCAAACAATGGCGTGACCTGCGCGAGGTCGAAAGTGGCCGTTGGTTGGCCAGCTTGGATCGCGCCAAGTTAAAGCAACACAGCGAACCCATTCTGGCGCGCGAATACGATTTGCTTGTCATTGACGAAGCGCATAAGTTAAAAAATCGCAGCACATTGGCCTGGCAATTTGTCAACCAGATCCGCAAACGCTACGTCTTATTGCTGACGGCCACCCCCGTGCAAAACGATTTGATGGAGCTTTATAGCCTGATCACCATCTTATCGCCGGGCCAGTTAGGCACCGTGCGCGCTTTCCGCAATCATTTTTTGGAACAGGCCGATGAGCGACAACCAAAAAACGCGCGCTCACTGCGGCGTCTGCTGAATGATGTGATGATCCGCAACCGACGGAGCAAAGTAAACATCACCTTTCCGCGGCGGCAGGCGGCGATTTATCATCTCCAACTCAGCGAGCCAGAATGGCTGCTCTATAGCGACGTGACCGATTATATTCGTCGGCGTTTTCGCAGCATTGACAGCGACAAACATTTGCGGCTAACCTTGATCACCCTGCAAAAAGAGCTGAGCAGTAGCCCTCAGGCGGTCGCTGCCACCTTGCGCAAAATGGTGCAAGATCGGGCGCATGGCGAAGGCACACGCGCCGAGTTGCAGCGTTTTCTAACCCTGGCCGAATCGATCCCGACTGGCCGCAAACTACTCGCCGTGCGGGAAATTCTAGAACGCCACCCCGGTAAATTTCTGATCTTTACCGAATATCGCCAGACGCTCGACACGATGGTAAACCAGTTGCGCGCTTGGGGTGTCAATGCGATTGGGTTCCACGGTGGCCTGAACATTGAGCAAAAAGAGGCCGCCGTGGCCGATTTTCGGGGCGAGGGCCAGGAGCGAAATGGCGTACGCGTGATGGTCAGCACGGAGAGCGGCGCAGAAGGTCGTAATCTGCAATTTTGCCATCAATTGATCAACTACGATCTGCCTTGGAACCCTATGCGTGTGGAACAGCGCATAGGGCGCCTGCACCGATTGGGCCAGACCGAAGATGTAACGATCTTTAATCTAAGCTGTAATGAAACAATTGAAGCCCACATCATTGAACTACTAGCCCGTAAAATTCGCATGTTCGAGATGGTGATCGGCGAGCTAGATTTGATTCTTGGGAATATGGAAGGGACAAAGTCGTTCGAAGATTTGCTGCGAGAGGCCTGGGAAGCGAGTGACAGCGAAAGCGATCTGCGGGAAAGGCTGGCCGGGCTGGGCGATCTGCTCAATCAGGCGCGCCAAAAATATGAGCAGGTGCGCACAAGCAACAAAATCCTAGACGATTCGTTAGATCGCTGAGTTCTAAAAAAGTGCATAAAGCCTGGTGCTAGACCAGAATGCCCGAACATATTTCACTTGGTCATTTTGAACAAAAGCAAACTGACGCTTCTTCGTAAGCACCCTCTGTCCACCGAATTCCACGCCGATTTTACGGATTGATGATAAGCCTTAAGCCGTCTGCCAGTGCAGACGGCTTTTTTTTAGTGGCGGCTTACCAAAACAATTTGCGTTTCCTCCATATTCACCCTTAACAATGCCCTATTCATAACATCCATTCAAACTACACCACGTCCTTACAAAGGGCATGATCGCCTAGAAGTCAGAATGACTTAGCAGGCGACATTTTGTTAGTCCCTATAAATTCTTGGCCGACAGAGGAAGTAATTATTTTCTTTTATCTCGTTCAAAAATATACGACATTATGCGGATGCACAATCCTTTGTCAAGGCTTACAATCACCCTATAAAGAGACTCGCTCATCGTGTTTCTGACGCTTATTCGTCGCAGTGGTTGCTCTAGCCACTTCACCCATGCATAGAAAAGGAATCGATAAAGATGAAGATACCCCAACTAGAGACGAAGTTGAATCAAATCATTAATAAAATACTGCCTGTAGTATGGACTGCTATTATGTTGCTATTGTTGACCAAATTGTCCCCCCTGGCGAACGCTGCCCCGCGAATTCATAAGTCTCTACAGCGCGACGATACAATTTCGAGACCGGTCAGTCAGGCAACCGTTGCGCCGCAGACCAGACAACAAACAGCCCCTATTCATCGCCACCGCCACACCCGTAATTTCCACAGAGAATAAATTAAAATTCCATATGCCGATGATCGTCGGTTTTTCCCTGACAAAGGATTAACCGTAAGATAAGAGACTCGGTACTAAGGGATAATCCAAGGCAAAACCAGGCAAGGTGCAACACGGGTTAGCGCCTAACAACATAAATATCCTCTGGGACAAGCAATTGCTTGTCCCAGTTTGCTTTGCGGCGAATTCGCCAGTAAGATAGAATAGATCGATGTGTAAAATTGCCTTATCCTTTTGCCTATAACCTTAAGAGAGAATTTATGACGATCTATCAAACGCTCAAAGCCGAAGCCGAAGCACTTTTCCCCACGCTTGTCGCGTGGCGGCGGGATTTCCATCAACATCCGGAGTTGGGCTTTCAAGAAGTGCGCACAGCCGGCGTCGTGGCCGATCATTTACGCGAATTGGGATTAGAGGTAAGCACCGGTGTGGGCAAAACCGGTGTCGTGGCGATGATTGAAAATGATGAGGCGGCAAACGATGCACCCATCGTTTTACTCCGCTTTGATATGGACGCCTTGCCGATCCTCGAACAGAATGATCTGCCCTATCGCTCGCGCAACGACGGTGTCATGCACGCCTGTGGCCACGATGGTCATACTGCGATTGGGATGGGTGTGGCACAGCTTTTAACCAAGCGGCGCAATGAATTGCCGGGCCGGGTCAAGTTAGTTTTTCAGCCCGCCGAAGAAGGTTTGGGTGGCGCGCTGGCGATGATCAATGACGGCGCGCTGACCGAACCAAAACCGACCGCGGCCTTTGGCCTGCACTTATGGAGCCGGTTGCCACTCAATCAGGTGGTGGTGCAATCAGGGCCCTTGTGGGCGACCGCCGGCAAATTTGAGTTAATTGTCCATGGCCGCGGTGGTCATGGGGCGGTGCCACACGAGACGGTCGATGCCGTCTTGGCGGCGAGCCAGATTGTCGTTGCCTGGCAAAGTATTGTGGCGCGCAATGTGGATCCCTCCGAGACAGCCGTGATAAGCGTCTGTTCTTTTAATAGCGGTGAGGCTTATAACATCATCGCAGCGCAAGCCAAGTTGCTAGGTACGATTCGTTCGTTTGATGACAAAATGCATAAGTTCCTCCAACAACGGATGACGGAGATGGCGCATGGCATCTGCCAGGCCTATGGCGCCACGTGCGAAATCAGCTTTCCCAGTGATTGTCCGGCTACGATTAATTCGGTGGCGGGTGCAGCATTAATGCAGACGGTAGCGGAGCAGATTGTTGGCGCGGAACAGGTAACGCAGATCAAGCCAATGATGGTGGCAGAAGATATGTCGGAATTCCTCAATCGCGCGCCCGGTTGCTTTATCTTGGTCGGTGCGTCTGACCCAGCACAACCTATGCATAGCCCACATCATAATCCAACCTTCGATTTTGATGAACGCATGCTGCCGACAGGGGTTGCGCTGCTAGCCGGGGCGGCCGTAGCCTATCTCCAAGAGCAGCGTTAAATAATTTTTCCGTAGGGAGTTGTTTATGTCAACCGAATATTTTATTCAACCGCTCGATCATGCGCAAGGGCGCGTGGATAAGCCCTATAAAACAACATTTTTCCAAAGTGAACACCTGTTGGTCGGTCTGAATTGTCTGTTACCAGGCCAAAGCCAACATCTGCATGATCACGCCGATCAAGACAAATTTTACTATGTGGTGGCTGGCAGTGGGCTTTTTACCGTTGGGGATCAGCAACAGCGCTGTGAATCTGCAACCTTGATTCTGGCCCCGGCGGGCGTGCCCCATGGCGTCGATAACCCAGGTGACCAATTGCTCACCTTTATGACTGTGCTTGCACCTTTCCCTAGCTGAGCGGCCAGATACAACAAAGTAAAGGCGCAGACAATGGTGGATGCATTGTCTGCGCCTTTTAACCCACAGATGCCCTGTTACATGGCAACCCCATTGTCGATCATCGGGCGTTGCTGGTGGACAAAAACCTCAAAGCGACAATTCCCAAGTTTCCCCAATAAGCGCATGGCCGAAGCTATGGTGCGGCTCCTCGGCGATCAGCACAAACCCCGCTTTTTGATAAATGTGGCGGGCTTCTACGAGTACGCTATTGGTCCAAAGCATCAGCTTTTGATAGCCTGTACGGCGCGCGAAACGGATGCATTCTTCAACCAGGCGCGTGCCAAGCCCCAGACCACGCGCTTTAGGCTCGACCAGCAGCAGGCGAAGTTTGGCCACAGTTTCGCTGGCCTGCACAACAAAGACCGAGCCAACGATCTCACCCTCCATCTCTGCAATCCAGCAGCGTTCACGCGTAGGCTGATAGTTGTTGATAAAATCGGCAACGATTTGCGCCACCAAAGCCTCAAAGCGTTCATCCCACTGATATTCTCGAGCATAGAGCAGACCGTGGCGGTGGGTGACCCATCCCATATCGCCAGGTTCATGCAGTCGCAGGAAAAACGGTTCAGAAAATTTAAAGCCTTTGCCAAGAATGCCTTCAATGGTTCGCATGGCATCCAACAGACGCTGCTGGTCATTTTCAGGAAGCTCGCGCAGTAATTCGCCTACTTCATCGCGTGATCGTTGGTCAAGCCGGGCAAAGGCAGCTTTGCCTTCTGGGGTCAGCCGCAAGAGACGTTGACGTTCGTCATTTTCAGCGCGCACTTTATCAATCAGCCCTTGTTGGGCCAATTGCGCCAACATGCGGCTGAGATAGCCCGCGTCCAGACCTAATTCACGACAGAGTTGGGCAGCAGTCAAATTGTCGCGCTGGGCTAATTCAAAGAGAACGCGCGCTTCGGTCAGGGAATAGGGACTATGCAAGAGCCCTTCGCGCAAAACGCCAATCTGCCGGGTAAAAAAACGATTAAAGTGCCGAACTGCCCTAATTTTATCGTCCAAGTTTTTGGTTGGCATATAGTTACCTCGCTTTTATGAGCAGAATCCACCATTAGTTGCCATTATCTATAATACAGTTGCTTTTGTCAATTAAATAAAAAGAGCAGTGCTCATTTTCCCAGCCACTATTTGCCCAGCCAAGAATCGCCAATTTTGTAAGTAGTGTGTTATCCATGTATTTTTCGATCCACTTAGCCCCTCTTTAGATATAACAAATGCTGGCTCGTGATGGTCTGAGCCGCGATAACATCAACTTTTAAACCGTTAGCTTTTACTGGAGGGTAAGACAAATGAAGTTCTGGCGAATGTCAAATTTAAGAATGACGCCTATGTTGGTCACTATCATTGGGACCCTATTAATCTCATTGACGGCGACCTTTATGTATTCACAAACTTTGCAAGCAGCCTCGGTTGATGGCGGCGGAGCCGACTGGCGCGGCGCTGTTCAAGCGAGGCCAGCGGCTGGCTTTGCTGGTACTTGGGTGATCGGGGGGCGCACCTTTAGCGCCACCAGCGCCACCGAAATTAAACAAGAAGCAGGCCTGCTGCAAGTGGGCAGTTGTGCCAAGGTCAGATACGAAGTGAATGGTGCGACAAATCGAGCCCTTCAAATTGAGAGTCAGTCGGCTAGCGATTGTGATGGGCATGGGGTGCCAACGCCTGAGGCGACCCGAACACCCGATCCAAACGGAACCATTCCGCCCGACGATCACGGTGGACACGGTGGAAATCACAGCAATGATCCGCATGGGCGCATCGAAAGTCTGCCTATGAATGGCCTGCTGGGCACTTGGGTGATTAGCGGCACCACCTACGTGGTCACCACAACTACCGAACTAAGACAACGCTATGGGTCGTTTGCGGTGGGCGCTTGTGTCCAGGTAAAGAGCGACAAGTCCACAACGCCAGCCACGGCGCAACGGATCGAAACAAAACAAGATTTTGTCTGTGCTTCTGTCGACCACGGCGATGATCACGGGGGTGATGATCATCAGGGTCCTCCAGGGTTGGCGCATGGTGAACTATTTGGCGTGGTTCAGAGCTTCCCCATCACATTAACCGGCACCTGGAAAATCGGTGGCATGGATTTTGTAGCCGA
>JAPLGZ010000433.1 GCA_026389895.1 Chloroflexota bacterium | reverse complement strand
TGGCTTCTTCCATCCCGACAATTTCACCTTTGGCCAGCCGCTCTATGTCAGCCAGCTTTATGAAACAGCCTTGCAGGTGGCCGGGGTAGATTCAATGGAGATCCAAAAGCTGCAACGCTTTGGCCAAACCGCCCAGCAAGCCCTTCAAAACGGCCTTTTAACCGTCGGGTCATTTGAAGTGATTCGGCTTGACAATGATCCGAACTTTCCCGAAAACGGCAAAATTGACTTTGTGATGCGGGGAGGGGTGTAGGGCCGGCATCAATCTACAATGCAAATTGAATGATTATGGCGTTTTCCTCCATCTACCCTTCCAGTTTTGGTGAGGAACCAGATGACGCCTTTACGCCACTGGGCAATCAGGGACAAGCGAAGGATCAGTTCCTCCCCTTACCAGGGGGAGGTTAGGAGGGGGTTAAAATCCCCCACTCGATTTGACATCTATACTAGCGACCCGGCCCTTTTCCAGCAACAGCAACAGGGTTAAAACCCTGTGCTGACAGGTTCAGGAAGTCGCCTCAGCGACTAAATACCTAGTGCCCTCAGGCACTTGCTATTGTCAGCCGAGCATTTTAATGCTCGGCGCTCCGCACCAACATGTCGGGTTAACTAGACATCTAGAGAACACACAGGAATGACTATGGCTTCTGACGATCAGACACTCGACCCTTGTGGCTGTTGTGAAGGCATTACCCAACTGACGCCGCAACCTTTAACCAATTTGCCCGGTCTGTCGACTGTGGCCTATCGCGTGGGGACGCATGGCAGCTTTAAAACGACCATGCTGGCCGACTTGTCCGGGCCAGGCGGTTTGGCTGCATTGACCACGCGCCGCGACGATGATCCGTCCGTGGCGCTATTAGATGCCTGCGCCACCATGCTGGATGTGCTCACCTTCTACCAGGAGCGCATTGCCAACGAAGGCTATCTGCGCACGGCAACCGAGCGCCTTTCGGTGTTGGCGCTGGCACGCGCCATTGGCTATGAACTCAATCCAGGCGTGGCGGCCAGCACTTTTCTTGCCTTTGAAATGGAGACGGCCCCCAGCGCGCCCACTTCAGCGCTGATTCCAGTGGGCACGAAAGTACAAAGTCTGCCCGGTCAGGACGAACAGCCCCAGGTCTTTGAAACGATCGAACCAATCGAGGCACGCGTCGTTTGGAATCGGCTCAAACCGCAAACCTTTCAATACCAGTTGCCAAAGTTTGGCGACACCGAACTTTACCTCCAGGGCGCCGCCACCAATATCAAACCCGGCGACGCCTTATTGCTGATCGGCGACGAACGCCAAAACGATCCTGGCAATGAAAACTGGGATCTGCGCCGCGCTCAAGCAGTTAGAACCGTGACGCCAGTGAGTGGCCCCTCTTATACCGTGGTGACGCTGGATCGCGCGTTGGGCGCGCTGACGCCGCACAAAGAACCCGCGCAACAGCATCCACAGGTCTACGCCTTGCGATTACGCGCCAATCTGTTCGGCCATAATGCGCCCGATTGGCACACGCTGCCGGTTTCACTGCGCATCGGCGAAATTTCGCCACAGAAAGACGCCCAGGGCAACGCGGTCTTTATCCCAGGCATTTACGCCAACCGCCAGAACAGCTGGGCAGACGCCCAATTGGCGACGGGAACCAAGCGCATCCATTTAGACGCCGTTTATAGCGCCATCACCAAGGCCAGTTGGGTGGTATTGAGCGCGCCCGATTGGGTTGAAGTTTTTCAGGTGCAGGCAATCAGTGAAGAGACGCAAAGCGATTATAACTTGACGTTGAAGACGACCCGCCTGGAAATTAGCGGGGAACAGACGGAAAAATTCTCACCGCGCACGACAAGCGTCTATGCCCAAAGTGAAGCGATCGCGCTGGCCGCCCAGCCGATCACCGATCCACTGCAAGGGGCGACCCTTGTGCTTGACCAGTTGCTCCCTGGCCTGGCACCAGAACAGACGTTAATCGTCACGGGCAAACGCATGCGCG
>JAPLGZ010000857.1 GCA_026389895.1 Chloroflexota bacterium | reverse complement strand
AAATCGCCGCTATAATGTTGCACTGGTCGATCCGTTGCCCGCCGGCTTGGAGATCATTAACCCCGCGCTGAGTGTGGCCGAGCATATTCCCCAAGATCCGAAAGAGCGGGGCACGGGTTGGTGGTTCTGGGGCTCGTGGTTCGAGCATCAAAACTTGCGTGACGAACGGGCCGAAGCTTTCACCACATTACTTTGGGATGGCGTCTACAACTATTCGTATATTGCACGCGCCACGACACCTGGCCAGTTTGTGGTGCCACCGGCGAAGGCCGAAGAGATGTACTCGCCAGAAGTCTTTGGGCGGAGTGCTAGTGATAAGGTTATTATCGAGTAGTTGGGTTGAAAAAAGGTCGGTCGTCCACGGACGACCGACCTTTTTTATGGAGGGGATTGGTTCGCAGAAACTTTATATAATTACCACGATCTTGGCCCGTTCCCAGCCTACTGATCGCCTATTTTTTGTTATCAACCCGCCAGCGTCAAAGTACAAATATGCCTCGGTCAATTGATTTGTACTTTTATCCGGTTTTTTGTAAGATAAGCTGGCGAGATGCCAAATGAAAAGAGGGGAAAATCGATGACAACAGCAACACCTACACCATACGCCGAGCGATTGCAACGATCATACGCAGATTTGGGTGAAGCTTTGGCGCTCTTAGAGGCGGAGGAAGTGGCGCAGGCTTCTTTACAAAGCGGCTGGTCGCCCAAAAGTTTGGTGGCGCATGTGGCATTTTGGGATGATTTTCAATTGCGCCGGATGCAGGCCGCAATGCGTGGCGAAACGATCGGAACGATTGTCTGGCCATCACATGATAACGAACAGCGTGCCCAGATCGACAGCCAACGGGATTGGGCTGTGATCATCGCTGAAGCCGATCTGGCGCGCCAGCGTTTAGTTGAATTCGCGCAGGGTTTGAGCCCAGAACATCTGGCCGCAACCTATCCAATCTACGAAGATGTCTCCTCATTGTCCCATCTCCTTGAACACATGGTGCGCCATACCCAAACCCATACCGCCGAATTGCAGCGCTATTGTGGTTCTATGCAACGCTGGCAACGCGCCGACTTGCGTAAATTTCTCGCCCAGCAGCACATTAACCTGATGGACAGCATTGCCGGGATGACAGAAGCGACCATCCTCTCTGCGCAAGTTTGTGGTCACTGGTCGATCCGTGATGTATTAGCCCATGTGCTCAGTTGGAACGAATTTGCCTATCTTGTGCTGCGCCAGTGGCCTCAACCTGATAAAGCCGCGCTTCAAGCCTGGCTCCCGGCGGTTGGTGCAACCGGTAGTCACAAATTTGATGCCGTTAATGAGCGCTTATTAGCGGCCAAAAGCGACCTGGATATTATTGGTGTTGCGGATTGGCTCACTACCTATCATCGACGCACCTTGCGACTCTTTGATAAGTTCAGCGATGCAGAGCTGGCCAGCGAAGGCGATTATGTGTGGAGTGAGACAGGCGAAGCTGCACGGCTGTTTTATGAATTTGCGGTGCATGAAGCCGAGCACGCTGCGCAAATTTGGCATTATCGAGTCAAGGAATAAGCGGATTTTGAATCTCGTCTCACGCAAAACGGGCTGCCTTCTATGCTGAAGGCAGCCCGTTTTATATGGAAGTCTGATTAGGATCTTATTGCTGCTGGATGATTGGCCTTGGCAAATCACGTGGCAACTTCGACGTCAGATCCTCTGGACGTACAATCTTCGCTGCCGCCACTTCGGCCTGTAACCAATCTTGGTAAGCCTGCGACCTTTTCTGCGTCAGTGCTTGCTCCTCCAACTTATGTTGGGGATCTTTTTCGACTACCTGGATCAAATGAACGCCAAAGGTTGTCGTAATTGGTTCGCTGATATCACCCGGCTTTAACGCAAAGGCGGCTTCATCGAATTCTTTGACCATCGCAGCATGGCCAAACCAGCCGAGATCGCCACCTTTGGCGGCGCTAGCGGGATCTTCACTGTATTTCGCCGCTACATCCTCAAACTTTTCGCCCTTCAAGATCTGCTCACGCAGTTGCTTGGCCAAGGCGATCGCCTGTTCTTGGGTGCGTGGCGCGGGTTCCGGTGTTGGGGGCGGTGCACCGGCTGGCAACGCAGTTGGTGTCTCTGTCGGTTGTGCGCCAGCCGCAGGCGCCGGCGTCGGCGTGATCACGCGGATCAGAATATGGCGAGCGTGAATCTCTTCTTCCGTAGGTGGCACCTTCTCTTCACCAATAATTTTAGACATTTTACTGGTCAACAACTGCGCACGCTTTACCTCGCGGTATTCGCTCAGATCCATGCCAGCGACCTTTTGGAGGTTTTCTTCTAGCTTGGTCAAGCCATCTTGATAAGCTGTATCTGTCAAGATGGCACGCGTGGCGATGGGCGCCTGGGTCGGCGTCGGCAATGCTGTGGGTGCTACGGTTAGCGCATTCGTGGCCGTCACATCGGTTGTGCCTGTCGTTGCCTGGGTCGTCGTAATGGCCTGGGCTGGC
>JAPLGZ010000782.1 GCA_026389895.1 Chloroflexota bacterium | reverse complement strand
CAAGCGTAAGGCGATCTACTAAATCAAGGATGGCGCGGGCCGGGGTTGGTTCGTAGTGCACCATCTCGGCGCTGAGCGACTGACGGGCCTGGGGTGGGGGTTCGCTTTCAAACAAACCACCCAATAAAATGTCTAAACCGTCGTAGCCGATATGCGCTTGGCCCCCGTCACCTGGGGTGTAAGGCGTGAAGTGGTCGAATTGCTGGCGCAACGTTTGGCGTGTATAGGCGCCGGCCTGAATTTGGGTCCGTAGGCGGGCAAAGAGTTGCGTATTGATCTGCTCTAGACGCGCTTGTAACGCCAGGGCCTTTTGATATAAGGCTGCGACACCGGCATCTCGGCGAGCTTGGGCAATTTCACCTACGAAACGAAAGTAATCAATGGCCTTTTCGCGGCCCTGTAGATTTGTCTCGACCGCCAGTGACGGATCCCCTTGGATGGCGGCGAATTCAGCTTGTAGCGCGACTAGTTCCATGAATGGTGACCGATATGCTCGTTTGTTTTCATGCTTCGGGCATCACAGCAATACAATCGACGCCAAGCGCACTGTTGCCAATCTTCGCTTGTAGCGTTGTGCGGGCGGGATAGGGGGCCATGACATACTTAAGATAAATTTCATTCATCGCCGCAAAATTGCCAAAGTCGGCGAGCACAATCGTCACCTTAACCGCATTTTGCCAGGAAGTACCGGCGGCTTCCAGCAACGCAGTCACATTTTGAAAGACCCGTTCGGCCTGTTCCACAAAACTCCCGTCGATAAATTGATCGGTGGCGGGGTCGATTGGTCCCTGTGCCGAGACATAGACCGTCGGCCCACTGGCGATCATTGCTGGTGAATAGGGGCCGCGCGGCTTGGGTGCTTTGTCGCTAATAATGGCTTTACGCATTCGGTTGCTCCTGAGGATAAATGGTTTCGCTAAATAACGCACTGGTCTGAATGCTGAACCCAGCCAGCACGTTGGATGTGATCAATTCTTCATTCGTGAACTGCCCCAAGAGCGCATATTCGCCATTGGAGAGGACATACACTTCAACTGAACGCGTCTTCGGGTCGGCCAGCCAATATTCAGCCACGCCTGATCGTTCGTAGACGTCGAATTTTGTATACCGATCCAGTCGAATGGAGCTTGGGGAAATTACTTCGACGATTAATAAAGGTGCGCCATCGAAGAAACTTGCGCCGGGTGGAGGTTGTTGTTCATTGGTCAAAACCAGGATGTCTGGTTGAACCGGGCGCGAGCTTTCGGAGAGATGCACCTCGAATGGCGAGTTAAGTACCCTACCAAGCTTATGTTCTCTAACAAAGACTTGAAAATGATAAGTAATTTCAGCAACCGTAAATTGATGGTCGTACCCAGGTGCATTCGCCACGTAAAGTACTCCCTCAATAATCTCATAACGCTTACCATCATCCGGTAAACGCAGATAGTCTTCATAGTGCCATTGACCCTGCGCTGGCCAACTACCTTGATCTCCAGCGAGTGGTGGCGGCGCAAAAAGTTGAGAAGCCATACGCGTGTCTCTCCTTGCAACATGTCTACACTGTTTATACTTTCAGTGTAGCATCGTCACTATACGTGGTCAAGTGGGCGGTTACCAATGGGTGTATCCCAGATTGAGGGTGCCAGTCGTCTTCCGTCTTCCGGGAAGTGGTCAAACTTGGCTTCGCTAACCGAAGGGTGCCTGACCACTTCCCGGAAGACTTGCCCCTTAATTCTGGGATGCGCCCGTTGCCAATAATGAAGCGCGCCCAATGGCAAGTGCCAATGAGGCGCGCTAACTAAATGCTCTTGTCTACTGGCTGCCCATTGTTGCCTATAAGCGCAACCGTGGATCGAGCACATCACGCAGACCGTCGCCTAGAAAATAGATTGACAGCACAGTGCTGGTGAGCACCAGGCCAGGGAAGGCGGAGATCCACCACGCGGTCGTGAGATAGTTGCGCCCGTCGGCGATCATCGAACCCCAGGTCGGAATCAAGGGTGAGATCCCCAACCCTAGAAAGGTCAGCGATGATTCGGCCAGGATGGCGCCGCCCACACCTTGCGTGGCCAGGATAATGATCGGCGTCCACACATTCGGCAACAGATGACGCATGACCAGCCGCCAGTTGGATAGGCCAGTACAGCGCGCGGCTTCAATAAACGCCTGTTCGCGCAAACTCAACACCGTGCCGCGTACAATCCGTGCATAGCCCACCCAACCACTACACCCTAACACCAGGATCACATTCCACAGCCCCGTACCCAGTACGGCCATGATTGCGATGGCGAGCAGAATAAAGGGCACCGCCAGTTGAATATCAACCAGGCGCATGATGACAGTATCGATCCAGTTGCCGAAAAAACCACTAATCAAGCCCAGCGGCACACCAATCAGACCGGCAACCGCAACCACCGTAATGCCCACTAACAAGGAGACGCGCCCACCATACATTATGCGCGATAGCAGATCGCGCCCGAGCGCATCTGTCCCCAATAGATGGTAGGTGCCTTCTGATGAGGTGGAAAAGGGCGGCAATTGCACGCGATCCAGATTCTGATCGCGCTCTGGATAGGGCGCGATGACCGGCGCCAAGAGGGTAATCGCCGTGATGAGTAACAAAAAGAGCAAGCCACTCACAGCGCGGCGGCTCCGCCGAAACCGTTGTACGAAAGTTGCCTGGCGGCGCTGATCTTGGCGCGCCGCGGATTGCTCTGCGGCTAGTGGCGCGCCCGGCTGAAGCGAAGTAGTCGTCATGAGATTTCAATTTCATTCATACAAAAGATCGTCCTCGTTTACTGATAACGAATCCGTGGGTCGAGATAGACATAGATCAGGTCAACGGCCAGGTTGAGAAAGACATAGATCACCGAGATCACCAGCACCGCAGCCTGTACCAACGGATAGTCGCGCGCACTGATCGCTTGCAGCGCCAGCCGTCCGACGCCTGGCCAGGCGAAGATGCTTTCGGTGATTACCGCGCCACCAAAGAGTGCACCTAGTTGGAGACCGACCACGGTGACCAACGGAATGAGAATATTGCGCAGCGCATGGCGGATGATGACGGTCTGTTCGCGTAGGCCTTTGGCACGGGCTGTGCGCACATAATCTTCGCCCAGCACATCTAACATACCGGAACGCACCAAACGGGTGATCAACGCCATCAACACTGAACCGAGTGTGACCGCTGGCAATACCAGATGACGCCATGTGCCCCGGCCCGAGGTTGGAAACCAGTGCAAGTTGACAGAAAAGAGCAAAATTAACATAATGCCCAGCCAATAGGGCGGCACTGCCTGGCCGAGCATAGCAATATTCGTGCCCAGGTAATCCCAGAAAGTATCGCGCTTGAGTGCTGACAGCAGGCCAATCGGAATGGCGAGGCCAAGTGAAAAGAGTAGTGCTGCTGCGGAAAGTTGGAGCGTGGCGGGCATGCGCTCTAGCAAGATGCCGAGGGCCGGTTCTTGAAAGAAGAGCGAGTCGCCAAGATCACCATGCAGTGCACGGTTGAGGAAGACCCCATATTGGACGTAGATCGGTTTATCCAGCCCCCATTTGGCGCGGGCCGCGGCTATCTGAGCTGGCTCGGCGGTCTCGGCCAACAGCAGTAGCACCGGATCGCCAGGCGCCAGCCGCAATAAGAAAAAAACTAAGACCGAAACGCCCCAGACGACGAGGATCGCCTGGAGCAATCGGCGGCGAATATACGTTCCCATAAGGTTATGTTCGTCGATTGAATGATGCGTGAGGGGTGAAGCGTGATGAGTGATGAGTAAGATCAACGTACGATCTCACTCATCACTCATCACGCTTCACGCTTTTCCCTCAATCCTCAACCACTAATCGCCATGCCTTCCCACGGACGGGTTGCGTCTGGCGAGAACGGTTGGAAGCCAGTGATGCGCTTGCGTACGGCCCAGATATTTTCTTGGCGATACAGTTGGATTTCAACCGATTCATCGTAGATCTGTTTCTGGATCTCCTTGTACAAGGCATCAGCTTTGGTCTGATCCACTTCAATACACGCATCCTGAACTTTCTTTTGAAAGTCTGGGTGCTGCGGACCAAAGCCTGAGCCATAGGTATCGGTGACGTAAAAAGTCTTGTACTGGCTACAGGGATTGTTGGCTTTGCCACCCTGTTGCAAGGCTAGATCGTAGCTGCCAGCCTTGCGTGCTTCGGTGTAAGCGCCCGGTTCCAGGAATTGCAGATCGACCTGGAAGCCAATCTCCTGGAGCGCGTTCGCTACATACTCCATCACTTCCTTGCCTTTGGCAAACCACTCAGGGTGGGCTTTAACTTCGATTTTGGTGCCTGATTTTACGCCCGCTTTGTCCAACAACTTGCGCGCCTGATCTGGATCATAGGGCACTGGCTTCAAACTGTCGTCGTAACCCACTGTGCCTTGCGGGATGTGTCCACCGATCACCTGACCCGCTTTGACAATATTCTTGACCAACGCGTCGCGATTCAGCGCCAGATTCACAGCTTGGCGCGCATCGGGATTGTTAAACGGCGGGCGATTATTCTGGGTCAATAAATAGAGATGGTCGAGCGACGGTTTGCGATAGATTGCAATGTTCGGATCCTTGCTCAACTCTTCGGCCAATTCACCGCTGACGTTGGCAATGATATCAACTTCGCCCGAACGCAAAGCCGCCACGCGCGTCGCTTCTTCGCTGATTGGTCGATAGCGCAGTTGTTTAACCTTGATCAGGTCCTTCTTCCAGTAATCTTCATTCGCCTCACCCAGCCAATATTCGCCCTTGACATATTCTTTGTGACGGAAGGGGCCGCTGCCAATCGCCTTTTCCCAGAACTTCTCACCATTTTCATCGGCAGACTTCTTGGAAAGAATATGTTCACCCATCAATAAATTGAACAAGGGCGCCGGTTTGGAACAATTGAAGACCACGGTGGTGGCATCGGGCGCATCGACACTGGCTAGCAGATCGACGAAGGGCGTCGAATGTTGAAAAGTAGGGTTCGCCAATAGACGATCATAGGTGAATTTGACATCCGCCGAAGTCACCGGTGAGCCATCATGAAACTTCGCCCCCCCTTCCATGTTGACCGTCCAGACAGTGCCTTCTGCGTTGCTGCTCCACTTCGTGCCCAACCAGGGAATCTGTGAGCCATCTGGGGCAATATCAAATAGTTGATCATAGATGCAACGGTTGATTTCGCCTTCCATGCGGCCACCGATCAGTTGGGGATCCTGGGTGCGCAGATCATCGCCCCGTGACCAGACGATCTCGCTGATCGCTGTGCTACTGCCCGGCGCTGCCACCTGGCAGGCGACAAGCAATTGCGACAGGAAAGGCAAACTCATGCCAACACCGGCCGCCTGCAAAAAGCGGCGACGTGAGATTTCGTAGGACATCCTTAGTTCTCCTCTTGGTTACAGCAAGCCAAAGCTTACCTTTTGATTGGTCAATACGGCACAAGCAAAACTAGGTAGTTTTGATTATAAAGTTAATTAGGCTCCCTGTCAAAGCAAGATTTTTTACGGGTACGGCCCCAATGGGGGATTTTTGATTGAGGAATTTTTTGCGGTGATAAATCCCGCGGCTGCCAATAGCAAGTCACCGAGGCGGCTTAAATTCTAGTCGTTGGGAGCTATTTGGGCGCGATTTTCTCTTGTTATAGCAAATCAGCCGCAACAAATGAGAGTTGTCTCCGTAGGGTGCGGCCCTTGTGGCCGCCCGTGGTTCGCAAGATTGACAC
>JAPLGZ010000312.1 GCA_026389895.1 Chloroflexota bacterium | reverse complement strand
ACTTCGCTTCCAATTCGTAAGCGTTCTTGCGTGTCTCCAATATTTTATTGTAAAGCCAGCGACATTCCTCAAGTTGTTGCTCAAGAATTGTCGTTTGCGCTTTACTTGGATAAATACGATACTTGTACGTTTTAAGCATATCCATATTATAACACTTGTTTACTTAAAACACAAAAATCAACAAGTGGGGAAAGGACAACATGGGTCATGCTGAAGCATCGGCTAGCAGTCGCTATCCGAACAACTTAGCCCCTTATATCCCAAACCTAAAGGATGTGGGACTTACGCGGCATTCCGTTAAAAACCGCACCTACGCACAAAAAAGCCAGGGATAATAGATCATCCCTGGCTTTTTCTATTCAAAATCGCTTATTCAATTATTTAACCGCCGGCCAGCCGGCCAGCCTTATTCCACGCATACATCTTTTTGCCAGGCGGCAATTGGGTCAAATCTTTGGGGTTGCTCGGATCAGTTGGCTTGAGCCCGGCGCGTTCGATGATCAAGCGGACTAATTCTGGATCGTAGGCTCGATCTTCGCGCTCGATCACAATTTCACCTTCTGGAGTATAGTAGACCTGCATCACCGCGTCTTCAACGTTGGCCTCGGTGCGCTTAACCACAATATCGACACGGTTGAGATGCGCCCAATCCCAGACTTTTACCGCCCCCCACGGGCGTAATGGGTTCTTAATCAGCAAGCCGGCGTCAGTCACCGTATAGGTTTCGTAATAGTCTAACAGATTGCTATACAACAACAGACCGCCCCACAACGCAAAGGTCCATGCCATGGCACTGGCAAAAAAGACATGGGTTAGATTCATCGTAAAGGCTAAACCAGCGGTGGCTAGCATGGCGATACCAACCACCATATTGCGCCGCGTGCCTTGGAATACTAACTGATTCGTGACTTGTTTTTCTCCCGCTGCGGTGCTTCCCAGGGGCAGCGTAGTAGCTTCTGCGACTTCCGTCATGCGATTTCTCCTCCAAAGGTAGTACAATTATGGATATGTTACAAGTATAGCCACAATTGACGATGCACCCAAATTTTGGTTGTGCAAATAAGCACAATAGAGCGGTAGGTGGTAAATGTTAAGCAATCAATGTGACTGGCCTAGGACCCGGCTTCTGGGATAGATCACAGGTGTTACAGAATAAAAGTCACGGTTGATCCCTATAGTAGGGCGAGTTTATAGCCGCGACCGCGCACGGTGGTCAAAAAGCGCGGCGAGCCGGGATCTTCTTCAATCTTCTGGCGCAAGCGGCTCACCAGCTTTTCGATGCGCGCATCATCGACTTCATCAATATAACTCTCGCCCCAAACATTGGTGACAATTTGGTATTTATCCACAATTTTATCGGGGTTCTGAAACAAAAGCAGAATCAATTTATATTCCAGATTCGTCAACGTCTCCAAACGTTTACCGCCGACCAATACTTCGCCGCTTGCCACATCGACCGACAGCGCGTTGGAATGGGGTTGCGCGTTTACGACTTTGCCTTGGATATATTCGGCAAAAAGGCGGCAGAATAACTGGGGTTTGCCTTCTACTTTTAAAAGAATGTGTTTGCGCTGCAACTCCGCCAAGACGGTTGGGTTCGGCTGGTGGTCGGCTTGGGCGAGGGCTAATAATTCGTTCTGTTCGGCCTTGTTGCAACTCTCCCAAATTTTGCTACATTCGGCGGTCAGGTTTTCGTCGATACGCAAATTGCGCGCCACTTCCCGTTGCAGTTGCCAATGCTCGGTCGGATCTTCTAATTTGGCGGCGGTCTGCTCAAGCGCCGTATCCAACGTCCGACAAACCCATTCTACCATGCGCGGATGGCCACCAGCCCATTCATAGATAAAGTCGATATCGCTCGTGGTAAATTTTGCCTCAAATGCCGCCATGTAGCCGCGCACCAGGCGATCAACATCTGAACGCGTCAGTGGGGCCAGATACCAGATGCGATCGCTGAAAAGTTCGCAAAACTCGCCGCAATGGTCTTCCGAGCGCTGGCGTGTCAAAGGTTGAACGGTAGCTGTAACAAAACTCAGGCGAGTATTAAAGCGATCTTGAAGGGCGCGCAAATTGATAAAAACGCGCGAATCAATGTGCGCAAAGGGTTCATCAAATTCGTCTAACAGCAGAATGAGTTTATAACGCGAGGCATGAATGACCGCAGTCAAGCCTTTGTTAAAACTGAGCGGCACTTGGAACTCGCTTGTAGGGGCCACCTGGGTCTCGTAAGCGCCGATCAACTCTGGCATGGCAGCCAATTGCTCATTGCTCTCTTGCAAACAACGCAACACCAATTCATAAAAGCCATGATCGCTCATCTCTAACATGCGGTTGCAGTCGATATAGACCGGCAAGAATTCGCGCCCGGCCTCCCCCAATTCCTGCGCCCAAACGTCCGTCTGCGCCAACAAGCGCAGCAAGGCAGATTTACCAATGTTGCTAAAGCCAACAATCGATATACACTGCATGTCGTAAAGCGCATGGATAATATTCTGGACATCGGGGCGGCGCATATAACCGCCATCCGCTAAACGGAGTGAATCGGGCATCGAACAAAAGCTCCTACGCTACAAATAATCTCTCTTCAGACAATTCGTCTTCCAACAACCCATCTTCCAGCTAAATTTGGTTGACGACTGTCTATTATCAGTGATAAACTGTTGTCTATGCAAAGTGGATGGTTCAATAACGAGGTGTACAATGAGTGAAATTCAACGGATTTGTCCGCAGTGTGGCAAAAGCAGTGCTTTGGATGCCCAATTCTGCGCCCACTGTGGTTATGATACCCAAGCAGGCCTACCAGCACCCCGCCAGATGTTGCCAGCGACGATTGGTAAAGCGGCGTTGCCAATCTTGGCCGGTGTGGCTAGCCTGGCCATTCGAGCAGGCTGGAAGTTGGTGCAAAATTACCTGGCCCAGAGTGCCGCAAACAATACAATTGTCGTCCCGAAAACGCCTTCAGCGCCACCGCAGACCACCCCACTAGCGGCGCGTCAAGAGACGCCAACCACGCGACGCCCACGGCGCACAATCCACATTCGTTCTTCCTGGGCCACGGGGGATGCCAACGGACTCTGGCAACGCGGCACTTCAGAGCATACCATCGAGATCGAGGACTGATCGACTTTCACTGTTGGTTAAAGGCGCTCGATTGTCGGCCACAGCTTACGGCGTCAGGATACTCTTAGGTCGCTCGCCAAGGGTCACTTCAATCTCTATTTCTTGGGCACCACGCAATACTTTGAAAGTTACCGTATCGCCAGGGCTGGTATAGCGTTCCAAATAGATCAGCACCTCGTCAAAGCTAATCACCCGTTGATCATTCACGGCGAGAATCACATCCCCGCCGGCGTCCTGCGGACAAATACCGATATATTTGGTGTGCGAAGCTGTATTGCCCGCTTGCAATCCTGCTTTATCGGCCGGCGTCCCTGCCAGCACCTGATTAATATAGGCGCCTCTGGTCTCTTTCGCCAACCCTAAATCTTCTGAACAAATGGGACTGAGCGTCTTGCCACTTACACCAATATAGCTATGATGATAGACGCCACTGGTAATTAAAGCCGGCACAACCCGTGCAACAAGTGAGACCGGAATGGCAAAGCCGACGCCACTATTGGCTTCGCGCTCTGAGCGAATCTGGGCATTAACACCGATCACTTCGCCGCGATCATTGAGCAAAGGTCCACCAGAGTTGCCTGGGTTGATCGCAGCATCGGTCTGAATCGAGTTGGGAATGCTGTAGTTCTCGCGCGACGGGATTGAACGCCCCAACGCGCTGACAATGCCGCTGGTGAGGGTGCCTTGCAGGCCAAATGGATTGCCAATCGCGGCCACGCGCATGCCAACCCGCACCTCATCCATATCACCCACTTTCACAGGGACT
>JAPLGZ010000813.1 GCA_026389895.1 Chloroflexota bacterium | reverse complement strand
GAGGGCTTTCTGGTCCGAGATCAACGGCGGTGTGGCCCAGCCGCCTTAACTCGTCCAGCACCATCGGTTTGAGTAAAAAGCCAACATGGTCACTGGCAACGACAATTCGCATAGTCATAAGTAATCCTGTTATATTATCAGCTGAATTAATCATTGATAACGACTTAAAGGGCACCGCGATCAATGATTAAAGTTTTTGTTTTCCTGCCGGGTCTACATGCGTGATTTCGCCTGTTTGAGACCATATTGTACTAAAGTAGGGGGCCAGAACAACCAGAGTAGACCTAGCATTGGCTGGAAGAGCGGAAAATAACCATAATCTGCGCCAAAATGGCGCCAAGCCGTTTCACCGACGGTGAGCGGATCAAGCAGACTCCAGATGCCTACACTCAGCGTTAGAACGATCTCGGCCATGAGCACCAACACCGATAGCCACCAGGTCCAGCGCCGTCGATAGGCGAACCCAAAGGTGGCCAGCAAGTAGCAAATGGCTGTGACACCCGTGAGGAGGGACGGTAGGTGATTGGTCAACCCTGCTTTAAAGAATAATTGATAGACGGCGCGAAAGCCCGTCGATAACGCCAAAACAGGATAAGAGATCGCTAAAATATACCCTGCGGGTTTGGCAATATTTGCCACCCACGTTGTTTTTTCTGGCGCTGGCTGGCTTTGCGCCTGGATTTTATCTGTGCTCATCTTTAATTACCCAAACGATCTTTGGCACCAAACGCCATTGCCACTTGTTCCACCCAGGCAGCGACGCGCGCGCCGGTTAGATCACGTTGATTATCTTCATCCAAGGCCAAGCCAATAAATCGGCCATCCTCCACCGCCCAGGATTGATCGAATTGATAGCCAGCCACTGGCCAACTGCCAATTAAGTGCGCACCGCGTTCCCGCGCCTTGTCCGCAATAAAAAAGAGGGCGTCCAAGAATGTGTCGGGATAGCCAATTTGGTCTCCCAGCCCGAACAGCGCAATCGTTTTACCCGTCAGGTCGAGGGTGTCAAATTCTTCAAAAACAGCTTCCCAATCTTTCTGCAACTGGCCGATGTTCCACGTTGAGACGCCTAGGATTAAATCATCAAAATCCATCATTGATTCCAGATAAAACTCTGCGATATCAAAAAGCTCCACTTTTGTACCCAGGGTGCTTTCAAATTCACCTTGGATCATCTGGGCAACTTGGGCGGTGGCGCCATTGGTACTGCCATAGAATAGACCGATAGATTGCATAATGCCGATCTTTGAGTGACGATTTTAATGGCTCAAGCGACAAGGTTAATGCGATCATTCAGCCATTAAAATCGTCACTTACCATCAGACCTTTAGAAAGTCAGTTGCCAAAACTTTAAGCTGCTCATAATTTGTGACCACAGGAAAGTGGGGAAAGTCGGCGACGACTTTGGCTGGCGGATTGAAAAGCGCCCCAAAATCGGCTTCCGCCAGCATCGCGGTGTCGTTGTAAGAATCCCCAAAGGCCATTACTCGAAAACCAATTTCCTTTAACGCTTGGACTGCCTTGCGTTTGCCTTGGGTCAGCCGCAACTGGTAGCCGCACAGCATGCCTTGCTCGTCCACCTGTAACGAGTGGGCGAAGATGGTTGGATAGCCCAATTTGGGCAAGAGTGGCGTCAAAAATTCATAGAAACTATCGGTAATGATAATCAAGCGCGTTTGGTTGCGAATCCAGTTGATCATTTCGGCCGCACCGGGGAGGGGCTCAACCGTCTGAATCACTTCATGAATATCCGCCATGGTAACATGATGTTCAGTCAGCACCTGGAGGCGTAACTTCATCAGCGCGTCGTAATCGGCGATGTCGCGGGTCGTTAAAAACAACTCTTTTATTTGGGTTTTTTCGGCGATTGCTTCCCAGATTTCAGGGATCAAAACGCCTTCTAGATCAGAGGCCAACAAGCTAGGTTGGCCCATCTTTACATCGTTCTTCATATCGAACTTTCCGTTTTATGCGTGCGCTTGCATTTGAAAAATAAAGGTGATGCGGTTTATTTCGTATAGTCATATAAAACACACCTGCACCATCTTCCGTTATAACGCAAAACTGCAACACCGCCAAATCTCCGGTATACTGGACATCATTCTCTATCATTGGCACTCGATCATCAACTTCTTTGTTACTACTTTGTTACCGATTTGACAAATATTAGTTGGTCATTTATGCTAGGTGTGTTTAGGAATTGTCTATGATTTTGATACGTTTTCAGTTCATGTAAAGGTGAAAGCAATGAACAGGAACATCTCTAACGAATTAAGCAGGCAGCGTAGTACTATAACGCGCGCCCCATTTGTTATACCCTCCATTTCCTCTTCTTCCCTCTGCTCCTGTACCTGCTTCTGTTGTACCTCCTTTACTTGTTGTACTTGTTGTTGTTAGTACACATCATTTCATTTTTGCTCATCAACGTTTAATTGCATAAACTTGCGCATTACACTGGCGCTTGGGCTGGTTTTTTCTGTGTTGCGGGATTGTCATCTGCTCACGTGCAGTGCATTTGATTTAGCAGTGGATTAGCCTGCCCAGGTAGAGTATTTGCGCTTCAAAAACGGCAATGAACGCGATCATTGATCTTTAAGAAAGGAAATTCACCATGTCTGTCGAAACATTAAAAGCGGAAAGTCAGGGCCTACGCGGCGTCATTCCTATTGAACTGCACGAGCCAACCCCGGAATTCAGCGAAGATATGACCAAACTGCTGAAATTTCATGGCGTCTATCAACAGCATGACCGCGACATTCGCGGTCGTAACAACCGCCACTATCAATTCATGGTGCGCAGCAAAGTGCCCGGTGGTCGGTTGACCGCGCAACAATATCTGATCCACGATGCCTTGGCCGATGAATTCAGCCAAGGCGATCTGCGCCTGACCACCCGCCAAGGTGTTCAGTTACATGGGGTGATCAAAGGGGATCTACAAGCAACGATTCGCGGCTTGAACTCCGCCCTGGTATCAACCTTGGGGGCTTGTGGTGACGTGGAGCGCAATATTATGTTCTGCCCGGCACCGTATGGCGACCCCATCCGCGTGCAGATCCAGGCTGTGGTTGAGCAGATGGCCCAACATTTGGCGCCGCGGACGCCGGCTTATCACCAAATCTGGTTGGAAAATGATGAGGGCAAACAGACGCTACAAAAATTTGATGATCAGCCGGTCGACGAGCCGCTCTATGGCAAGACTTATCTGCCGCGCAAGTTTAAGACCGCCATTGCCTTCCCTGGCGACAATTGTGTCGATATCTTGACCAATGATGTCGGGTTGGTGGCGCTCTTTGACGAGGGTGACACCCAGGTGCATGGCTTTAACATCTATGTGGGTGGTGGCATGGGTCAAACGCACAATGACGCAGACACCTTCCCACGCATGGCAACGCCACTGGGCTATACACCGTTGGAGAAGGTTGTCGATGTCTTAGAAAAGATCATCATGGTACAGCGTGACTTTGGCGACCGCCAAGAGCGCAAACATGCCCGCATGAAATATTTGGTGCATGATTGGGGCACGGAAAAGTTCCGGGCTAAGGTGGAAGAATACCTCGGCTATGCGCTTGAAGATTTCCGTGACATGCCAGCCTTTGGCACCGATGATCACCTGGGTTGGCAAGAACAGGCGGACGGCAAGTGGTTCTATGGCATCTATGTCGAAAACGGCCGGGTCAAGGATGTGGATAATCTGCGCATGCGCAGCGGGCTTCGTAAACTTGTCCAGGACTTCAATCCGGCGGTTGTGATTACAGGGCAGCAGAACATTATTCTCAGCGGCTTTACCACAGAACAGAAGCCGGCCGTAGAAAAGATCATGCGCGACTTTGGCATTCCGACCGTGGAAGAGCTCAGCAATGTGCGCCGCAACGCGATGGCTTGCCCGGCGTTGCCCACTTGTGGGTTGGCGCTCGCCGAGGCAGAACGGTATCTGCCAAGTGTGATTGATGAATTAGAAGAAGAATTGGTTGAGCTTGGTCTGGCGGATGAACAATTTGCCGTTCGCATGACTGGTTGCCCCAATGGTTGTGCCCGCCCCTACATGGCCGATATTGGCTTAGTAGGCCGCACCCTGGGTAAATATACAATTTTTCTGGGCGGCAACATGGAAGGAACGCGCATGAATGTGCTTTACCGTGACCTCGTGCCGGCGAAGGACATGCGCAACGTGTTACGCAAGGTATTACAAACCTATGTGAAGACCCGCCTGCCCAATGAGCGGCTGGGCGATTGGTCGCAACGCGTCGGTGTTGAGAACGTAGATGCACTAGCCGCAATTCCCGCTTAGGCAGCATAGCGTGGGTGATGGGAGATTACTCCGCCATCACCCACGTAATTAAGGAGACATGATCATGGATTCCGTTATGACACAAAGTTCTATAACACAAAGACCAGCGGCCGCAGCCCCCAAAGCACCTGCGTCTGACATGCTCGGTTGGGCGAATCTTGTCTTTGGGCGTCTCAACAACCGTTTTGACCGGGGCGAACCCAAAGAAGTCTTAGAATGGGCGGTTGAAACGTTTGGGACAGGACTTAGCATCGGTACTTCGTTTGGCGCCAGTGGGATTGTTATGATGGATATGGCGTTCAACTTGAATCCAGAAATTGACATTTTCTACATCGATACGGGTTATTTCTTTCCAGAAACCCATACCTTGATCGAACGCCTACAACAACATTATCAACGTGGCTTCCGCTCTGTGACCACGAATATCAGCATTGCCGACCAAACGAAGCGGTATGGCCCGAAGTTGTATGAAAATGATCCCAACCTCTGCTGCCATATCCGCAAGGTTGAACCATTGCGCCAGGCATTGGCTGATAGCACCGCCTGGGCGACGGCGCTGCGCCACGATCAATCATCCACGCGCACGCAGGCGGCAATGGTGAATTGGAACCCGCGCTATAATGTGGTCAAGCTGGCGCCACTGGTGCGCTGGACGGAGAATGATATTTGGCAATATATTCATGAGCATAATTTGCCTTATAATGAGTTGCATGATCAGAATTATCCCAGCATCGGCTGCTGGCCCTGCACGCGGCCCGTCCAACCGGGTGAAGACATCCGCTCAGGTCGCTGGCAAGGCACCGACAAGAAAGAATGCGGCATCCATTTTGAAATGAATGCCAACGGCGCGGGAATTTAGAAGGACAAAGGATACGGGATACGGGATTAGGGTGGGATTGTTATCCCGTATCCCGCTCTACTGAGCGACCTAATCCTTTATCCCTATCCTACTTCCGGAGAGTATCATCTATGCCAAAGCGTGTTCATGCCGTCATCGTGGCTGGTCACGGTAGTTTGCGCAGTGAGAGCGGGGAAGCGATGTTTCAAGTCGCGGCCCAATTGCGCCAACAGGGGGTGGCTTCGATAATCGAAGCCGGCTTTCTCAATTATAGTAGCCCTACATTGGCCGAAGCCGTTGCCAACTGTGTCGCGCAAGGCGCTAATGATATTATCATTCAGCCTTATTTTTTGATTGCCGGCGTCTATGTAGTGAATGATCTGCCCAGCGTGGTCAAGTCGATCATTGCCCAGCACCGGGGCGTGCACTTTCATATTGCTGAACCGTTGGGTGAGCATCCAGCACTCGTAAAATTGGCGCATAAGCGGGTGCAAACAATCGATCCGACGCCGGATCCGAGCGCGGGGCTTCTCTTTGTGGCGCATGGTACGCCGCTAGAAAAAGCCAACGCCCCCATCACTCGCATCTTGCAGCGGGTCCAGGCGCGTGCCGGTTATGGCCAGACGAATGTCGGCTATTTAGATTGTAACGAGCCCGATATCCCAACTGCGATTGCTCAATTGGTGAATACGGGGGTCAAACGCATCGTCGCATTGCCCTATTTTCTGCATCTTGGACGACATGTCTGCGTAGATTTGCCTGCAATTTTCGAAAAGGCGCAACAGAATTATCCCCAGGCAGAAATTCGTGTGGCCGCCGAGCTTGGCTATGACCCTTTACTCACCGAAGTAGCCGCCGAGCGTATTATGGCAACGATGATGTGTTAAGAGAACCCACCCGCTCCCCCCTTGGTAAGCGCGCAGTTTGGTGGACAAGAGATATTCGTTCTACCTTCCCTAATAAGGTAGGGTTTCTGAATTGTGATAGCAGAGAAATCGCCTGAGCTATTGTTTATAGAGGTAAGGAAAGTATGAGGGAAATAAGTACATTCAAAACCAAAGCCAGCCTTGGCAAAGCCTATTTAGTGGGGGCTGGTCCCGGACGAGCCGATCTGATCACGGTTCGTGGGTTACGGTTATTGCAACGGGCCGATGTCATCCTCTATGACCGGCTGGTAGCCACCGAGCTTTTGCTCGAAGCGCGCGCCGAGGCCAAGTTGATCTATGTGGGCAAAGGTCCCGGCCACCATACCGCCAGCCAGGAGGAGATCAATCAGCAATTGGTTGCCTATGTTCGGGCCGGACACCAGGTGGTGCGGTTAAAGGGGGGAGATCCCTTTGTCTTTGGGCGTGGTGGCGAAGAAGCATTGGCGCTTCAGGCCGCCGGCCTACCATTTGAGATCGTACCAGGGATTTCCGCGGCGTTGGCTGTGCCCGCCTATGCCGGTATTCCCGTCACCCATCGAGGCATTGCAACGAGCTTTGCGGTCGTCACTGGACACGAATGCACCAGCTCCAGCCAAACCGACTGGGCGGCGTTAGCACGGATGCCCACTTTGATTGTGATGATGGGCGTGGAGCATATTGAACAAATTGCGGAACGGTTAATCCAAGCCGGCCGCGCCGCGGATACACCGTCGGCCGCCATTAGTTGGGGCTGCACCGATCAACAACAAGTGGTGAGCGCCACCTTGAAGACAATTGCCTTTGCCATCGAAGCCACCGAGCTTGTTTCCCCTGCGGTCATTGTAATTGGCGATGTCGCCGCGCTGCATGAAGAATTGGCCTGGTTCTGGCCCAACGAGCAAATGGCGCCACCACCGATGCCAACTGCGCCAACCTACCAACCGCGGGCCGAATTAATACCAGCGCTTGTCTAGCCCTAAAGCTAGCTTCTATTACAGACAAAATGCTTTAACGTTAGCATATAATAATCGGCGGGCTGGGTCTAAGACCCCGCCCGCCGATTATTATATGTAGTATAATTGCGAGATGTGACTTTTTGTGGGTGCCTCTATAACTTTGGTCAGTATTCAATAAGGCGATTATGCAATATGCTTGAAGGAATCGACGCAGCGTTAGCGGTCTATCCCATTACCCTGACGAACTTGACCCAGCGGTTGGTCATCGTGGTCGGTGGGGGGCCAGTGGGTGAACGCAAAATCAAGGGTTTGCTGATCACCGGCGCCCATATTCGCCTGATCAGCCCACAAGCAACGGCCCAACTCCAAGCTTGGGCGGCGAGTGGGCAAATCGAATGGTGGGCACGTGATTACCAAACAGGCGATCTCGCCGGGGCATTTTTGGCCTTCGCCGCGACCAACCAACGCCTGGTCAATGCGCAGGTAACCCAGGACGCCGCTACACAGGGTCTGCTTTGCAACGTAGCCGATGCGCCCGAAGCTGGCAACTTTCATGTGCCAGCGGTTCACCGTCAAGCGCAGTTGGTTGTCGCGGTCAGTAGCAGTGGCCACAACCCCAAGCTCGCCAAACGCGTGCGCGACCAGATTGCTGCCTGGTTAGCCACTTATTTGCCGCAGGAGAGATGAAAAAGGGATATGGGATTAGCTGCTTTCGATTATTACAAATTTCACATACGCCAAACTTGACACCTTTTCCGCAAATACGTAGAATAATCAACATAGATTTACATAGGTTTACATAGATTTTAATAGAGATTAATTCATTTCTTAACCCATTTTATTGATACGTCGATTGTCCAAAGGGAGCGGACATGCAGGTTTCCCAATTAGTTTGTCTCGGACTCAATCACCGCACTGCCACTGTAGAGTTGCGCGAGCATTTTAGCCGTCTGTGCTTGGTTGAGGAGCAGGCAGATAACGCTATTCTGGGTGAATTAGTGACCCTTTCTACCTGCAATCGGGTAGAATTTTATGTGCATGTCAACGCCCAAATCGAGGATCCCCAGGCCGCCCTCATCGAATTGCTGGCGACGCAAATGGCACCGGCGGCGTTTAGTGAACATCTCTATTTTTATACGGGTCAAGCCGTGGTAGAGCACTTGTGTCGCGTTGCGGCCGGTTTAGATTCGCTCGTGCTTGGTGAACCACAAATTCTCGGCCAAATTAACAGCGCCTGCCAGTTGGCCCAACAAAATAAGACAATGGGTCCAGCGCTGTCACTCTTATTTCGCACCGCGGTGCAGGCTGGCAAACGGGCGCGCACCGAGACACAGATTAGCCGTAACCCCGCCAGTGTGAGTTCGGTGGCTTTGGCCTTAGCGCAAAAGATCACTGGCAATCTACGCAACCAGCGAATTCTTTTGATCGGCTTGGGTGAGATTGGCAATTTAACCTTAAAGCTTCTCAAGGCGCGGGGTGTTACCCAATTGGCGCTGGCGAATAGCACCCAGAAAAAAGCGTCCGCCATCGCCGCGGCGTGGGGTGGTCAAGCCTATAGCCTGGAAGAGTTGCCCCAGGCCTTGTTAACAACCGACGTAGTAATCAGCGCCACGCGCGCCGAGCAGCCCTTGTTGGATGCAGCAATGGTGCGCGCGGTCATGGACCAACGGCTGGGCGAACGCCTGGTGCTGGTTGATCTGGCGGTACCACGCGATATTGATCCCGAGGTGGACCACGTTCCTGGCGTCTGCCTATTTGATGTGGACGATTTACAAAATGGGTTGGATGAAGCCTTCCTGGCGCGACAACGGGAAATTCCCGCCGTCGAAGTGATTATCGCCGAAGAAGTCAGTGCTTGGACGCGTAAGCGAGAAGAATTAACGGTGGAACCGTTGGTAGCCACGTTGCGCCAGCGGGCCGAGACCATTCGTCAACGCGAGTTAGCTCGCACATTGCACAACCTTGGCGATGTCGATGCCCAAACATTAGCCCAACTTCAGCATTTTTCACGCGCCCTGGTCAATCAACTGTTGCATGAGCCGACCATTCAACTGAAAAAGAAAGCTGGTCAGCCCGCCGCCCAGGAATATGCCTGTGCGATCCGTGATCTCTTCGGTCTCACTGAAAATTTAGAAAGTTAATCTAGAAAGTTAATTCTAGAAAGTTAATTGTTATGGTTCCCTCTGCATTGCCTATGCTGTCTGAATTACCGAAATTAACGATCGGCACCCGCACCTCTGAGCTTGCCTTATGGCAGACCCACCACATTATCCAACTGTTAGAGACAAAGTGGCCAGGCTTGGTCTGCCAGATCGAGCCCTTTGTAACCCAGGGCGACAAAACCCAAAAATCCGACCAACCGCTGCCAGAAATTGGTGGTAAGGGGGTCTTTACCGCTGAACTCGAAGCCGCACTACGCGCTGGCCAGATCGACCTGGCCATTCATTCGCTGAAAGATTTGCCCGTCGAGGATGCGCCTGGGTTGACGATTGGCGCCTTAACCAGCCGTGCGGACGTGCGGGATGTACTCGTGGCGCGTGAGGGTTGGACACTAGCCACCTTGCCCAAGGGGGCGGTCGTGGGGACAAGCAGCACGCGGCGGGCAGCCCAATTGTTGCTCATTCGTCCAGATCTGACGATTCAATCGATTCGCGGCAATGTAGGCACACGCGTGCGCAAAGTTAAGCAAGGTGACTATGCGGCCACCGTGCTCGCCGCGGCCGGACTCGCCCGTTTGGGCATGCTCGATTGTGTAACTGAATGGTTATCACTGGAGGTTATGCTGCCCGCACCAGGCCAGGGTGCATTGGCCGTTCAATGTCGCGCGAATGACGCCACGATCTTGGCTTTGTTGGCGGCCCTGGATGATGCTGATGTACGCGCCGCGGTGACTGCGGAACGGGCCTTCTTGCACGGGTTGGGGGGTGGCTGTTCGGCACCCGTGGCGGCTTATGCCACTGTGCAAAACGCTCACATATCCCTGCAGGCGCTTGTCGCGGCGCCAGATGGACGCCGGGTGGTGCGGGTGGCCGGCGCCGGTGACGAGGCGACGGCGTTAGGTGAGCAATTGGCGCAACAGGCGCTAGCGCAGGGCGCAGGCGATCTGGTTACGACCGCCAAGGCAAGGCGTGATCTGGAAGGCAAGCGAATAGTCATTACACGGACACCCGACCAGGCTGTTGAGCTGACCGAACAATTGACGCGTTTGGGGGCGATTCCAATCCAGATGCCGATGATTCAGATTGTGCCAATGCCCGATCTGGCTGAACTTGACCAGGCGATTCAACAGTTGTCAACGTACAACTGGCTGATCTTTACCAGCACAAATACCGTTAGCCTATTCTGGGAACGCTGGTTGGCGCAGCCCCAGCAGCACTTGGGCGCGACCAAAGTCGCTGCGGTGGGGAGTGCAACGAGCGCCGCGTTACGCCAACGGGGCATTGAACCAGATTTTGTGCCAGACGTCTTTGTGGCCGAGGCGCTTGTGGGCGGGCTCGGGGATCTGACCGGGGCCAAGATTTTATTGCCACAGGCGGAAATTGCCCGCGCAGAATTGACCCTATTGCTCACGGCCAAAGGTGCGCAGGTCGATGCCATTCCGGTCTACCAGACTTTGCCTGCGACCGTTGAACCTGCGGCTTTGGCAGCCCTGCAACAGGGTGTCGATGCGATCACCTTTACCAGTAGCTCGACCGTGCGCAATTTTATCAAAACATTGCATGGCGATCCAACCCTGTTACAGCAGGCCAAGATCGCCTGTATCGGTCCGGTGACCGCCCAAACGGCGCACGAACTCGGTTTAGCCGTCGATATTATCGCCGAGGAATATAGCGCTGAAGGCCTCGTGCACGCCTTGGCCGTCTACTTTCAAAAGGAGCACCCATGATCCATGTGAGCGATAAATTAAATGGCAATGCCCAATCGACCACCATTTCAACCGCCGGTGAGTTTACAAAGCGCCCACGCCGGTTACGTCATTCGCCAGCATTGCGCTCGATGGTACGCGAAACAACGCTAGCGCCGGACGATTTTATCTACCCGTTGTTTGTGGCCCATGGCCACAATGTACGCCAACCCATTGCTTCGATGCCGGGCGTCTATCAACTCTCGGTTGATCAAGCCGTGGAGGAAGCACGCAGTGCGCTGGCGCTGGGCATCCCTTCCGTTTTGTTGTTTGGCCTACCCGCCAGCAAAGACCCCGTTGGTGAAGAGAATTTTGCCGATGATGGCATTGTGCAACAGGCGATCCGGGCCTTGAAAGCCGCCCTGCCCGATCTGATCGTGATCACGGATGTTTGTCTGTGCGAATACACCAGCCACGGCCACTGTGGTCTTTTAAACGACCCTGAGCACAATCACGAACACCTGACCGCAGATTATGTGCTCAATGATGAAACCTTAGAAGTTTTGATTCAGGTTGCCGTTTCGCATGCCAACGCGGGCGCAGATATTATTGCCCCCAGCGGCATGTTGGACGGCACCGTGTGCGCGATTCGTCAAGGCCTGGATGCCCATGATTTTGCCCTCATTCCGATCATGGCCTATGCCGTTAAATACGCTTCGGCCTTCTACGGCCCGTTCCGCGAGGCAGCGGACGGCGCCCCCAAATTCGGTGACCGGCGCACCCATCAAATGGACCCCGCCAATGCCCGCGAGGCGATTCGCGAAGCGGCCTTGGATGTCGAAGAAGGCGCCGATTTTATCATGGTCAAGCCCGCGCTGGCCTACCTGGATGTAATTCACCGGCTGCACCTGCGCTTTCCCGAGACACCGCTGGTGGCCTACAACGTTAGCGGTGAATATGCGATGGTCAAAGCCGCGGCGGCGAACGGTTGGCTCGATGAACAAAAAGTAGTGCTAGAAAATTTGATCGGGATGAAACGCGCTGGCGCAGACCTGATCATCACCTACCATGCCAAAGATGCGGCGACCTGGCTGCGCGAGTAGAATGGCATGCCGCGCAGCACGGTGGTGCGACCAGAGAAATAGCTTAGTGAATACGGAAAATTTATGACGACAGAAACCGTTGAACAGTTAGATATTCGCGAAAAAGGCCGCGGCGCCGATGGTAAACCCGTGGCTTCGGACCGCCGGCTCTTTATGCAATTTTTGGCGTTTGGCAATAGCGGGGATTCAGCGGCGCTCATCACAGCGCTGGCGCAGGCAAATGTGGATGGGGTGTTGTATGAGGATATCAACGACCCACGCGGGGTGGCACTCCTGACCCTGAGTGAAGACCCCGATTATTTTGTCAGCGATGTCCGACGTTTTCTCAACCAATCACCGTTTCGCGAGCTAACGCCGAAACCTGAATACACCATGTTAGGGCGCTCTTATGCCCTGGGCTACGAGCCGGATCTGGTTGAAGCCTTGATCACCCGGCCCCGCAGACACGTTTTTGATGCTACGTTGCCGTGGGCGATCTGGTATCCGTTGCGCCGCGCCGGCTCCTTTGAGCAATTATCCGCCGATGAACAACGCGTCATTCTCTTAGAACATGGTGGCATCGGGCGCGCCTTTGGGCGGGCCGGATTAGGCCATGATATTCGCCTGGCCTGCCACGGGCTGGATAAAAATGATAATGACTTTGTGATTGGTCTGCTCGGCCCAGCGTTATACCCACTTTCGGCGATCGTGCAGCGGATGCGTAAAACCAAACAGACCTCGCTGCATCTGGAACATTTAGGCCCTTTTTTTGTCGGCAAAGCGATCTGGCAAGCCAAACCCAACGGTTAATGGCCTAATGCTTACTGGGTAAGGCTGAACGAAGAGCGACTCATTAACTGTTGCCCCATTAACCGTTACACCATTAACCATTCCTATGACAAACAGAACCGAACCAACCGCCATTTTCCTTCGCGCCTGTCGTGGCTTGCCGGTTAAGCATACGCCCATCTGGTTGATGCGGCAGGCGGGGCGTTACATGGCGGAATATCGCGCCCTGCGCGCCCGCTATAGCATGCTAGAGGTCATTCGCACGCCAGAGTTGGCGGCGGAAGTGACCATGCAACCGCATCAACAATGCTTTTAATGTAAGGAACTGAAAACTCTGCATTAAGCTCAGGCGAAAGCAGTCCCGCCGCAGGCTCGGCAATAATTACGCCATTTGCGCCAGCATCCTTAAACCCCTTGATATAGTTTATAATAAACTCTGTGGTTTTTTTGAGTGTTGTATGCACCATATCCGGCTGAATATAACAGTTTATCATAATTTCAGTCATATCCATTAACCGCCCTGAAAGTGAAAATGGACCAATAACACCCGCAAATACAGGGCGGTCTGTAATTAATTCACTTGCCTTTTTGATTGCATCAATGTAAATTCCTGTTCTTCCAGAGCCAACATTTGGAACTGATAAAGCCTCTGCATCCTCTGGCGAATTTAATAATCTGCCTACCACTGTTGGCACTTCGTC
>JAPLGZ010000741.1 GCA_026389895.1 Chloroflexota bacterium | reverse complement strand
ATCTCGACGGCACGTTGGCAAGATTTGAAACGTCTGCATGGGGAAGCGCAAGCTTTTCACGCCGAGGCCCATCTGCTTAGCCCGCAAGAGACCCACGCCAAGTTGCCACTGATTGATCCCAAAACCATTGTCGGCAGTCTGTTCGTGCCCAAGAGCGCGATTGTAGCGGGTTCACACGTCACCAGCGCGCTGCAACGCGACGCCGCGGCCACCAGTGGCGCACAATTTGTCGGCGACACCGAAGTGACTGACATTGAAGTAAAAGCCGGGCGCGTTGTCGCAGTCTTGACCAACAATCCAGGCATGTCGCGCATTGAATGCGAACAAGTGTTACTCTGCACCAACATCTGGGCGCTGACGCTCAGCGAAAAGATCGGCGTACAGATTCCTTTGATGGCCTTTGAACACCAATATGCCATCACCAAACCGCTGCCCGAACTGGCCCAGTTTCATAATCACGCCAACAAAGACCACGAAGTTGTCTACCCAACCATGCGCGAGTTGGATTCGTTCATGTATTATCGCCAACACTGGGACAGCTATGGCATCGGTAGCTATTGGCACGCGCCGCGTATGGTTCACCCGCGCAACGTGGGCAAGACGGCCATGCGACCGTTTACACCGGAAGATTTCCAAGAGGCCTGGCAACAGGCGCAAACGCTGGTGCCAGCCTTGCGCGGCGCAGAATTTATCAAAAAATTCAACGGCATGTTCGCCTTTTCGATTGACGGCTATCCGATCATGGGTGAGACAGGAGTCAAAGGCTTCTGGACAGCGGTTGCCTCGTGGATCACCCATGCTGGGGGGGTGGGCAAGTCGATTGCCGAGTGGATGACGACGGGCGCCACCGAGTGGGACATGCGCCAATGTCATATCAACCGTTTTCATGAATTCCAGACCACCCAAAGTTATGTAGACACGGTCTGTCTCAAAAATTACCGCGAAGTCTATGAAATTGTCCATCCATCCGAGCCAATGAGCGAGCCGCGCAACGTGCGCCTTTCGCCATTTCAGCCACGCTTGCAAGCGCTCAAGGCCGAGAATACGGTCTTCGCTGGCATTGAATTGGCGAACTGGGTTGGCGAAAATACACGTCTGCTCGAACAATACGAAGATCGCGTGCCCGAACGCACAGGTTGGGCGGGCGCATTCTGGTCGCGCATCCAAGGCGCAGAACATCTCGCCACGCGCGAAAATGTCGCACTCTTTGATCTGACCGGCCTCTCGATTATTGAAGTGCGCGGCCGCGGCGCGACAAAATTTGTCAATTACTTATGCAGCAACCAGATGGACAAACCGATTGGTCAAGTGGTCTATACGTCTTGGCTGACCCCAACGGGTGGCCTGCGCCGTGACTTAACCGTTGCGCGCCTGGCCGAGGATCGTTTCTGGATGTTTGTCGGCGAAGGCACACTGCCGATGGACATGGCGTGGGTCAACCAATTTGCGCCCACAGACGGTTCAGTTTTTATCTCGGATGTCTCTAATAGTTTGACGGCGTTGGGGTTATGGGGCCCCAATGCGCGTAAGGTGCTGAGCAAAGTCACCAATGCCAACGTGAGCAACGAAGGTTTCCCCTATTTCACCAGCCGTTGGATCGAGATCGGCCCGGTGCCGGTCTTTGCGATGCGCATCTCCTATGCCGGTGAGTTGGGCTGGGAGTTGCATATTCCTACCGACATGGCCTTATCCGTTTGGGATGCACTCTGGGCGGCGGGCCGCGAGTTCGATATGCCCGCGGCAGGATTGGGTGCGTTTGATTCGTTGCGTTTGGAAAAAGGCTACCGGCTCTGGGGTCGCGATATTTATACCGAATATAACCCTTATCAGGCGGGCATGGGCTGGACTGTGCGGCTCAACAAAGGTGACTTTATCGGGCGCGAGGCCTGCATCAAGGCCAAAGCCGAGCCGCTCACGAAAAAACTCTGCTGCATGACACTCGACCATCCCAACTTTGCCGCCTTTGGCTACGAGGCGATCTATGCGAACGGCGATTGCATCGGTCACGTGACGACCGCTAATTACGGCTACAGCATCGGCAAGTGGATTGCCTACGGTTATCTCTACGCCGATCATGCGCAGCCGGGAACGCAGGTGGACATACTCTATTTTGGCGACCGGTTCAGCGCTACGGTGAGTGAAGAGCCATTGTGGGACCCAAAGATGGAGCGGTTGAAGGGTTGAGCGGTGGGCGGTGGGCAGGAATTGAAATCCCTGCCTGCTACACGAAGAGCATTATTGCGGATCAACGAATGAACCAAGGCAAAAAAGCGCGTAGGTGCGGGGTTTTTAACCGCACAAGTGAATCAGACCTGTGCGGTTAGAAACCGCCCCTACGGATGGCTCGATCCATTGGGTAATTCACCCGGCGCGTGGCGTAACATGCGTCATTAAAAAATTAACAAACGGATAAATAATCCCAAACAGGCAGGAGAGATACGTTCATGGTCGAACGACGAAGTCCCTTTTATGATTACCACTTGCGCCATGCCGGCCAACTTGTCAAAGGCGGCGGCGACTATATGTTCCCAGTGGCCTACACCTCGGGCGTGGACGAGCATCTAAACACGCGCACCAATGTGGGCATGCAAGACATCTCATCGATGGGCGAGGTGGACATCAAAGGGCCGGGCGCCGAGCGGCTGATCAACCGCCTGGTGGTCAATGAGATCACCAATATGGAGCCGGGTCAGATGCGCTACACAACCATGTGTAACGAAAACGGCGGCATTGTCGATGACATCACAGTCTACAAATTTAATGACGAGCATTTTATGATCGTCACTAGCTCCGCGCCGCGCAAACAGGCCGTCCGCTGGTTGGCTGAACACGCACTGGGCAGCAGCACGTATGTGACCGAAATTTCTGGGGCGGTGGCATTGGTCGTGCTCCAAGGGCCACGTTCGCGCGAGTTTTTGCGCACGGTGGTTGAGGAGATCGATCTGAATCCATTGCCCTTCTTTCGTTTCACGCCTACCGTGATCAATGACACGGAGTTGTTGCTATCGCGCAGCGGTTACACTGGCGAACTCGGCTATGAGCTGTATATTCCGGCAGAAGATGCGGGCGGGGTCTGGGAATTCCTATTGAAACAGGGCAAGCCCTTTGGCCTACAACCATATGGTGTATTAGCCATGCAAAGTCTGCGGATGGAAAAAGCCTTCCCGCTTTATGGCCCTGATATCAGTGTCGACGTGACGCCTTTTCATGTGGGGTTGGATCGTTGGATTCGCTTTGACAAGCGCGAATTCGTCGGGCGCGATGCATTGTTGCGCGTCCAGGAAACGGGCATTCAAGAGCGTTGGGTGGGTCTGATTCTGGAAGGCAATGCCCCGGCCAATGCCAATGATCCGATCCATACCATCAGCGATGTCGCCTCGTTCCGGCGCAAGAAACGCAGCGGCAGCGAAGCCGGCGAAGCGACCGATGCGGCGGCCCCAGGTGAACCGATTGGGCGGATTACATCGAGCACCAAGGGCCACTCTGTCGACAAGATGTTAGCTTTTGGTTATGTGCGCACGAGCCACGCCTGGCCGGGGAGCAAGCTGTTGGTGATGACGGGTGGCCGCCCCGTGGTGGCGACCGTCACCCAAACGCCCTTCTTTGATCCCGCTGGCGCGCGGATGCGGGCCAAGGCGACGGATAACCCTAACCGCGTGGCGACCAAGCCCGTTGCGCAGAACAAGTAGAGAGAAATTTATGCTGACCCAGCAGAGAACCAACCGAATTTACGCCAATCGTTATGACACCATCGTGATAGGCATGGGCGCGATGGGCAGCGCCACCGCTTATCATCTGGCCAAGCGCGGCAAACGCGTCTTAGGGTTGGAACGCTTCGACGTGCCGCACGATATGGGCTCATCACACGGTTATACCCGCATTATCCGGCTGGCCTATTACGAACACCCATCCTATGTCATGCTCTTGAAACGCGCCTATGAACTCTGGCGCGATATCGAGCAGCGCGCCAACGAGAAGTTGCTCTATATCACTGGTTCGATTGACGCCGGCCCGGCGGACAGTTGGGTCTTCAAAGGTGCGCTCCAGTCGGCAATGGAACATGATTTGGCGCACGAAGTCTTCACAGGGCTGGAGTTGACCAAGCGCTTTCCTGGCTACCAATTGCCCCAAGAGATTATGGCGCTCTACCAGCCGGAAGGTGGCTTTCTGGTGCCCGAACGCTGCATCGTGGCGCACGTCTTCGAGGCCATGAAACAGGGCGCGGAGATTCATGGTCGCGAAGGCGTGATCGGCTGGGAGCCGATCCAGGGTGGGGAGGGCGTGCGCGTCCACACCGAGCGCGCCACCTACGAAGCTGATAATCTCGTGATCAAACCTGATCGTGCCTGAACGGCAAGCGTTGGCCTGGTTTCAACCGGAACGGCCGGAACTCTTCCAGACGGATAATTTTCCAGTCTTCAATCTACTCGTGGACGAAGGGCGTTTCTACGGTTTTCCGATCCATGGCGTGCCGGGTTTCAAGATTGGCAAATATCATCATTTTGAAGAGCAAGGCCCCGCCGAGCAGGTGGATCGCGACATTCATCCGCGCGACGAACAAGTGTTACGCGATCTCACCTCGCGCTATTTCCCCAAAGCGGCTGGCGCCACGATGACGCTCAAAACCTGCATGTTCACCAACGCACCAGACGGTCATTTCATCATCGATTTGCACCCGCAATATCCGCAGGTTTCTTACGCCTCGGCTTGTTCTGGTCACGGCTTCAAATTTGCCAGCGTGATCGGTGAAATTCTCTCCGATCTGGCGCAGTATCGCGAGACGCGGCACAATATTGAGCTCTTCCGGTTGGAACGTTTTTATGGGCGCGGTAAGTTTGCGGGCCAGGCCGATCGGTCACATGGCGGCGATCAGCCGCAACATGGACAAACGCAGCAAACACACGGGCAGCCCAATGGCGTCTATCAGCATTCTGACCGCGCCAGCGAAAATCGCGTGCGGGCGTTGGCCGCGAAGATTCATTCAGTCTGGTGAAGAAATTCAGATTGAATCACGCGAAATAATTTGCTATTATAAAGGAAACCTATCATGCAAACCACCGCCGATCTTGTCATCATCGGCGCCGGCATTGTCGGCAGCAGCGTTGCCTATCATTTGGCCCAGAAGGGCTGGAAAAATATCGTCGTCATCGACCAAGGAGGGTTGCCCGAAGCGGGCGGTTCAACTTCGCACGCGCCGGGTTTGGTTTTCCAGACAAATTCGTCGAAAACGATGGCAGAGCTGGCCAAGTA
>JAPLGZ010000790.1 GCA_026389895.1 Chloroflexota bacterium | reverse complement strand
GGAAGCGACTGGCTCGGTGCAACTGACGTTGCCTAAGTCGTTAGTGACGGGCCACTGAGAAACGGAGAATCCCACCCCTACCCTGGTAAAGGAGGGGTTTGGGTACGCATAAAATTAGCTGAATTTTTATCATTTGACCCTATAACTGGAGGTATTCAACTGGAAAATCAACCGAATTTACTCGACTCTGAACAACTGCCGCCAGACCACCGTAGCGGTTTCGTCGCTGTAATTGGCCGACCTAACGTGGGAAAATCAACCCTATTCAATCGTTTGTTAGGCCAGAAAATTGCGATTACGAGCCCCAAGCCCCAGACCACGCGCGACCAGCTTTTGGGCATTATGACGGACGACGACGCCCAAATTATGTTTTTAGACACCCCTGGTATTCACATGCCGCAGCACAAACTAGGCGAATACATGGTGGGTGTTGCCGCCGAGACGATCAAAAATGCTGATCTCGTGCTCTGGTTGGTGGATGTGAACACATCGCCCAAGGACGAAGATCGCCATATTGCGGAGCTGTTGGGGCGCTTGTATCGCGCTCATCGGTCTGCTACGCCTTTGCCGCCGTTGGTCATAGGGCTCAACAAGATCGATCAATGGTCGGGCGATGCTGCGGGGACGGCCCAACGAGTGCAAGAATATTTGGCTTTAGTCACCCGGTTAGGTGCGCCAGACACGGCGCTTTTTAGCGGTCTGAAGGGCCAAGGCGTTGACGAGTTGAAAGCCACTTTGCGCCAGCGTTTACCCGTCGGACCGCGCTATTATCCTGCCGATGAAGTGACGGACTTGCAAGTGCGTTTTCTGGCGGCTGAGTTAATCCGTGAAAAGGCTCTCTTATTTTTGCAGCAAGAAGTGCCGCATAGTATTGCTGTCGATGTGGACGAATTTACCGAGCGAAGTGCTGAGCTGACCTACATTTCGGCGACGATCTATGTGGAGCGCGACAGCCAAAAAGGGATTGTCTTAGGCGAAAATGGCAGCAAGATCAAAAAGATCGGTCAGGCGGCGCGGCCTGAAATTGAAGACTTGGTGGGCACGCGTGTCTATCTGGAGCTATGGGTGAAGGTATGGGAGAAATGGCGTGAGCGGGAAGGCACACTCAAACGATTGGGTTATGCCATGAGCAAGCCATGAGTAGTGTACTACTGCGCTTATTTCCTCTTCCCGCCCCGAATTGATAAAAATGAACCCGCCGTAAATCATGCTCTTTTTAGATGATCAAGGCGGGTTTTCTGACTGGCTTCACCAGGTGTGGGCAAGCATTATTATTTGACAGATTGTCACACCTTTGGTAGAACCTTACGCGTTGTGATATGATCTTGTTATGGTATTTATTTTAGCTTTGACGATTTCGAGGTAGTAAAATCAATGACACGTGAATTTTATGTGGTAATCGAGCGCGATGAAGATGGCATGTTTGTGGGAGAAGTTCCTCAGCTTCGCGCTTGTTATACCCAAGGGCGTACATTAGATGAACTATTACAAAATATACACGAAGTGATCAAATTGTGCTTAGAAGAATATAATATTTCTGACTTCTTTCCTGAATTTGTAGGTGTGCAGAAAGTTGTTGTTTAATGCCACCTCTGCCCGTGATAAAGGCCTCTCAACTGATCCGTGCATTGGAAAAAGTAGGTTTTCAAGCGCTTCGCCAACGAGGGAGCCATATTCGTTTGAAGCATGAAGATGGCCGTGTATTGACTGTGCCACTTCATATTGGGCAAGATATTGGGCGTGGATTATTACGTAAAATTCTACGCGATGCTGAATTGACGGTGGAAGAATTACTTGAGTTGTTATCATACTAAGGATTTATGAATCCCCATACCCTGAAAGTTCTTGAATATTCCAAAATTTTAGAGCAATTGGCTGGCTACTGCGCTTTCAGCGGTGGTGCAGAAATGGCGCGCTCGCTCTTGCCCAGTGATGACTTGATCACAATCAAGACGCAATTGGCGCAGACTTCGGAAGCCTTTCGCTTGCTCGAACAAAAGAATGACGTCAGCTTTGGCGGTGTTAAAGATTTGCGTCAATTTTTAGAGAAGGCTGAACGTGGATCGATGCTGTTTGCGCCTGATCTGCTGGAAATCAAGAATACTTTGCTGCGCGCGCGCAACTTGCGTAATTTACTCATCCGGCTGGAACATCTCTATCCGTTACTGGCCGAAATGGCCTACAACATTGAGCCGTGTGACCATGTCAGCGCCGAGATTGCCCGGTGCATCAACGAACGTGGTGAAGTGGTGGACGGTGCCAGTAATGACCTTGGGCAGATTCGCCGCGAGTTGCGGGTGGCGCAAGATCGCTTGCTGAGCATCTTAGAGCGCCTGGTGCATAGCAGTGATCTAAAACCTTACTTGCAAGATGCGCTGGTGACCCAACGCCAAGGTCGGTATGTGATCCCTGTGCGCTCTGAATACAAAGGCCAAATTGACGGCATTGTCCATGATCAATCTGCCAGTGGCGCGACGCTCTTTATTGAGCCACTTAAAGTGGTGCAACAGAACAATGCGGTGCGCGAATTGGAGTTGCAAGAAGAAAAAGAAGTGCGGCGAATTCTCACCCAATTGACCCAATTGGTGAGCGAAGAGGCTCTTTACATCCGGCGCAATGTACAAATCTTGGCTGAGCTAGACTTTACCTTTGCGAAGGCCAAGTATGCCTATCAATTAGAGGCTAGCGCGCCCGAGATGGTGGCGTTTCAAGCGCCGCAAAAAACATATAAAAAACAGGCCGAAGCTGAAAATGTCTTCCAACACCCCGGCTCGGTGATCGATTTACACCGAGCCCGTCATCCGTTGCTCGATCAAAAGCAGGTCGTCCCCATTGATATTTATCTGGACGACGAAACCTATATTATCGTGGTCACGGGGCCGAACACGGGTGGTAAAACGGTCACGCTGAAAACGGTAGGTCTATTAACTTTAATGGCACAATCTGGCATGATGGTGCCCGCTGAGCCAGGTAGCAAGCTCTCTGTCTTTGAAGGTGTCTATGCCGACATTGGCGATGAGCAGAGCATCGAACAGAGCTTGAGCACCTTCAGCAGCCATTTGACCAATATCATTGCGATTTTGGACGAGGCCGACCCGCGTAGCCTGGTGCTGTTTGATGAACTGGGCGCTGGCACAGACCCAGATGAGGGGTCAGCGTTGGCGATGGCGTTGCTAGAGAAGCTGCGCGACCGCGGTATTACGACCTTTGCGACCACGCATTATAGCGATTTAAAGCTCTATGCCCATAATACGCCGGGGGTGCGCAATGCCTCGGTGGAATTTAATGTCGAGACGCTAAGCCCGACCTACGAACTAAGCATTGGTCTGCCAGGTCGCTCGAATGCGCTGATCATTGCCCGGCGGCTAGGCTTAAATCCCACGATCGTGGACGCTGCTGAGTCGATTGTGCGGCCCGACACGTTGCAGGCTGATGCTCTGTTAGATGATATCAAGCGGGCTAAGCAAGAGGCCATGCAGGCGGAAAGTCGTGCCAAAGAACGTGAGCGCCAGGCGCAACTAGTCGAGCGCGATCTGCGTTATCAAATGGCTAGTATTGAAGAAGCACGGCGCGCCGTCATTACCGAGACGCGGGCCATTATGGAAGCCGAGTTGACCCAGGCCCGCAATGAGGTTGATCAGATTCGCCGCCAATTAACGCGTGGCAATTTCGGCGGTGGCGGCCACGAAGATTTTGTGACGCGGGCCACCGAAGAATTGGCCCGCCGTCAACAATCGCAACAATCGGGCGATGAACTGCGCCGCGATGTGATCATTCCAGGTGATGTGCAGGACCGGTTGGCGGGACCGATTGAGGTGGGTGATCGGGTCTGGGTGGCCAGTTTGCAGGCCAGCGGCGAGGTGTTGTCTGTCAACGAGCGTGCTGGTGAAGCAGATGTGCAATTGGGTAACTTCCGGCTGAAATTACCCATCAAACGGCTGGAGTTACGCCAGAAGGCGGTTAAACCAACGCTGGACGCCGTTAAAATCAGCGTGAATGCCTCTCATGAAAGCCCCGGCATGGAGCTAGATTTGCGTGGCGAACGGGTGGAAGATGGTCTGGCTCGGTTAGAACGTTACCTGGATAGCGCGGCGATGGCGCGTTTGCCCTGGGTGCGCATTATCCACGGCAAAGGCACAGGCGCTATGCGTGACGCGGTGCGTAACAGCATGAAACAGAACCCTATCGTGCGCGAGACACGCTCCGGTGATCTAGGCGAAGGCGGCGACGGCGTCACCGTCGCAAAATTAGTGAGCAGCTAATCGTGGCATCAGTAAAGGGTAATTGGTTGTTTTCAGCGTTTAGCAGCTGATATCAATCCGATTCACCCTTTATTACTTACCTCTCAATACCTTACACAAGGACATTATCATCTATGAATGTTGCGCGGGGTAACAAAATCCTCTGTAGTGTTGGTGTAACTGCGTATAATGAAGAAGAGAATATCGGCCATTTGTTGGCGGCGCTGGTCGATCAACATTTGCATAGCGTGGAGATTGCCGAGATCATCGTTGTCGCCAGCGCCTGCACCGATAAAACAGTGCCGATTATTCAGGAATATATGCAGCGTGACCCCCGCATCAAGCTGATTGAACAAGAAAAGCGTGAAGGTAAGACCAGTGCCGTCAATCTTTTTCTGGCTGCCTCGCAAGCTGATATTTGTGTCTTAGAGAGTGGCGACACCATTCCCCACGAATATGCGGTCGAACACTTGGTGCGCATGTTCGAAGACCCCGAAGTTGGTATGGTCGGCGCGCAGAAAGTGGCAGTTAACACACCCGACCATATCATCGGTCTGCTCAGCCATTTACGGCTGCGGATGGAACACGAGCTTTGTCTGGAGATTCCACGCCTGGGTGAGATGATCGCCTTTCGCAAACTGTTTGATCGTATTCCAGCGGATGTAGCGATGGACGAGGCCTTTGTCGAGTCGCTGGCAGTCAAGCATGGCTTGTCTGTGCAATATGCGCCGGATGCCATTGTCTACAACACTGGCCCCACCACGCTCACCGATTTTGTGCGCCAACGCCGGCGTAATCATGCCGGCCATCTTTATTTGAAACATAAATATGGTTATGCCGTCAGCAGCATCCAAAATCGCCGCGTGGCCCGTGTGGCTTTGAAGGAATTGTGGGGCGTCATTCGTTTGGTCTGGGTGCTCTTTTTATTGGCGGCCTTGGAAGGCTGGAGCCGTCTGCTTGGTTGGAAAGATTTCGCCCAGGGCCGTCGGCATGTCGTCTGGGATATGGCCTGGACGCAAAAACAGGATGTCCAGACCGTCCGCAGCGATATGCAGGCGCAAAAGGATTCCTTTGCCGTCCGCTCGCGCACGCAGTTGGAGCAGTAAAGCTGTCAGAACTACTGATTGAATGGCCCTTGTTCTGGCTCGCTCTTTAATATCTTTGGAAGTTGTGATGAGATGACAACCTTACAAAAAGTGCAAGCATTGCTGCCTGAG
>JAPLGZ010000822.1 GCA_026389895.1 Chloroflexota bacterium | reverse complement strand
ATCAATCGATCCCGGTGCGCTATGTACTCTGGCTGCGCGAAGTCTTGCGCGGCAACCTGGGCACGTCGATCTTATTCCGCTTGCCGGTTGCCCAGATGATCGGGCGCGGCATTGGCAACACGATTAGTCTGGTGGGGCTGGCGTTACTAATCTCGACGGTGGGTGGCATTCTGCTGGGCGTGCTGTCGGCCTTGCGACCCTATTCTCGGCTAGATTATGCCTTGACGGCCTTTGCGTTTAGCGGCACTGCCATGCCCGGTTTCTTCCTCGGCTTACTTTTGATCTATGTGATCGCGCTCAAACTGCATCTGCTGCCCACCGGTGGCATCTCTTCGCCCGGTGTGGACACATTCAGCGATTACCTGCGCCACATGATCCTGCCAGTCGTCGCGCTTTCCTATGAAACCCTGGCTGGACTGATGCGCTACACTCGTTCGAGCATGCTCGAAGTATTGCACCAGGAATATGTGACGACAGCGCGGGCCAAAGGGTTGAAGGAGTGGTATGTGATCGTGCGCCACACCTTTCGTAACGCGCTGCTGCCAATTATCACGATTCTCAGCTTGCGGATTCCTGCGTTGGTGGGTGGCTCGGTGCTGATCGAGACCGTCTTCAATTATCCTGGCATCGGTTTGTTGATCGTGCAGGCGACCAAAGGGTTGGATTATCCGCTGCTGATGGGCGGTGTATTGGTCACTACCACCGTGGTCCTGTTGAGCAATCTGGTGGCCGATTTGGCCTACGGGGTCGCCGACCCGCGCATTCGCTATGAATAGATGCGTGCATTGCTGCGGAACCCCACCCGTGCCCAATGGCGCGCCTAGGAGGCAACCGCTTCTAAGCGCGCTCCCCTGGTAAGGGAGGGGACTGATCGCAACGCGCGCCCAGAGTGGGCCCCCGAAAGCGCCATCAGGGAAGGCAGGAACGGATAATTCTGTCCACCCAAGGGCTCCCTCCCTTACCAGGGGAGGGCTGGGGTGGGGTTCCCGTTCCGCCAATGATGAAATTCAAGTAAGGACGCCCGGTCATCAGACTGTGCACTACCCATATTCCCAATAAACTTAATATTCATTGTTCACTCGTAATACGATAATTATCAGGGATAAACGCTACTATGGCCCAACAATCTTTAGTCGCGGTCAGACCCAACTCTACAGAAATTCGTTTAACCGCTGGTGAGACGCAGGGACGCCGTGCCTGGCGTCGTTTCCGCCGTCACAAACTGGCGATGGCTGGCGTGGCATTCTTGGGCGTACTGATTCTGGCCGCGGTGGCCGCCCCTTTGGTCGCCGGACGCGATCCCATTGAGATGGATGCCCGGCATGCCATGGCCGCGCCGACGGCTGATCATCTCTTGGGCACAGATCTGGCTGGGCGTGATATTTGGGCGCGGCTGATCTTTGGCGCGCGTGTCTCGCTGGCTGTGGGCTTGGTCTCGGTTTCGATATCAATGGCGATTACCCTGGTCTTGGGCACGCTGGCGGGTTACTACGGCGGCACTTTAGACATGATCATTATGCGTCTGACCGATGTGGTGATGGTCTTCCCTGGCCTGATCTTAATCATCGCCGTCGTCTCACTCGTTGGCCCCAGTATTTTTAATGTGATGGCTGTGCTCGGCATCCTGGGCTGGACTGGCACGACGCGCCTGTTGCGTGGGCAGATTCTTTCGGTGCGCGAGTTGGATTATGTACTGGCCGCGCGTGCGATTGGCGTCTCCAACTGGCGGATCATGTGGGCCTATGTGTTGCCCAATGCCATTGCCCCCTTGCTCGTTGCCGCTACGTTTGGCGTCGCCGGCGCGATCTTAACCGAAGCTGGCCTCTCTTATCTGGGGCTCGGTGTTTTACCGCCGACGCCTTCGTGGGGCTCAATGCTCAACGCGGCCTCTTCGATCACCGTACTCGAGCGCAATTGGTGGGTGTGGATTCCACCTGGCGTCGCTGTGCTCTTGACTGTGATGGCGATCAACTTTGCTGGCGATGGTCTGCGCGACGCGTTGGACCCGCGAGCGACGATCAAGTAAATGGTTAATGCTGAATGGGTAACGATGAACGGTTAGCGGGGTGTTACCTGGGCGTTGTGCGTTGGCGTCCTGATCAATAAAATGCGACCTCACCCCCGCCCCCACCCGTCACGGGTGGGCTAAGTTCAGAAGAGGGGGCCGCTTCAGTAGAAGCGCACACATCAATAACTCCGATTCCCCCTCTCCTGAAACAGCTTTACCGTTCAGGAGAGGGGGAATCGGGGGTGAGGCCCCAAATTTACCAATGGAGAATCTAATACTGTGACCAAACCTAGTTGGATTGACCGAAAAAAAGTTGACCTGCAAGGCTTACGCGTAACGCTCTCTGAACCGGTGGTCGTGGGGCGCAGCCACGGCTATTTCTGGTTTGCCAATCTCTGGCAGATGCCCAGCGGCGATCTTCTATCAACGATTTCGCCCGTTGCCGATATCCATATGTCGTCGATTCCCTATTTGGTGACATGGTCTAGAGATGGTGGGTTGACGTGGAGCGCACCGATTGTGAGCAACGACGGTGGTCAAACGTTGCTCCAACTTACCTCTGGTGACGCGATCCTGTTGCCCTATAATCTACGCCCGCGCGCGAATGGCCTGGGTGCACCGTATAACCGCATCCCCGCCGGGACGCGCACGGTGGAATACGTGCCGTCTGGTGTCATCGTGACCGGGTGGCCGGGCCCGGATAAAATTGTGGTGCCTGGTCTGGACATGGCGAGCTTTAGCTTTAATGGTCAGACGGTGACGTTAAATGACGGGACTTATCTGGCGACGGTGTATGGCGAATTGTTGGACCCGCCGGGCTATCGCATCTTTACGGTCAAATCCAGTGACGGGGTCAACTGGACCATTCATTCGTTGATCGCCGATAAAGATTCCAGCGTTCCTGGCGCAGAAACTGGTCCTACCGAATCAGCCATGATCCGGTTGCCGGATGGCCGCTTGATGTGTGTCTTTCGTGTGGGTTCTCGATCCCCGTTTGGCCAATCTTGGAGCAGCGACGAAGGCGATACCTGGACACCAGCCATTGCTATGGCGGGGCCATTTTCTGTGCAACCAAGTTTAGCCGCCTTGCCCGATGGCACATTAGCGCTCTCTGGCGGGCGACCGGGTATCGGGCTCTGGCTGAACTCCGATGGCGCCGGTCTTGATTGGCAGGCCATTGATCTGTTGGCGCATCATAATGCTTGTCATCCGGCGGAAGCGATTACTCCTTCTGCCGAACACAATCACCAGCAACAAACCTCCGCCTATACAGAAGTCATCGCTGTGGACACCGATCACTTTCTCTGTATGTATGATCGGATACCCAACGGCTGGAAGCCAATTCCCGAAACAATGGACGAGACGAATAGCGTCTGGTTGGTGCGTGTGACGGTAGAGAAGCTTGCGGAATAGGTTTACCTGGCTACATTGCCGGTCATTACAAAAAATTTCATCCATCTACACAAAAAGCTTGGGAGCATGAGACGAACGTATGGAATATCGAAAACTGGGCAAAACCGAGCTGACGGTGAGTTCGATTGGTCTGGGCTGTGTCACCTTTAGCCGCGAGAGCGACGAAGCCACCTCTTTCGCGATCATGGATCATGCGGTGGAGCTTGGTATCAATCTGTTTGATACAGCCGAGGCGTATAACAGGGGCGGCTCGGAGACTGTTATCGGCAACTGGATCAAAACCAGTGGCAAGCGCGATAAGATCGTCTTGGCGACTAAGCTTGTGCCGCCTTTGGATGGTAAACGGGTGCTGGCCACCGCCGAGGACAGTTTGCGCCGTTTGCAAACCGATGTGATCGACCTCTACCAATTACATGCCTTTGATAAAAATACACCCATTGAAGCGACGCTAGAAGCCTTGAATACATTAGTGCAACAGGGCAAAGTTCGTTACATCGGCTGTAGCAATTTCGCGGCCTGGCAACTTTGCAAAGCCTTGTGGAAGGCCGACCTCCACGGCTGGCCGCGGCTGGAATCGGTGCAACCCAACTATAATTTGGCGATTCGCGACATCGAAGCTGAATTGTTGCCTTTCTGTGCCGACCAGGAAGTTGGCGTAATCACCTATAGCCCGCTGGGCGCTGGTTTTCTCACCGGTAAATATAGCAAAAGCTGGACTGCGCCTGCTGGCACACGGTTTGAGCGCATCCCCGACCATTGGAAGGTTTATGAGAACGCAACCTCGATGGATCGGATGGAGAAGTTACGCGCCAAAGCGCAGGAAACCGGCATTTCGATGATCCATCTCGCCCTGGCTTGGGTGATTGGCCAGCCTGGCGTTACGTCGGTGCTTGTCGGCGGTCGCGACGCCACACAAATCGATCAGGCGTTCGAGGCTGAACGGATGGGGTTATCGTCGGAGTTGCGGGCAGAATTTAATGGATGGTAGACAGTGTGAAGCGTGAAAAGTGATGAGTGAAAAAGGTCATTTGATCTCACGCATCACTCATCACTCATCACGCATCACTTTTCACTTTTCACGCTTCACTCATCGCCTATCACACAAATTGAAGGAAGAAACCCATGATCGACTTTCGCCGCTCGATGTTTAATTGGAAATCCTACCCGTGGTATCCAGATGCCTTTTATAAATATACGGGTGGCTTTGTGGGGACACCCGGCCAGGTCTACCAGGTGCGTTTTAATATAGAAGCTACTTGCACGATCCACGACGAAAAGAGCGGCCAGACGACCGAGCTTTTTGTTGGCGCGCCCTGTCGAACAGAATATACCATTGCGACGCGTAACCTCTTTCAGGTGCCCAGCGCCGAGTTTCGTTTTGCTTGGAGCCATGCGCTGCGTCTGCAAATTGCCGCTCGCCCCAGTGATGAGCCAGAAAAGTCGAACACGGCCAAACTCAGCGATGCCTTTCAGGCCCACAAGACGGATGTGCGTTCCTTTAGCGATGTCACCGAGTTGACCACGGTGCGCGAAATCGGTGAGGCGACCCTCGCCAATGATCTGCTCAACGCTCGCTCAACTTATCAGGATAGCACTCGTGGACTCACCGTTACCATTGAGTATCCGGTCAATTTGATCAACGTCAACACCGATGACGACGAGTTTCAGGTCTGCACCGGCCCCGTTATCGTGCCCGACCTGGCGACGTGGGATGGGCAGGAGGTTCAACGGGTCTTTTTGGCGCATGTGGCTTTTACGCACTTTGATCATGTCGAGTTTATTCTGCGGCGAGAAGTCGAAGCCGCGCCACAAGAGCGAACCTGGTTAGACCAACCGCGTGGCCGTGATCGTTGGGAACTGCGCGATCCAGAGCAGCGCCCACCCAACTATCCCCCCGTGCGCCCGCGTCCGACCGTTTACAATGAAACATGGGAATTGCCCGCCGAGTTCGGATCAATCATCACGCTCTGCGGACCGGCCGCGACGACAATGCCCACCGCTTCATGCCCTGGTGTAACCTTGGCGCCGTTGCCGTTATAGAACTGGCCGCGCTCTGAGCCACATAACGCATTGGCCTTGACCTGTAGCAACAATTGTCCCGCCCCTGGTTGGGGATTCGGCTTGTCAATTAACTTGATCACACCACCACCAGTAAAATGGGGCGCCCGCATGGTGACCGGTAGCACGGAATTAGGCATGCAATGAACCCCTGAAATGGATAATTTATAAGATGATGTTCGCTGTTAATACACTGTTCAGTAAGTATTGGCGTTATTCGTAGGTCCGGTTTGTAACCGGACAAGGGCCGTTTATTCAGATTTTGGCTAGGGCATCGCTCTGGCTTGGCGCGGCTTGTCACGCGGCAAGCGTGACCTACGCATGACCGCATGACCGCATGACTGAACACTGTAGTTAATAACTGCGACAAAGTCTGAGATTGAGAGATTAGGAAATATCGTCGAGCCACTCTCCAATCTCTCCAATCTCTTTCTAACCCTGATTCTTCCTATTCCGGCTGCACTAAAATATTCTCCAACAAACCCATCTCTTCCAACCCCTCTTGGGCGTACATGCGGACAAGATAATTGTCATCGTTGAGGCAGTGATAGAGCGCGCCGGCGGCTTTCATCGTGGCAATTTTGCGCAAAGCATAGGCGGCGCGTGTGCGGGCGCCTTCGTGGCCGCTTTGCGTTTGGGTGCGTAAAATTGCGATTAGGGCGGGCACGGCATCATCCCCGCACATCACTAAAGCGTCGGCCACCGCTTGGCGAACTATGCCTTCATCGTCGGTTAATTTCGCAGCCAATTCAGCCACTAGGGGACGTACCGTGTCTGGCGCACGCCCATATAAATGGCCCAGCGCCAAAGCGGCAGTCGCCCGCAGCGCGGCATCTTGAACATGCAAGGTTGCTTGCAATCCAGGGGTAGCCGCCGCGGTCCCGCAGCGGGCCAAGGCCCGTACGGCCCACCATTGCCGATTTTCGTCTGTCTGTGCTAATAAGTCGAGTAAGTCTGGTTCGTCGGCGGCGGTCAGGAGCGTGGCCTGCTGTTCTGCTAGTTCGTCACTGTCACGGTCAATCGCGGTGATAAAATTCTGAAAAGCAGCTGAGTGGTTCATGCGAATTCCTTTATGAAGCGACGTGGCCCCACCCTAGCCCTCCCCAGGGAGGGAACTACTTGGTGGACAGATGGAGATGGCTATTCGATCCGACCAACAGGCGCCCTCCTTGCAGGGGAGGGCGGGGGAGGTCTGTTTACGGGAGGATCTCACTCTGGCAAACGATAGAGTTTGAGCCAATCTACATCGATTTGCGCGGGCATTTGATCAGATGCCCCGCCAACTACCCCGGTCTGACCCGGTGGTAATGCTAGGTCACGCGTTTCGAAAGCCAATTTTTCATTAATGTACAGGCTCATCCCCGCAGTATTATCGATTAACGTCATGACATTGTTTTGACCAGCGGGCTTAGCCTGCGTTAGGGCTGTCCAAGGTTGCAACGTCGACAAGATCCCAGCTTGGCGCAACTGCACCTGAAAACGCCCCTGGCCATCTAAGACGAAAAAGTAAAAATTATCAGAATTTTGATAGCGGCCTAGCACACCACCATAGCCATCTGGCGTTTCTGCGGACAGGGCGAAAGCCATTTCTAGCTTAAAGCTAGCCGGCGTCTGAACTCCGACAGTGCTCCACGCTACATGGCTGGGCGAAATGATCATCCGATAAACGCTGGCTTGGGGTAAAGTTTGCATTAGCCATTGGTCTGGCTGTTGTTGCGCCGCCAACAATTGGCTGATATTATTGAAATCGTCAGTCAACTGTAAGCTTTCGGTTTGGCTGTTTATCGAGGTATTGGGCGGTTCACTAGCAAACCAGGTGTGCAAATTTTGGCGCACAACAGTCCACTGGGTAGGCGAATGTAACACTTTGGCCGTAATTAACAAAACGGTGGCGCCTGCCATCGCCATTAATAAAAAGACCGGCCACCAACGCCAGAACGCATGCCTTGGCTCTGGGGGCGGGCGCAGCGGTACGGCTTTGGCCGTGGGCCGCTGTGGCGCAAGCCCAATCGCCACTCGTTTGCGGGCGCGTTCTTCGTCCTCTGTCATGGTTGCATGATCCATGGTTGGTCTACTCGTTCTGGTGACAGCGCAGTGGCCCTGAGCATCTAGCGCATAAATTTGTCGCGTTGCCCACGGAGCCTTGCGAAAGCTCAATAATAATTGCCAGTATAGCACTAGCCAGCAATGCCCTACAAAGTGGCGCTATCGATAACACCAGGGGATCGCTTTCTGTGGCTGGTCGATCAGATAAATTCGCCAAGCAAAATTGAGAATATTCATATTTCACAAAATGTGATAGAATTCTTCTTGCGCCTTGTAACTAATTTGTGGATCGATTACGTGGTCAGATTATACAATGGTCAGATTATATAATGGCCTTTGTGGTAAATAATGTTTCTGGTGAATGATGGTAGCAGATTGGTAGGGCCGCTTGTAGGAAGAGTAAGCCTCATCTGTAAAAAGCGGGTCAATTGTACAGCTGTATGTTTGCTAGTGAATGACAGCCCAAGCTTTGGACAGAATCTTTGGACAGATGAGTGGATCGGCAATATTTGCGACGAGTTTGTGGATGTTGGAATAGCAATTCTCAGGCTAGCCCACCTTTGTTTCTCAACAATTAAAGACGACTATGACAAATCTCTATCAAAACTCAACTCAAGATGATTGGTCGCCCTCCCCGCAACAAAAGTTCATGGCCTGGTTTACGCATCTATTTACGGCTAGCGGGGCAATTTGGGGCTTTCTTTCGATTCTAGCCATCTCAAATCATCAGTGGATTTTAGCCTTTACCTGGATGTCGGCCTCGGTTGTTGTGGACTCATTTGATGGCTTGTTGGCGCGGCGGATGCGCGTTAAAAGTGTGCTGCCCGATTTTGACGGCGCACTCTTGGATAACATGATTGATTTTCTCAATTATGTCTTTGTCCCAGCCTTCTTTTTGTATGAGGCCGATATTTTGCCGCGTCAGTATGCCTTGGTCGGGGCGGCACTGATTCTGTTGGCGTCGTCCTATCAATTCTGCCAAGATGATGCCAAGACCGAAGACCATTATTTCAAGGGATTTCCATCCTACTGGAATATTATGGTCTTTTATATGTTTTTGCTCAGCCTGAACGGCTGGATCAACTTGTCGATCACTTTGTTGCTCAGCGCATTGGTCTTTGTGCCGATTAAGTATGTCTATCCTTCGCGCACAAAGATGCATCAGAAGCTGACGATGGCATTAGCTGGCATCTGGGGTGTGATCAATATTATCATCCTGATTCGTTATCCCCTGCATGATCGCTGGTTGATCTGGGCGTCGTTGCTCTTTGCCATCTATTACTGTGGTTTAAGTTTCTACGCCATGGCCAAAGAGCGTAAGGCGGCCTAAAGCCAACCAAGAGGACGCTATAACAGAGGAGTGTGGCTAGAAATCAGCCGCACTCCTCTGTTTTTTATTGGCTTTAGCTCCCCTGAGCGCAGGGTAGATGAAGTTACTATTTCTGGCCCTAAGCTGTTCGCTCCGTACAGGGAAGGGACCATTTCCCTAGAGTAAATTTTTATTTTAAGGATCTAAATGGTGTAAATACGTCTAAATGTGGTAAGATACGAGTTCAAAAATGGCGACAGACGATGTTGAGTAAGTGACTGTGGCCTTTCGTCATGCTTATTTTGTTCTTGGAATAGTATTATGCCGATTTTATCGATTTCAAATTTAGGCCAATCTTATGGCGATTTTGATGTTTTTCTGGGCCTCACCGCCAATATTCCCAACGATGGCAAAGTTGGCTTGGTGGGCCCGAATGGCATTGGCAAGACAACTTTGTTGCGCATCCTGGCCGGGCTAAATTTGCCATCGGCTGGCAGTGTGAGCTTTTCGCAGGGTACACGCATTGGCTATTTGCGCCAAGAAGCGATGGAAGCCTTTGCTGAGCGAGAAAATACGCTCTTCGCCGAAATGCTCACGGTTTTTGCCGAGGTCAGGGCCAAAGAAGCGCGCCTGAATGAGTTGCAAGAACATATGTCCAGCGGACATGCTTCCGATGCCCTGTTGGCGGAGTATAGCGAAACCCACGAAGCCTTCGAACATGCCGGCGGTTATGATTACGAAGTGCGCATCGATCAAGTATTGCAAGGGCTGGGCTTTTCCAAACAAGACTGGCCGACACCACTGAAAGTTTTGAGTGGTGGCCAAAAGACGCGCGCCCTGCTGGCCCGTTTGCTCTTAGAAAAACCCGATCTCCTGATCCTCGACGAGCCGACCAATCATTTGGATGTGGAAGCGATTGAGTGGCTGGAAGGCGTCTTGAAAATCTGGGAAGGCGCGATCTTGATCGTCAGCCATGACCGTTATTTTCTCGACAAAGTGGTCAACGTAATCTGGGAGATGAGCCGCACCGGTATGGAAACCTATCGCGGCAACTATAGCGCCTTTGTGAAGCAGCGCCAGGAACGTTGGGAAAAGCGTGAAGGCGATTTTAATACGATCATGGAGAAGTTCGCCAGCGAACTGGACTTCATCAAACGCAACATTGCGCGTGATAGCACGCGCGATCGCGCCAAAGGCCGGCTAAAACGGCTGATCCGTGAAGTGCGGGTGGTGGAACAGGGGGGGCTGAATTTGCTTCTTAGCAAAAATTGGGGCGAGGTGCTGGACGAGGTCAGCATCTCGGAAACCAGGTGGGGCGTTATGGACGTAGAGCAGGCGATCAAAGGCTTGCGCAACCCGAACATCCGCCCCCCCAAATTAAGCATGAACTTTAAGACCGCCATGCGCAGCGGTAATTTAGTCCTGCGCACCAGCGAACTCGAGATCGGTTATCCGGGCAACCGTCTCTTTACAGCCGACCAGCCCATTGAGCTATTCCGGGGTGAATGTGCGGCTTTGATTGGGCCAAATGGCACAGGCAAAACGACCTTCTTGCGCGTTTTGACCCAACAGTTGGCGCCGCTGGCCGGCGATGTACGCTTTGGGATGAGCCTGAAAATTGGCTATTTTGCCCAGGCGCATGAAAAGTTGAACCCAAACAACACGGTATTGGAAGAGTTGCTCGATTTTCGTAACATGCCCATCGGGCAAGCACGCAACTATCTGGCCCAATACCTGTTCCGCAATGATGATGTCTATAAACCGATCAGCCTGCTCAGCGGTGGCGAACGAGGGCGTTTGGCTTTGGCCTTGTTGGCCTTGGAAGGCGCCAATCTCCTGTTGCTCGACGAGCCGACCAACCATCTCGACATTCCAGCACAAGAAGTGTTACAAGAAGTATTGGAAAGTTTTCAGGGCACGATCCTGATGGTTTCGCATGATCGTTATCTGATCGACCGGCTGGCGACCCAAATTTGGGAAGTCCGCGACGAACGTTTGCATGTCTTTGAAGGCCCCTACACCGCGTTTGTGGCCGCCCGCGATCAGGCCACCGAGCGCGCGAAAGAGCAGGCCGCGAAGGAACGGGCCGTCGTGCGGCGGAGCCAGGGTTCGGACAAAGGCACCAAGAACGAAGCGCGCAAACGGCTCAAGGTTATTGACGAGGCCGAGCAGAAGGTCAACCAACTCGAAGCCAAAGGCACCAAGATCGAACAGGAATTACAGCTGGCCAGCATGAACAAGGAACTTGGTAAAATTCAGCGGCTGAGCCAAGAATACGCCACCAACCAAGCCGCGCTGGAACAGGCGATCGAAGCTTGGGCAAAACTGGCCGAGGCTGCGACGGAAATGGTCGCCTAGGCGCTGATATGCAACGGTTAACCGCGCTGGTGTATGGCCATGTCCAAGGCGTCGCTTTTCGCAACTACACCCAACGCGAAGCCAAGCGACTGAAGGTAACCGGTTGGGTCACCAATCTACCCGATGGCACCGTTAAAGTCGTCGCCGAAGGAGCAGACGAAGCGCTCACGCAATTGGAAAAATGGCTCCACAAAGGGTCGCCGTGGGCGCGCGTTGATCGGGTTGATGCGGAATGGTCGGATGCTAGCGGCGAATTTGAGCGTTTTGCGGTGCAGCAATAGACTACATGCCGAGCCCACCCTGGGATAAACAACGGGGTGGGCTCCCAATTTTCTAGTGAACTAGCATTGAAGTTGCCTATGAATTTATCTATTTTATCGCTTTATTCACGCCGTAAATTCCTTGCATTGCTGGGTCAGGCTACTGCTACAGGTTTACTCTTATCTGGCTGTGCTACTACTGCGTCTCCCACCCCAACGGCGACCGTTGCACTACCTGCGCCAACCATCCCTCCCACCCCTCAGGAAACCGCAACCATGAATCCACCTACCACAAGTCCATCCCCCGTCGATTTAGACTTTAAGATCGGCCAGATGTTGATGGTCGGCTTTCGCGGCTTGGCTGTAGATGCGAATGCGCCCATCGTGCAGGATATTCGCGCACGGCATTTGGGGGGCGTGGTGCTCTTTGACTATGATGTGCCGACGGCAAAATTTGAGCGTAACATCGCCTCGCCGCAGCAGCTAAAAGCGCTGATCACGGCCTTACAGTCATTTGCGACAACACCTTTGTTGGTGACGATGGACCAGGAAGGAGGCCAGGTTAGCCGCCTGCGCGAAACGTATGGCTTCCCGGCCACGATGTCGCATCAGGCGTTGGGGACGCTGAACGATCTCGCGGTGACGCGGGCGCAAAGTGGCAAGATGGCGCAAACCTTAAAGGAGGTGGGCGTCAATTTGAATTTGGCCCCGGTTGTCGATCTCAATGTAAATCCTAGCAGCCCGGCGATCGGGAAGTATGAACGCAGTTTTAGCGCCGATCCTGAAATTGTGACCGAGCAGGCCCTGGCTTTTATTGAGGCGCATCATGCAGCCGGCGTCCTCTGTACGTTGAAACATTTTCCCGGCCACGGCAGCGCAACCCAAGATACACACAAAGGCTTTGTGGATGTCACCACCACTTGGTCACGCACGGAATTGGAACCATACCGCGCGCTGATTACGGCCAAACAGGCCGATGCGATTATGACGGCGCATGTCTTCAACGCCAAACTCGATCCAGAGTATCCGGCCACGCTTTCGCAGCCGACGATCACAAAGCTGTTGCGCGAGGAGTTAGAGTATGATGGTGTGGTGATCACAGATGATATGCAGATGGGGGCAATCCGCGAGCTTTATGGCTTTGAGACGGCGATCCAGAAGACGATCGAAGCCGGGGTAGACATTATTGCGATTGCCAACAATCTGGTCTATGAAGAAGATGTCGCTGCCCGCACCATTGCCCTGATTAAACAACTGGTGACCACAGGGGTAATTTCGGAAGCACGCATTGATCAATCCTATCAGCGAATTCAACAGTTAAAAGGTAAGTTGGCTAAACCGGCTGGCGCGTAAAATTTTTGGCAACGGATGGCACACATTAGGACGGATTAAGCGCTTGCGTTGCGCAGAGCTCTGCCTAAACTAAGTTAAGAACTCAAAACTTCAAGCAAATTCGCGTCATTCGTTGCAAGATTTATTTGTCCCCTCTGCTTGCTTAACGGCAGGCAAATTGCTATACTCCTTTTCTATCTGCCGCAACCGCGTCCATCCATTGCAAAGGATCAACCTATGCCTCGTCCTAAAATTTGTGTCGTCGGCGCGTCCAATATGGATCTGATAAGCTATGCCCCGCGGCTGCCCAAAATGGGCGAAACCTTGCCCGGCACGCGCTTCCAAACGGGCTTTGGCGGCAAAGGCGCCAATCAA
>JAPLGZ010000153.1 GCA_026389895.1 Chloroflexota bacterium | reverse complement strand
GTCATAAACCTGCCCGCGCCATTGGCTGGCATAATCTACGGCGGCGGGGGCGACCATCACACCATGATGAAGCTGACGGTCGATGAGTTGGTGCGTGTGGTGCAACCAACGATTTTAGCGGTGAGTTGAGGGAGGAGGGTTCTGGAACTACTCGCTGCTTTCCGAATTTGTTGTAGGGTCTACGTAAACAGAGTCATCATGCAGCATAAAGTACATTCAAATCTTGTTGGATTCGTGGGCGTAGATAGGGACTGATCGCTGCTTCGGTCAGGAGATCAACTTCTCTCCCGAACAGCATAGAGAACTGACGTTCAAGGGCGACGAGCGCCAGCAGACTTTTCCGCTGTGAGAATTCAACCAACAGATCAACGTCACTCTGCACATCAGCCTCGCCACGCGCCATAGAGCCAAACAGACTGAGTCTTTTTATATTGTTTTGGTGGCAGAGTTCAATTAGTTTTGCTGAATCAAATGGTAGTAAATTGCCCATAACCAAAGTATATCCAAAACAAGCGTTTTCGCCAACCTAATTTCGCCCCCTTCTCTGCCCAGATTATGGCCACCACGTGCAGACTTCCTGGATGGCGTGGAAGATGCCTTCCGCAGCTTGGGGCGCTTCGTCGCCGGCGAGGATAAAGGGCATAAGGACAGTGAACTCCCCTTCAAATCGTGGTCGCGGCCTGGACGCTAGCGTAGATTTTGCCCTGTGTAGTTGCGAATTTATTCGCCAACAAATTTAACGCGGCGCAGTCACACCCACTTGCTGGCACATATCCAGCACGGGACAAGTGGAACAATGCGGCCGTGTGCCAGTGCAGATGTGCTTGCCAAAGGGCACGAGTAGACGGTTGATCTCGATCCAATATTCCTGGGGCAATTTTTCTTCAAGCTTCACCAACGTCTTTTCCGGCGTGCTGGCCTGCACATACCCCCAACGGTTGGTGACGCGATGAACATGAATATCTACGCTAATCGTGGGCAGGCCACAGGCGATGCCCAGGGCCAAGTGAGCACATTTAGGGCCAACCCCTTTGAAGGTGAGCAACACGGCTTCATCACACGGTAATTCGCCGCCATATTTTTCGACGGTCTGACGGGCAATTTCGAGGATCTGATAGGCTTTAGCTTCGTGAAAGGTGCTCTGATTGATCGCGGCGTCAATCTGTTCGGGCGAGAGTTGGCTGATGGCTTGCGGCGTACGGGCCAAGGCGAAGAGCTTGCGCGCACACGGCAGCGAGACTTCGTCATAGGTGCGGATCGAGAGGATACAGGCGATCAGTTGTTCAAAGACGGAGGAATAGCCATCTTCAAACAATTCAAACATCGCCGCCTTGGGGAAAGGCTTGACCGATTCTCGAATCCGCTCGATGGCCAGTTCAATGTCAAAAGGACGTTTCTCGGCTTTCATCGTCACCTGCTTTGTCAATGAGATTAGCTGAAAACTTGCTCATGCGCAAAGTTTAACAGAAGAATTACTGGCGGCTCTGTGCGATTTCATGCAAATGGTGATTATATTACGTAGGAGTGGTGAAACTGGTGGCTTGTTCAAGGTATGTCAAGAACAGAAATGCTTCCTCATTGCTCGCGCCACACATATCGAGGCTGGGCTGGAGATGACCACAAACCGTTGGACGTTCCGGTTTGCCGAATAATTGGCAACGGTTGTCCAGGGTCAGTTGTACGCAGCGTACGCCGGCGGGTTTGCCATTGGGCATGCCGGGAATAGGGGAAGAGATTGAAGGAGCAATACAACAGGCGCCACAGCCTGGGCGACACTGTAATTCCACGATTAGATAAACCTTTAAATATACATAAAGACGGGCACGCAGTTGGCGGCGAAGGGTGTTGGTGGATAACCCTTTGACGGGTGCGCCGCCAACCGCATGCCCCTACGGATGATTTACTTGATACCGTATGCAGTGGGACCTTCTGGACAGAAGGATCACGTCAAAATTACTTCTTTGCTTGTTCTTTGACTAGAGTTTCTTTGACTAGGGTGGCAAAGCGTTCAAAGAGCAAGTCGGCGTCGTGCGGACCGGGGCTTGCCTCTGGATGATATTGCACACTGAAGACGGGACGATCGGTCAAGCGCAAGCCTTCGACCGTGCCATCATTAAGGTTGCGGTGGGTAATTTCGACGTTCGCTGGTAGACTTTCGGCGTTCACGGCATAATTGTGATTTTGCGCCGTAATTTGCACATTCGTCGCGTCAATGTCGCTGACCGGTTGATTGCTGCCATGATGACCAAATTTGAGTTTGTAGGTTTCGCCACCCAGCGCCAGCCCGATAATTTGATGGCCAAGACAGATGCCAAAGGTCGGAATGTTCATTTGCAGCAATTCATTGACGGCCTGTGCGGCGTAAGGTACGCCGGCTGGATCACCGGGTCCATTGCTTAGAAAAATTCCATCAGGGTGCAGTGCCAGCACATCGGTCGCAGATGTATTGGCCGGCACCACGGTCACACGCAACCCGTGGCTGGTGAGACGGCGCAGGATATTGTGTTTGATCCCAAAATCATAAGCCACAACATGCGGTGATTGGGCCGTTGTCGCTTGTAATGTGTGGGTGGCATTGGGATCAGATGAGACCGGCGTCCAGGCTTCTTCGGTGCTATCAACCCAGTGATAAGATTCTTGACAGGTCACTTCCTTCACCAAATCGCGCCCGTCAAGCCCTTCCCATTGTTGCGCAAGCGCCAATAATAGTTCGGGCGTTTGGCTGCCATCCGTACAGAGCGCGGCGTGCAAGATGCCCTGCTCGCGTAGGCGGCGTGTGAGCGCACGCGTGTCAATTTCGCTAATGCCAGGAATGCCATGTCGTTCCAGATAGCTGGGCAAGCTCTCATTGGCGCGCCAATTGGAGATTACGGGGCTCACTTCGCGCACGATGAATGCCGTAATTTGCGGTTTGTCACTCTCCAAATCTTCCGTGTTAACGCCTGTATTGCCCACGTGCGGCAAGGTCATACAGACCATCTGGCCACGATAAGATGGATCGGTGATCACTTCTTGATAACCAGTCAAGCTGGTATTAAAGACAACTTCGCCGACCACAGTCGTGGCTGCGCCAAAGGCTTTGCCATAAAAAATGGTGCCGTCGGCCAAGACAAGAATTCCAGTCATCATCGTAAAACCCTTTTTAAAGCTTATCAGTTTTTAATTTTATCAGCAGATTGAACTTGTTCAATTCCACGTGAGTTAACAAACCAGGGAATTTTTACGCAAAGGCGCAAAGAAAAGCTTGAGAAACTTAAACGCCTTTGCAGCCTTTGCGTACATAAAGCCTGTTGACGAAATAATGTTCAGTTGCTGTGTGGATCCCGCTTATAGGCCAGCCGCAACGGTTGCCATTCCTCCCACTTAAGGAGGTGATTCCAACCGGCAGGACGCGGTGTCTCTTGTTCTGCGGCGACGGCTGGCTTTGCGACCAAATTCATTAACACCGCAACTTCATCACAGCGGTGAAACTTGGGGCAGTAAATACAAGCCTGCCACACCTTGGGGCTGATACTCCATCGATCTACTAGTTCAAAACCCAACCGTGTGAAAAAATTCTCGCGCAGCGTTAACGCACACACTTGTTGATATTCGCGTTCCTTCGCCAGTTCGACCAACTGTAGCACAATCTGACTACCCACACCCTTACCATGTTGACTCTCATCGACCGCCAACGATCGGATCTCGACCAACGTGTCAGTCAACGATACGAGCGCACCACAGGCAACTACTGGCAGAATATCGCTACTCGGCTCATATTCTACCGCCACTAACCAGTCTGGTAATGTCTGGCGCACGCTCTCTTCAGTGCGCGGTAACATTACATTTTGTGCAGCAAAGCGATTTACTAAATTTATAATTTTGCCCACGTCTTCCGGTTGTGCCGGTCGAATAATGATGGCCATTCTACTCCTTATCCTCGAAACGCTTATCCACCGAGCGTGTATGCCAGATGATAAGCCAAAAAAATTTACTGATGCATACTATTGTTTGCTACTTTACGTTGAATCCACGTTTTCCTCTGCCTGGTTGAAAACTTGATTAATGCGCAACGTACGCTCTACTCTACAACCCTAAAATTATCGGCCTGAATTGGCTGAACTTGTGTAATCTACGATCTATTGAACAAAATGTTGCATAAATTATGCCTGATAAGCCCCCAGCGCATGCCAGATCAACGAAGCGGCGATCCCCCACATCACACAACCGATGGCCGTGTCGAGGATACGCCACGCAATGGGGCGTTGAAACAGCGGCGCTAGCCACGCGGCGCCGTAGGCCAAACTAAAAAACCAGAGCGCAGAAGCCAGCATCGCCCCACTAGCGAAGGCCACCCGCTCATTGCTTGGATAACGACCACCGATACTGCCGACCAGCACCACTGTGTCCAGATAGACATGGGGGTTGAGTAGACTGAAACCCAACGCGGCTATGATCACACCTTTAAGACTGATTGTAGGCTTGACGCCCGTCTCGGCATTCAAGCTATTGGCTGTGGCGGCGGCGCGAAATGAACGTAACCCATACAAGAATAGGAAGGTTGCCCCACCCCAAGTTGCTATCGCGGTTAAGAATAAACTTTGGGCAAAGACGAAACCGAGACCGCCTACACCTAATGCGATTAACGTCATATCACACAGCGTACAAATGAGTGCGGTGGCAAAGATATATTGGCGCCGCAACCCTTGGCGTAGCACATAAGCGTTTTGGGCGCCAATCGCGATGATCAGACCAGCGCCGAGACCCAAGCCTTGGAACAACGGTGTTAGACTGTTCGCGGCCACTTATTTGCCTTCGCCCAGATCTTCAAACTGGATGAGCATATTATAAGAGAGCCCACCGACCCAGTTAACGACATCACTACCTTCAATCTTCTTAAAACCTACTCGTTCATAGAGGCGTACTGCTGGCAGATTCGTAGCACGTGTATTAAGTGACATCGCTGGATATATGTCTTTGGCCAGGGTCAAGAGTTGCACTAACATGGCCTTACCAACGCCCATGCCTCTATAATCGGGCAAAATCCCAATGGCCAGTTCCGGCGTATACTCATCGATATAGCCATAACCTTTCTCATCGCCGGTTAGTAAGCGTGCCCATGCCGCGCCGATCGGTTGGTTATCGGTAGATTCAATGGCGACAACACCTATATCGCCACTGCGCCCCCAGTCTTGCACATAGTGAGCGAGGTCTGGGCGCTCTTTGGCTGCTTGCAACGAAGTATAGCCTTCTTCCGCCATATGCGCGGCCTCAAAGATCATTTGCCAGAGGACAGGTTCATCCTTTTGACTCGCAGGACGAATGTTGATCGACACTGTATTACTCCTTATGCCTAAAGCGAGGAGATGCGCCAACCTAGCGCCTAGCTCATCAACTGAATATCTTACAGAGACATTTCGGCTGATGCATCCCCACTCAACTATACTTCCTGCAAAATTTCATCCAACTGAGTAACGGCGTGTTTGATCTCTTCGGCACTGATAATCAACGGTGGAACAAAACGCAATACATTGGCACCTGCACTGACAAGTAATAAACCGCGCTCATATCCCTTATTGACAATCGGTGTAACGTCAATATCCATTTCTACCCCAACCATCAAACCTCGACCGCGCACTTCCTTGATATGGGGACTATTTAGTTCTTCCAACAATTCCTTTAGCAACTTACCCTTCGCCTGCACCTCAGCCAAAAATGCTGGTTCAGAAATGCGCCCGATTACGTGCTGCGCGACATGGGTCACTAACAACCCACCAGCAAAGGTGCTGCCATGGTCACCTTTGTGCATAGCATCCGCAATCTTCTGGCGAATCATAATCGCGCCAATAGGCAGACCGCCAGCCAATGGTTTGGCGGCTGTCATAATGTCCGGCTCAATCGGCTTGCCATCGTGTTGATAACCTTGATAGGCCCACAACGTTCCTGTACGACCTACGCCACATTGCACCTCGTCAAAGATCAAAACTGCGTCAAATTCATCAGCCAGAGAGCGCAGTCCACTCAAAAACTCGTTGGTAGCTACATAAAGCCCGCCTTCGCCCTGCACCGGTTCAACGATAATCGCACAAACGTTTTCGTCCATCTGGGCGCGAGCGCTCTCTAGATTGTTAAATTCTGCAAAGCGCACACCAGGCATCAACGGCTTAAATGGATCTTGATACTTGGGTCGGGGTGTAGCCGCCAGTGCGCCATATAACCGGCCATGAAACGCATTTGTGAAGGCCAAAATATGATATTTGTCCTCTTTGCCTTTTTCACGCGCATAGCGGCGGGCAAATTTGAAGGCGCCTTCGGTTGCTTCAGCGCCACTATTCGCAAAATGCACCTTGTCGGCGAAGCTAGTTTCACACAATTGTTTAGCTAGTTGTGCGTGCGGCGCGCTATGATAAAGATTGCTCACATGTAGAACACCACTTGTCGTAGCTTCCGTAATCGCCTGCTTGATGCCTGCATCATCATAACCGAGTGCGTTAACAGCGATGCCAGCCACCAAGTCTAGATAGGCTTTGCCTTCGGTATCATAGAGGGTGCAATTCTGGCCGCGCTCTAACACAAAAGGGGGACGGCCATACACGCCGAGTACGTATTCTTGCTCCATGTCAATCACAGTTTGTGCATCCATGCTTGTTCCTCCTTTGGAAGTGGGTTGCCTTTAGCTGACATACAGATAATATTGATAAAAAGTTTTCGCGGCGTTGCCGGCCACGCCGCCTATAAAGCCATTGTGAATTCGCGTTCGTAACTCGATGGTTTGCTTTAGTGCCGCTAATTTGCACTCAGTAAGTTGGCATCCACAAGATATTCTGTTAGTGGCCCTCGCCAATGATGCCACTACCACTACCTTCCATCACACCGGCCAGATTGGTGATCACGGCTTGGGCCACACCGCCACGCACAGCTTCGATGGCGCTACGCACTTTAGGAATCATGCCACCAGTAATAATTCCCTCATCAATCCATTGCGCCGCCTGGTTTGCGGTAATGGCACGTACAACCCGGCCGGCCACTAAGACACCAGGTACATTGCTGATAAAGATCAGGCGAATAGCCCCCAACTTAGCCGCAATGGCCGTGGCGGCATGGTCTGCATTGACGTTATAACTAAGGGCGTCTAGCGCACCGAAACTGATTGGGCTGACTACCGGTACAATGTTGGCCTCGATTAAGGTCTTCAATAGATGATCATCTACATCCTGAATCTCGCCCACTCGTCCCAAATCGCCGAGAGGATGCCACATCTTTTCAACATAAATCGTGCCATCATCTACGCCACTAATGCCGACCGCCCGAATTTCTGCGTTGACTAAATTACGCACAATCCGTTTATTCATCAAGCCACTCAGCACCATTTCGGCGATATCAAGACTAGCATCATCCGTCACGCGTAGGCCTTCGATAAATTGTGGGGTTAGCCCTAGCTTTTGTTGTAAATCGGCAATCGCCTTACCACCGCCATGGACTATGACTGGGAAATGACCACTATCAAGAATGCTGCGTACGGCATTCGCCAACCCAGCCAAAAAGGTTGCATCATCCAATTCATTGCCACCTACTTTTAAGACAACAATATATTTGCCTGGTAATTCATCATTTTGCTCAGCCATCGTTTCGTCTTTATATTCCATCCTTGTAGATCCCTCTGCCCTTATCAATTAGAAACCAGTCATCTATGCTGGTGCGTAGTAAGCTCTAGGTTGGCTATTCTTCTACAATAGACCAAGCGTCTCGTCTAAGCCCACAGAAATATTGAAATTTTGGATTGCCTGACCACTGGCTCCCTTAATCAGATTATCTAGAGTGGCAACAATAATATAATCCGGCCCGTCTGGCTGTGTTGGATCAGCGGAAATGATGCTGATAGCACACCGATTGCTATGGGTGGTATGGCGCAAAGAAGCCATTTGTCCCACTGGCAAGAGGTGAATAAAAGGTTCGTTGGCATAGGTTTCTGCGTATAAGTCGCGAATTTGCGCTTCGGTAGCACCACCGGTCACACTTACATAGATCGTGCTCAAAATGCCCCGTGTAACAGGTAACAAATGGGGTGAAAAAGTAAAACGATAGGGCTGCCGGTTATTCCCATTGACGTCTGTCCCCACATGGTTTAGCACCTGTTCCATTTCAGCAATATGACGATGTCGATAGCCAATACTATAAGGAAGCAGATTCTCATTGACTTCATTAAAATTGTATTGCACTGCCGCCTTGCGTCCTGCACCGCTCACCCCACTTTTGCTATCAACGATGACATGGTGGCCAAGCCAGCCTGCTTTGGCGAGTGGATAAAGGCCCAAATTGACACTCGTAGGGTAGCAACCAGGGTTTGCGATCAACTGGGCCCCTTTGATCTGTTCACGGTTAACTTCGCATAAGCCATAGACAAACTGCGATAATAATTCTGGCGCAGTATGGGGGGTGTTATACCAGCGTGTATAGATTGATTGATCGGTCAACCGAAAGTCGGCGCTTAGATCAACAACCCTAACACCAGTCTCTTGAAAACTCTTGACCGGGCCGATGGACGCGGCATGGGGTAAGCAAAGAAAGACGACATCTACTTCGTCGCTACGTTTCATGCCCTCTTCTAAGCTAATCAGTGGGTAGTCCCAGGGTGCAGGGTGTACATCCGAGAATTTCCCACCTGCGCTGTTCTCGCTAGTCAACCATCCGACTTCTAGCAATGGATGGCGCTGAATCAATTGGACCAGTTCATACCCCGTATAGCCACTAGCGCCAGCGATACCGGCTTTATAGATTTTTTCCATTGACCATCACTCCTTCATTTTAGATTTCTTTTACTATTTGTCTGATTGGGCACCAATACGCATCAACTCCGCCACGGCACGATCAGACTCAAATGTTGAAAGATTAAGTCCATCAATAACCTGCTGTTGATCCGTTTGGGAGCGATTCTGGCTCAGTTTAAATTTGCCCTCAAGTTTAGTAATTTCAATTTCAAAGGCCACAATTGCTTTGGTTAGGTTTATATGGCGCTCTGACCATGTAAAGGCCCAAGGCTGTGGTCTGGACGATTCGTGATTATCGACTAACCTATCGAGCAGCTGTTGAATTTCGCCTAGCTCCTCAATAATTTTAGGGCAACCATAGGCATGAGCCACAGCGTAATTCCAAGTTGGTACGTTAAATTCGCCCGTATACCAAGAGGGTGAAATATAGGCATGGGGACCTTGAAAGATCACCAGAACTTCATCGACCGTGGTAAAATATTGCCATTGCGGATTTGCCCGCGCCATGTGGCCAACGAGGGTTCCATAGGGGCCGCGTTTGTCATCCAACATAAATGGTATATGGGTAGCAAACGGCGTTCCGTTATGGCTTGTAATTAAGGTGGCAAAATTATAGGCTCGGATCAAATTATGCAAAGCGTCAAGGTTATCTTCTTTGTTCGAACTTGGAATGTACATAATTACTCCTACTTAGGTTGGCGGTGCGAATCCAATAAAAAAAGCTCCCCTTCTGGAGAGCTTCGCCAATGCCTTGTCATATCACAAACCGCGCGCGCAAAGTTCCAGATGCGTTATCCAGACCGGCGGCTCAGCCTAAAAATGATATTAAAAGAAACCAAATATTGCGCTGGCATAATAAGTAAGTCGCAGATCTAAGCGAAGTGTGCCCTAGGTTGCAGAAAAACTTTGCCACTTCTGTCTGATCCAGCGTGCGTTAAGTTTATCATGAGCGCATAGTAGTGTCAATAATATAATAAAAAAATATAATAAAAATAACATTGAGAGACAACGGAAATGACAACGCTAATTTTGGTGCGCCATGGCGAGACGGAGGCCAATGTTCGACAGGTGTGGCAGGGCTCACTAGACGCCCCGTTGACGGCCCGTGGCCAAGAGCAAGTGCAGGCTACTGCCCAGTATATGGCAGAGTTAGACGCTCAATATCCCATTGACGCATTTTATGTATCTCCATTGGCACGCGCACAAAGCACAGCTTCGGCGATTGCCCAGAACATTCACCTAAACCCAACCATTGAACACGATTTGCGGGAGTTTGACTTGGGAGATTGGGAGGGACGCTCCTTTTTAGACTTAAAAGAAAAGGAGAATTTATGGGAACGCTGGCGTGTTGAACCCTCGTTCACCCCCCCTAACGGAGAGTCACCTTATTCTTTCAATCGGCGGGCTGTTGCCATTTTTGAACATCTGGCGATACTTCATCCTGAAAAAACTGTGTTGGTTGTAACACATGGTGGCTTAATTTGTAACTTGCTGGCAACCTGGTTTGGCACAGGGCCTGGCGATTGGATGCGATGGGAACCCCATAACTGTGCCATCAGTATCGTTCAGGTTGAGGCAGGACAACGGCAAGCGGTAGTTGTTAATAGTATCGTCCATTTGCCTGCCCAAGCGATCATACAAAATGATAATTCCATTTATGCCACTGAAGTGTCGGAACAAGCCGAGAAGTAACTAGCTCAGGTCCATTAGAAAGTATTTTAAAATCTAGCAAAAGTGGATAAAGTCGAGCTTGGAGTAAGCAGATTTATGTTTATATTAATTAATCCAAGTTGTGACCTAAAAAAAGTTCGTGATAGTAAGGTGAAGCCAGTAAGGTTTTAGAGACAGTTGATGCTAGCCGCCAGTGTAAACAGAATGACTTTGAGTTAGAAACCTTTGGCTGTGATGGCATTAATCGATTTGGGGAG
>JAPLGZ010000315.1 GCA_026389895.1 Chloroflexota bacterium | reverse complement strand
GCAAAGAGCGAATTCACCTGGGCGGCGACATCCGCGGGGGTGCCGGCAAAGGCGAAGCGCTTTAAGACGTCATCTGAGATCAGCGCGGCGGCGGCGTCAAAATCATAACGGGCGGCGGCGGCGCGGATGCGTGTCATCAAGGCTGGATCAAGTTTGAGCGTCGGGTCTAACTCGGCGCCAACCGGCAAATCGAGGGCCCCGGCGCGTCGGGCGCGTTGACGGGCGGCAGAGCCTTCTTGATCGACCACCGTGACCGCGCCGATGACAATGCCAATATCTCTCGCACTACCGATCACGTTACGGAAATAGGGCACAACATCTGGGTTGGCGGTGCCGCCGATCTTGATTTCGCTGATCTGATCAATACACGCGCGAATGGTGGATGCTCCCCAGGTGCCCAGGAGAAAGGGAATGTCTGGGCGCAAGATATTCCAGCGCAGGGCATCGCCGCCAGCCAATGGGAAAATTTCGCCACGATAGGGTTCGGTAGAACGGCTTAACAGATGGCGCACACATTCAAACGCTTCGCGCAAGGCTGTCACCGCGCGTTTTGGTTCGATCCCGACAAAATCCAACCAGCCACCGCGCGCAATGCCCAGATACGCACGGCCCTGGGCTGCCTCATCGATCAGCGCAATATTGCCGGCCATGTTGATCGGATGACAGGTGAACGGATTGACTGCTGCCACGCCAACGCGTATACTCTCGGTGGCCCGCGCCATTTCTAAAAGTGGCAGCCACGCTGGCTGATAGAGCATATCGTTGTAGACAGTCACCCCGTCAAAACCATAACGCTCGACCGCCGCGGCGAGTGGCCCATAGGCTGCGAGTGGTTTGTCAGTTTGAAAGGCAACGGTGACAGTATGTTGATCCATGTGAAATCCTTTGTTCTCTGGAGAAATGAAAAGTAGAGAGGGCGACACGTAGAGAGGGAGAAAGGAGAGAAAGTATAACGTCTACTCCTTGTCGCCCTCTCTACTTGTCGCCCTCTCTCCGTGTCGCCCCCTCGTTACCACCCCTAAATAGCCCTTCACCGTCTCTTCATCGGCCAGGATCTCGGCGGTGGCGCCTTGGAAGGCGATCTGACCTTCGCGCAGGATGTAGGCGTAATCGCACCAACGTAGGAGGCTGCGCGCATTCTGTTCGACAACGATGAGCGTGATCCCGCTTTGCGCCAGTGTTTGCAAGGTGCGAAACACCTCGCTGACCATGCGTGGTGACAGGCCGGCGCTTGGTTCGTCGAGGAGCATCAGCCTGGGTTGCGCCAGCCAACCAATCGCAATGGCTAGCATCTGCCGCTCACCCCCGCTCATGCGACCGGCCCGTTGCGCCTGCCGTTCTTCCAAAATTGGAAAGAGGGCAAACGCTTTTTGTAGCAGCGGATCTGCTTCGTGACGGGGTAGTTTGCGTAGGGCCAGCAGCAGGTTTTCGCGCACGGTCATTGTGGTAAAAACGTTTTCGCGTTGTGGCACATAGGCAATGCCATGTTGACCAATGGCTTCGGTGGGGATGCCGAGCAAAGAGCGATCTTCGAAGCGGATCGTACCCCCGACGACATAGGTCATGCCAAAAATGGTCTTAAGCAAGGTGCTTTTGCCGCTGCCATTGGGGCCGAGAATAGCGACAAATTGCGCTGGTTCTACCGTCAAATTAATGTCGTACAAGACAACGAGTTTGCCGTAACCGGCGCTAAGATGCGTAATGGTCAGCATTTATTCCCCAAAATAGACTTCTCGCACGGTTTGATCGTCCGCAATCTGATCCGGCGACCCCTGCGCGATGACTTTGCCCAAATGCATGACGTAAAGACTGTCGACGAAATCAAAGAGAATTTCTAGCCGGTGCTCGATGATCAAGAACGTCAGATTCTGGGTGCGGCGCAAATGCTCGATCTGTTCAAAGATCGTGTAGGCCAAAGCCGGGGCGACGCCAGCGGTGGGCTCGTCGAGCAATAAAAGCTTGGGTGCGCCCATCAGGCTACGCCCCAACTCCAGCAACTTCATCTGCCCGCCCGAAAGGTCCGCCGCCAACTTGGCATGATGGGTTTGCAGCCGCACTTGGTCGAGCACGGTGCTCGCCGTCGTCGCATTTTTCTGTTCTTCGGCGCGCCAAGTGCGGTGCAACGGCGCTTGGCTTGGTTGTTCGCCGCGTTGCTTTTTCACCGGTAACAGCGCATTGTCCAATACATTCATGCGGAAGAAGAGCGACGGATCCTGAAAACTGCGCACCAGACCGGCATTAAACACCTGGTCGGCACTATGGCGCGTGATGTCGTGACCATCGAACAGGACGCGTCCGCCACTCGGTTGCTGGTTGCCGGCAATCAGGCTGAGCAACGTGCTTTTGCCGCTGCCGTTCGGGCCAATTAGACCAATGATCTGGCCGCGTGGCACGGTTAAGGAGACACCGTCTACGGCCCGCAGATTATCGAAACTTTTAGAAACGTTCTGAAGTTCAAGCATAATGGAAAAAGCAGCAGCGGTTGAAACCGCCGCCTGATATGGGAAACCGCGCCCGGGGGGCTCCCGAAGCAGGTTGGCTGATCTGTTACCGGTTTATTGGCTTACATACTATTATTCATCGTCTAGCAGGCGCGTGCGTTGCCCTGGTCACACCCTGTTTCGAATCAGAAAATCACGATCTGACCAGGGCAACACACGCGCCAAGATTTATTGACTACTGGCTTGTAACGCCTCGTGCGCCTGGGTCGTCTGGGTCGGTTCTGGTAATAGACCTTGGGGCCGGTAGCGCAACATCAGCAATAAAATGATGCCAAATAAGATGTAGCGCACATAGTTAAATTCCCAGTTGACGCCCAGCGTATTCAACTGGATCGCCGTAATCGCAGTCGCGCGATCGAGCAGCGTGATCAACAAGGCCCCCAGTAGCGCGCCGCGATTGTTGCCTAAGCCGCCAAGCACCACCATCACCCACATGTCTAACGTTAACGCCACAACATAATCATTGGTGCTGGCATACCCGCTGTTGACGACAAAAAAGACACCCGCTAGCGCGGCAATCGCCGAACCGATCACCATGACCTGGCCGCGGATGCGTGCGACATTTTTGCCCAAACTGGCCGCCACCTGGTCGTTTTCGCGCATGGCTTTTAACAGGCGACCATAGGGCGAACGCACCAGGCGCTCACAATATAAATAAGCCAATCCCGCCATCGTCAACACCAGCACGGCAAAGAGCAGCGATGAAAGGGTGGAATTGCCAATCCAGTGGAACGGTTGGGCGATCCCTGACAGCCCATTATTGCCACAAATCAACGGTGCATAGCCACGCACAATAATGCGGACAATTTCACTGCCCACCAGCAGCACCAGCCCCAGATACCACTCCTCGCGCAGCCGCAAGGCTGGATAGGAGGCCAGATAGCCGACGATGCCGCCAATGACCATTGCAATGACCAAAGTGATCGCAAAGTTGGCAAGCCCAACCACCGGCAGTGTCTTCATAATCACCGACCGTAATTGCAAAGCTTGACCCAAAGTTGAGCCACAAGGCGGGATCGCGGCGTTGCCAGCCAACAGTGGCAGCAGGCGAGTGTATGTCCAGCCGGCGGTATATGCGCCAAGCGAAACAAAGAGCGCCTGCCCAAAATTGGGGATGCCAGCAATGCCATACTCCAAATTCAAGCTCAGCGCCATCAGCGCGGAGATCCCGAAAAAGGTGAGGAGGGCAATGGCAGTGGCTAGAAGATCGATGTTGAAAAGCATAAGAAAGTTGGGAATAATGAATAGTAAATAATTAACAATTAATAATTAATTTCTATTAGTTTGGATGATTGGTGGACTAGCAGGCCAGATAGTGAACGAGACTCATTAACAGTTAATTATTAATTATTCACTATTCATTATTTCTTAAGTCCTTGCGGGCGAAAGAGCAAGACGAGAATAATGATCACAAACGGCACTGCTGGCTTAAAGCTAAAATCTAGCCCGGTGTAATAATTCAGAAATTGCATCACCATGTTCTCGGAAAAGCCGACCACATACGCGCCCAGAATTGTGCCTGGGAAACTGGTCATCCCGCCGAGGATGCTGGCCGCAAAGACCGATAAAATGGCTAGCCAGCCGACCAGCGGATCGACAAAGGTGTAAATTCCCCAGAGCGCCCCGGCGATCCCAGCAAAGCCACCTACCAACAGCCAAGTCAAATCATGCACCCGATCAACCGGAATGCCAATGATGCGCGCTAAATTTAAGTTGTCGGCCAGCGCGCGCATATCGCGGCCGAGCGCCGTGTAGTTGAGGATCAAACTCAAAACAATAACCAGCAGTATGCTGGTCGGCACAACCCAGAAAAAGACGTTGGTCAATGTGATCAGATCGTTCTGAAACCAGATGATTTGTGGCACCGCAATCCGTTGGTCGAATAGATCGTAGCGATTGGCCAGCAAGAACATGATATAGCGCAAAATTAAGCCGGTGGCGAACGAGGCCAGAATCATCGTATAGGTT
>JAPLGZ010000697.1 GCA_026389895.1 Chloroflexota bacterium | reverse complement strand
GCCTGGCAAGAAAGCTTGCCCAAAAAGCGCATGGGCGCAGGCGCGCTCTTTCTCGATGAACAGAACCGTGTACTGCTTGTCAACCCGACCTACAAATCGCAGTGGGAGATTCCCGGCGGGATTGTCGAGCAAGATGAATCGCCACGCGCCGCCTGTATTCGTGAGGTCAAGGAAGAGCTTGGCCTGGTTAGATCATTGGAACGGTTGCTTTGTGTTAATTATCTCACAGGTACCGATCAGCGCACAGAGGCCCTCATGTTTATCTTTTGGGGTGGCGTCTTGACGGCTAATGAGATCGCGATGATTCGTTTACCCACCGCCGAATTAAGCGAATATCGCTTTGTAACAGTTGATGAGGCACTGCACTTGCTGACGCCCACCTTAGGCGATCGCGTGCGCAGAAGCCTAGCCATTTTATCAACCAACAGCACACTCTATCTAGAAACGTAAATGATCATGAACATTGTCTACCTGGCCGATTATCCCCAACATATTCCCACCCTAGCCGCCTGGCATCACGCGCAATGGGGCCATTTAAATCCTGGCTCAACCGCCGAGGGGCGTGCGGAGCGCTTGAGCCAACAGCTTCTACACACCGGCATTCCCACCACCCTGATCGCGGTTGAGGATGATACAGTGCTTGGTTCGGCCAGCCTAGTGAAAAACGATCTGGACACACATCCAGCATTGGTGCCCTTTCTCGCCAGCGTCTATGTCGCACCCGCCTATCGAGGTCGCGGTATTGCTTCGGCGCTCGTCCAGCGTATTATGGATGAGACAAGACAACTTGGCTTGCCCACGCTCTATCTGATCACCCCCGACCAGCAACGCCTCTATGGCCGTCTGGGCTGGACTGCGCTTGAACAGGTGAATTATCGAGGCGAATCAGTGACATTGATGACCGTGACTTGTGCCTCTTCTGCCAACGGTTTGTAATAATGCTTCCCAATAGAGTATAGTACGAACAACAGTTAAATTTGTCTCCCCTTACCACATCTATCAGGAGTGACGGTTCTCTATGTCCTTGATTACCATCATCGGACGCGGACATGGCGGCACGCGTGCGATGTCGCATACTTTGTCCGCCAGCCAGATTTTTATGGGCGAACCGCTCAACCAATCGGGCGATCTGTTGCCACCGCAAGCCATGTACGAAGCCTGTCGCGTGATGGCAAAACATGTCAAATGGTTAGGTGGCTTGCAATGGGATTTCAGCGCGTTACATACGATGGAAATCCCCGCCGAGTTTACCGATCTGATCCACCGCTACCTGATCACCGTGCTCAGTAGCCCAGCCGAACACAAAGGCTGGAAAATTCCCGAAACCACCTTGGTCTTCCCGTGGATCGTGCGCTTATTTCCCGAAATTAAATACATTCATTGGGTGCGTAACCCGCGCGATAATATCCTCGCCCAACATCTGACGGACGATTTGGCCGACTTTGCAATTGAATATCCGCGCAGCGATGACGAACGTTTATGTCGCGCGATCTCCTGGCAGTATCAGTACGAAATTGTCAAAGCCACGCCCAAACCAAAGAATTGGATCACGGTGCGCTTTGAAGATTTTGTGCTCAATCAAGAGGCAACCCTGACGCGTTTAGAGGAATATTTGGGCGTGCCATTGGCGCGCATTCCTGTACGCACGAATACCGTTGGCCGTTATACGGCCGCGGATGGCATTAGTTATTACGATTTTCTGGAACCGGGTATGCGTGAATATGGCTATGAAATCCCCACCGCCAGCACACCGACGACGCCAGCCCAAATCATCAGCACACCAAGCATCACGACAGGAGAAAAATTGACTATGGCTGCGAAAAGCCAACCCACCACAAAGAAAAGTACCACGGCAAAAAGTACGGACGCCAAAAGTACAACCAAACGGGCAACCGCCAGCAAAAGTGCGAGCCCAGCGCAACGTCTGCCCAATATTGTGCTTTTTGGCATCGACTCGCTGCGCGCCGACCACATGAGTGGCTATGGCTATCCTCGCCAGACCACCCCCCATTTAGACCGTTTTGCGGCTGGCGGCGCGCTCTTTGAAAATACCTTCAGCGCGCATGTGCCCACCACCAGCGCCTATTCCTCGATGCTGACCGGTCGTGATGTCTTTGGCACCCAAGTGGTGGCGTTGCGCCATAAAGGACCATTGCGCCCCGAGGTGAAAACACTACCCGAAGTGCTACGCGAAGCCGGCTATGACACCACTTGTGTAGGCTTTAGCGGTAACCCAGCCTCGCGCGGCTTTGACCGTTATCTGAATTTCGCCAACTGGGGCAGTTGGAATGAAGGCCGCAGCCCCAAGGCGCAAAACCTCAACGATGTGGCCATTCCTGAGTTGAATCGTCTCGTCAAGCAGAAGCAGCCTTTCTTGCTCTTCCTGCGCCACATGGATCCACACTCGCCCTATCTGCCGCCCGCCCCCTATGAGCGCATGTTCTATCACGGCAACGAGACCGATAAGAAAAATAAATCGATGCAGCCAGTGATGAGCTTTAAGCCCTTCTGTGATTATTTTGCCAGTTGGATGCCGCCCGGCATCACCGACCGAAATTATATTGATGCGCAATATGATGGCGCGGTGGCCTATATGGACGCTTGCATCCAGACCATTTTTACGGCGCTAGAGCAGCACGGCATTCTCGACGAGACAATTGTGGTAATCAACGGTGACCACGGCGAGACGCTCTATGAACACGAGTGCTGGTATGATCATCATGGCATGTACGACAACGTGCTGCATGTGCCATTGATCATTCGGTATCCGGGCAAAGTGGCGGCGGGCAAACGGGTCAAGGGGTATAATCAGCATAAAGATTTGATGCCCACCATTCTGGAATTGGCCGGCATTAAACCGAAAGGCGTTACCTTTGACGGGCGCAGCCTGCTCCCGCTGATCAACGGCCAGGTAACCTCGCATGAAAGCGAATTTTACATTACCGAGTGTACCTGGATGCGCAAACATGGCTGGCGTACGCCCCAGTGGAAATTGATGGTGGCATTAGAACCGGATTTCCATTTCAAGCCACCGGTGGAACTCTATAACCTGATCGAAGACCCCGAGGAAAATAACAATCTGGCCGAAAGTAATCCCGACATGGTGGCGGCCTTGCGCGGCCGTATGGACGCTTGGATCGCCAAGCGAATGCAAGAGACGGGCCTGCCTAACCCGATCGAGAACCAAGGCGATTGGCACGGTCACGAAGGTGTTGGCGCCTTCAAAACGTCACAACAGGCCTACGACACCATGCACATTGGTGACCCAGCGCAGGCAGCCCGCTTACAGGCAAAATCGAGGGATTAATTTAATCCATTTACGTTGATAACTGGGCATGCTCCTACGTATGCCCAGTTATCAACGCCAGTAACTAAGATTAAACGTATGCCCTTATCGGCCACCGGATTGTTGCAAACCGTGGACAAGCATATTCACCAATCGACGAAAACTTTCATCACAGTCGAGCGGTAGACCAAAGCTACCAGCAATCTCTAGCGTCGCAAAACCGTGGACTACACTCCGCAAACCGCGCACAGCGTGCAAGGCATCTTCGGCCTCCAGCCCAAAAGAAGCGACTACTGCCAGTCCAATCTCCACCACTCGATCTTGCGCCGCTTTAATTTCAGCGTCAATTGGCGTCTGTGTGTCCGCAGACCGCAAACCTGCCATATACAATCCAGGGTATTCTTTGATATACGCCCGATACGCCTGCGCAATCGCCAGCAACGCATCTGGCCCGGCCTTGCCAACCGCGACAGGCCCAAGCCGCTCGCCAAGCATGCGTACGTTCAACAAAGTCAATTCGCGCTGAAGGCCAGGCAACCCATCGATATGGTTATAGAGTGAAGGTGTTTGAACGTGTAATTGCTCAGCCAAACGGCTCAGCGAAAGCGCCTGTAATCCTTCTGCATTGACCAAATCAGCGGCGGCTCGCACCACGGTCATCTTATCCAATCCAGGCCTACGCGCCATAAGGGCTCACTTTCGTTGTAATCGGTGTCTGCAAAAATTCAAGAATCAAGGGCGCGCTCACGGCGGGTAACTCGGCGTGTGGATAGTGCCCGGCCCCTTCAATCAAGTGATAGGTGCCATGCAAGTTTTGGGCGACCCATTGCGCTTCGGCTGCGGGATCTTTGAAATCTGGGTCTTTAGTGCCCATCAGCACCAACACAGGCGCCTTCACCTCGGGCAAACGAGCCTCCGCCGCCGCTTTCGAGGCAAGTAACATGGCCCGCAACGCTTCCAGACGGCCGGCTTCGTTCAGGTTAGCCCGCAACGCCGCACTGTATTGCGCAAAATCAGCCGGCTTTTGGGCCGGGTATAAAGTCGCATAATACCATAACCACATCGCCGGGCCCCAGGGGCGGCTGAAAAGGATCGAATAGAGCAACTTGCCAAACCAGGACGGCTTGCCTCGCACAAAGGGCCCAATTAGCACCAGGCGCTCTACCAGTTCGGGTGCCTCGGCTGCCGCCCAGACCGCGGCGCCAGCGGCCATGGATTCACCGATAACGATGGCCCTGCCAGCGTTCAAACTGCGGATCAGCGCAATGATATCGCTACCAATCGCCCCAACCGAATAATCTGACCAGCGTATACTTGTTGCGCCGTGACCGCGCACATCCAGGCTAATCACACGATAGCCGGCCTTGGCAAGCATTGGCGCCAGAAAACGATATTCGGCGCGCAAGTCGCCCATTGAAGGCACACAGACCACAAGTGGTCCGCTGCCAATCTCCTCATAAGCAAGGGTGCCCTCTTGGTTCTTCAGGTAACGGGTATTCATAACTGTCTCCTCTATTGTCGATTGATTTTATAAAAACTAATTGTATTAGCAATTATACTAATATAATTAGTTTTTGTCAATCCCCTATTTCCATCGATTTGCAATGTAATTTATTTAGGGTGTCCGTGGCCGGATAGACCCATCACAGCCATCAATGGGTCTATCCTAGATTGAGGAGGAAAGTCTTCCGGGAAGGGGTCAGGCTCCCGCAAGTTAGCCAAGCAAGGTTTGACCCCTTCCCGGAAGACGACTCGCCCCCTAATTTGGCGATGCACCCGCCATAAACTAACCATTTGACACTGATTAGAAATCATGTTATTTTTACTGACACGTGTCAATACGTTATCGTTGGTTCATCAACAAGTTCCCTGTATGCCGACAAAACGTCCAACCCAAGCTGATGTTGCCCGTGCCGCGGGGGTCTCTCGTGCGACGGTCTCGTATGTGGTGAATGGCCTGGCGAATAGTCAGGTCTCGATTTCACGGACAACCTATCAGCGCGTCCAAGCGGCCATCACAGAATTAGAATATCACCCCGATGCACGGGCGCAGTCGCTCCGCTCTGGTGGGGCGACCAACACGATTGGCTTATTGCTGCCCGACATGCACAACCCATTCTACTGGAAGATTGCCTCTGGCGTGGAACAGGAAGCGCAAAACGCGGGGTTTGATCTGTTGCTTTTTAGCACATCATTAAATGCCGAGCGCGAAGAACATACCTTACGCGCCCTGGCCCGCCGTCAGATCGACGGCCTGATCCTAAACTTGACCTTTCCTGGCCGCATCAGCGAAGCCTTAAAGCTCTTAGCGCGTCGGCACAACCCAGTGGTAATTCTAGGCAAACCCGTCCCTAATCTGGATGCAGTCGAGGTCAAGCCGGGCTATCAGGAACATGCCCACGAGATTATGGCCCACTTGTTTGCGCTGGGGCATCGACGCATTGGGTTCATTTATGGCTTGGTCAACCAGGAAATTGATGCGGGGCGACTGAACGCCTATCGCGAAGCGCTTCAGATGTTTGGGTTGCCAATGGACGAAACATTAGTCGACCGGTGTGGCGCTACTTTGGCCGATGGGTATCGGGCAGCGCATCGCCTGTTGGCCTGCAAGCCGCGCCCAACCGCGTTGATCAGCCTCAATGACCTACTGGCAATTGGTGCGCTGCGCGCCATCCACGAACAAGGTTTTACGGTGCCACGCGATCTTTCAATTGTCGGCTTCGACAACATTGACATGGCAGCCTATTTACATCCACCACTGACCACGGTGCATTATGATGCCAACGCCGTCGGCCATGAAGCGGTCAAGTTAATTCTGGCTCGCTTAAAAGAGCCCGAACGACCGGTCCAAGTGATTCAAATCCCAACGCATTTAATGCTCCGTGCCTCTACGGGGCCAGTCTTAGAAAGTTAAAAGGTTAGCTTATGACTACAGAATCGACGATGGAAAAAGAACAAACAAATACGGATTCCTTATCGATGGACGAAGCGCTCCAAGCACTGGGCGTCACCGATCAAACGCTCTCAGCGCAACAAAAGGACGAGCTAGACCGCAATGGGTACACAGTTTTTCTCAACGTGATTGATCCGGCCTGGCTAGAGCAATTGCGCGCCACGTTTGAGCGATTGATGGTCGAGGAAGGAGAAAATGCAGGCAAGGAAGTGAGCCAGATGGTCGGCATCCGGCGGCTGGCCGATCTGGTCAATAAGGGTCAAGAATTCGACAAAATCTATACCAACCCGTTGGTATTGGCAGCGGCGCGGCGCGTGATTGCTCGTCCCTTTAAGCTCCATTCGATCAACGGGCACGATCCGTTGCCGGGGTATGGTCAGCAATCGTTGCACCCCGATTGGGGAGGCGTCCGCGAGGATCTGAACGTTTTCAGCGTGATGAATTCAGCTTGGTTGCTAGACGACGTGAGCGCCGAAAACGGTGCGACCCGCATTGTGCCGGGCAGCCATGGCTGGCCGGGTGGACCGAAAGATCAGTTGGCGGATCTGAAAATGCCCCACCCCCAGGAAATTTATGTCAATGCTCCTGCTGGCTCTGTGCTCGTCTTTAACGGCCACACCTGGCATGGCAGCACCAATAATAGCACCCAGCGCATGCGCCGCGTCTACCACTGTGCCTTTGTGGCGCGCGAATATCCCCAACAGACCAATCAACGGGAATATCTGCGACCGGCAACCGCCGAGCGCCTGACGCCAGCGGCGCGTTACATTTTAGATGTCTAAATAATGCGGCCTCACCCCCAGCCCCCTCTCCTGAATCAAAGGGCTGAGTTCAGGAGAGGGGGAGTCTGAATCAATCGTTTGTCTCCCCTCTTCTGAAACAGTTTTATCGTTCAGGAGAGGGGGGCGCCCGTAGGGCGCAGGGGTGAGGCCGCATTATCATCCTATCAATCTTAATTTGCCACGTTCCAAGGAGAGATGTAAATGAAACAGCCAGCTTCCCGCAGTAAACTTAGCCGGCGCGATTTTCTACGCGTCAGTGGTTTAACCACCCTAGCATTAGGCGTAGTCGCCTGTGCTCCCGCCGCCCCAGCCGGGCAACCAGCCGCCAGCAGTGGTGGCCAGGCCGCCGCACCGGCCACAGCCGCGACCGAACTCCGCTGGGTCACCAATCATGCCTCGATCGAAATCCCAGGTTTTGAGAAGATCGCCCAGGGTTTCTCGGAAAAGAACCCGAACATCAAGGTGAATCTCCTCAACATCCCCGATGGCAATGATTTCTTAAACGCGATCAACACCCAGGGTGTTGGTGGTCAGCTGCCCGATATTTTCTACACCCGCACCTTTGATGTCGTTCCCTTTGCGAGCAAGGGCTGGACCACTAACTTGCAACCGCTGGTTGACCGCGATGCCGCCGAGGTCAATGTCAAAGACTTCTGGCCCGCCGAAGTCGAGCAGATGACCTATGAAGGCTCACTGTACGCGCTGCCCTACGACTTTTCTAACATTGGCATCGTCTATAACAAAAGCATCTTAGACGAAGTTGGGGTGCCAGCCCCCACAGGTGACTGGACCTGGTCAGAGATGTTCGATGTCGCAGCCAAGTTGGTGAAAAAAGACGGCGATAAGACGACGCGCTGGGGCATGGCCGTCTACCCGTGGTCGTGGGTCTGGATCGGCATTCTCTATGCCAACGGCGGCAAACTGTTTAGCGAAGATAACAAACAGTGTATCATCAATTCCAAGGAGAACCAAGAGACCTTCGAGTTCTTTGTCAAGCAACGGCTGGCTGGTGTCTACCCCGAAGGTGGTGCCTTGCCCCAGGGCGTCGATCCATTTGCCAGTGGTCTGGTAGCGATGGGGTTTGAGGGTTCATGGGCCACCCAGGGTCGCCGCGAAAGCATCGGCGATAAATTCCCCTTCGATGTGACCTACTTCCCCAAGGGTTCAACCGGTAAGCGGGCGATTTCGGCTGCTGGTGGCGCATGGGGCATTGCGGCCAATTCGAAGGCCACCGAGCAAGCATGGGCCTTCAACAAATTCCTGACCAGCACTGACTCGACGAATAAGCTCATTTCGGAACCGGTACGCAGCATTCCTAGCCGCCAGTCGTCTGTGCCCGCTTGGAACAAAGCCGCCAGTGCGGCCAACGCGTCACCCAAGAGTGTCCATATCTTTGCCGACCAGATGACCGACGCCTGGGCGCAACCGTTCCCGGCCTTCTGGAAAGATTTCGATGTTGCTTGGACCAACCGCATTGTGCCGATGCTCAACGGTGGCGAAGGCGCCGATACCGATGTTGCCGGCGTGTTGACCCAATTCCAAGATGAAGTGAATACGATCATCAAGCAGTCCGGCGCCTAAAGGTTGCCCGACTGTTCGTTGAGGTCACCGCTTGGCGCGTGACGAGTTCGGTTTATCCCTGAAGCAGAGGGAATGCCCTACTTATCACACGACAAGCGGTGATCTATGTTTACTTCCAGAGCTTTGGTTGCTCCGTCCGTCTCTGGCACGTTCGAAAGTGTGGACGTTGTCTAACAGAAACTGTGGTAAACTATAGACAACTTCTACAGCTTCATAGTAAGACCACGTTCTTGGAGAGCAGTAAATGAACGTTAAACTTGAAAAGTTAGCACCTGGTACTGGCCAGTTGCAAATTAATATCCAACTAGCCGCCACGGTGAATGTCACAGCCTTTAGTGCGCGCCAGAAAGTGACTGGCTTTCTAGCCGACGAGCTTAGCACCAATCTGCATGGCGCCGAACCAACGCTAATTGTGGGTGAGCGGATTTATTGGCGTGTGCCAGTTATCTTGTCTATGCCGCCGATTGGAGACCGTGGACCTGTCGGCGAAATTGATGTAGATGTAGAAACAGGTCAGTTACAAATTACGCCCGCAATTATGGTGGAGCTAGAACACCGTGCCGAATATCTTGCTACCTGTTCCACATCAACGCCAGCGTGAGGATGCAGATTGTCTAGCAGCGTGCGCGGCAATGACACTGGTCTATTTGAATAAACGGATTAGTTATAATCAACTACACAAGTTGCTGAAAGTCAAAGCATTTGGCACACCAGGCCATCATCTGCATCATCTAGCCACATTGAAGTTGCAAGTGATTTACCGCGAAGGCACGATAGACGAAATTAAGGCACACTTACTGCGTGGTACACCGTGTATTGCTTTGGTGCGTACCGCAGATCTTGATTACTGGTCTTACACAACCGATCATGCACTGGTTGTGGTCGGCTTTGACGAGCAGACTGTTTTTGTCAATGATCCGGCGTTTGAAGCTTATCCTCTGTCTATTCCGATCAAGCAGTTCGAGTTAGCCTGGATGGCATTTGATTATCGCTACGGTTGCTTGTTGTTACCTTGAGGCAACCTACTATTTAAGGGAAGTCCTGAAAGGCACTGGCTTATGGCCATATCACGATCAAATTTATCGCGATCAAAATTGTCGCGCCGCGAGGCGATTGAAGGATATATTTTCCTGCTACCGTGGATCATCGGCTTTCTGGCCTTTCAATTTGGTCCACTGTTAGCATCCCTCTATCTGGGTTTCACCAACTATCGCGGGGCGGCGGCGCCGCAGTGGGTGGGCCTGGAAAATTTCAAGCGCATGTTTACCGATGATATGCTCTTTTGGCAGTCGCTCAAGGTAACGGGGCTTTATGCGCTGGGTTTTCTGCCATTAGGTTTGGTCTTGGGCTTTGGCATTGCCTTGCTCATGAATCAGAAAGTGCCAGGGATTAGCGTTTTCCGCACCATTTACTATTTGCCTTCGGTGGTGACTGGCGTTGGTGTTGCCATTTTGTGGCAATTTTTCTTCCACAAAGAATATGGCATCATGAACAGCCTTCTGCGTGTCTTTGGGGCAGAGCCGATTGCCTGGCTTAATAATTCGCGCTGGGTGCTCGTCGCCTTTATCATTATGGGGTTATTGGGCGTCGGCGGCGGCATGATCGTCTATTTGGCTGGCTTACAATCGATCCCGACCGAGCTCTATGAAGCAGCTTCGATCGACGGTGCCAATCGCTGGCGCCGTTTCTGGGCGATCACAATCCCCCTGATGACGCCGACCATTTTCTTTAATTTGGTGACGGGGTTGATCGCAACCTTCCAAATTTTCACGACAGCCTACATTATGACCCAGGGTGGCCCCAATTATGGCACCTACTTCTTTAGCCTCAACATCTATTACACAACATTTCGCTCGCTACGCCTCGGTTATGCTTCGGCGTTGTCTTGGATGTTGTTTATTCTGATCCTGGTCTTGACTCTGGCGGTCTTTAGCACCGCGCGCCGATGGGTCTATTACGCAGGCGAAAAGGCAGAAACTACATGAGCAATATAACCGCCTCCCAATCACAAAATGTCAACAAGGTGACGCACGCCCGCACGCCCGCACGCGGGTTGAGCATGGCCCAACGTCGCGCGCTGGATCTATCGAGCAGCTATGTGCTCTTGTTGATCGGTTCAGTCATCTTATTGATCCCGCTATTTTGGATGGTGAGCACCAGCCTCAAATCATTGGATGAAGTCTATGTCTATCCAATTCGCTGGATCCCGAGCAGGCTGGTCTGGCAAAACTATCTCGATGTCTTCAAAAATGTGCCTTTCGGGCGTTATTTACTCAACAGTGTCGAAATTTCGCTATTTGGCATTGTCGGCAACTTGATTGGCAGTTCGTTAGCGGCTTTTAGCTTTGCGCGCATGCGGTTTCCAGGCAAGAACTTTCTTTTTCTGGTCATGCTTAGCACAATGATGGTGCCTGCTTGGGTCACGATGATCCCCCACTTTATCTTGTTCAAATGGTTGGGTTGGCTTGATAGCTACCTGCCAATCCTGGTGCCCGCGTATTTTGCTGTGCCCTTCTACACCTTTTTGCTGCGACAGTTTTTTCTGGGTATTCCGCTTGATCTGGAAGATGCAGCGCGCATTGATGGTTGCTCGTCCTTTGGCATTTACTGGCGAATTTTCTTGCCACTGGCCAAGCCAGCCCTGGCCACGGTGGCCATTTTCTCCTTCTTTTATTACTGGAATGACTTGCTCTATCCGTTGATCTATCTACAAAGTCAAGATAAGTTCCCCGTACCGATGGGTATTGCCACCTTCCGCGGCGAGCAATATGCCAACTTTGCGCTGATGATGGCGGCCTCCACGATGGCGCTCGCGCCACTATTGGTGGTCTTTTTCCTTGCGCAACGGCTCTTTATCCAGGGCGTGGTAATCACAGGGGTCAAGGGCTAAGCGATACCGTTTGAATGCGCTTTGCCGCACGCGAAGTGACCAATATGTCGTACCTTCTTGCATAAACCGTGTGGATCGGTTATTTTAGTGGGACACATTTACATGCTATAGAATTTTAGCATAACGATTGACCCAGAGACCTCACCCCCGCCCTCGCCTGCTAGGCGGGAGCCTGTCAAGGCCTAGCAGGCGGCGCTTCCTCTGTCCGCTAATCCGTCCCCCAGTAGGGGAGCGCGCCTAGAAGGCAACCGCCATTGGTCGTGGGTAGGGTCTGCGGTTCAGCAAACATTCTGATACCGGAATAGTGCTTTGCTCATCACGCCTTTGACGTGTCGGCAAAGCGCTGTTTGTTGTATCAGCCTACCGATAAGATCTGTC
>JAPLGZ010000668.1 GCA_026389895.1 Chloroflexota bacterium | reverse complement strand
TTTCTTTTCATCGAAGGCTTTTATAATCGGCGTCGCCTTCATTCGGCCCTCGGTTATCGCAGTCCTGATGATTTTGAACGCCATTTTCAATCCAGGGTTTAACTGTCCCTCCACTTTTTCGAGGGAATATCAGTTCTTTGCTTGTATTCCCCACATGCGTGGGGGTGAACCGCGCCTGATGAACTTGCTATCATAACAATTGATATAATAATTACTCCACGATGTCAGTAATTTTGCGGATACTTTTTCTGTGAAACTTTGATAAGATAGGGATTGGTGCACCGCACTGGCTTGCGCATTTCTGCTCACTGCTCCATTGTGTAGTCTAAGCCGTTGCAGACAGCATTAGCAACTGTATACTCACTTTTTCTCACTTGGCCCAGTTTAATGAGTTTGACTCAATTTGTGCTTATTTTGTGCTGCCAGGATCATAATTTATAATTGTAATATCTAATGAGGCAGAAGTTTTTTATGCCAATATGTGTGGAGAAGCCAATTGAGAAGGACGCAACTGTATGGCAGAGCATAGCCAAGATTTAACGCTGAAATTGGCCCAATCTCGGCAAGATCTCGAGCATGCCAGAGCACGCGTCGCTGAACTAGAAGCCGCTCTAGCCATTGACTTTAAGCCTCCAGCAGGTCCTGGCCCATCGAACGACCCGAGTCTGCAACCGTTGGTTGTCTATCCTCGTGAGCCAGCGGGTCATTCGTTAGCCGGTTTTGCCAAGCTTGCCCACGACCTGCCCCACCACCAACAGGCCGAAGTACAGGGATTCAAATTAAATCGCACACTGGGCCTGTTGCGCGATCTGAACCAGGCAATCGTGCGGGTGCGTCATCTGCCGAGCCTATTCGCAACTGCCTGCACGCGCGCTGTGGAAAGCGGCGCTTTCTGCATGGCCTGGATTGGCCTGTTCGATGCCGAGACACGCCATATGAAGGCTGTTGCCCAGGCCGGGATGCTGGCTGGCGATCTAGAAAAGCTGGCGCCCAACTTCTGGGGTGAGCCAGTCGCGTCGCCACCCCAAACTCAGCAGTGGCAGCCTGGGGCGCGCTGGGTTTGTAACGACATAGAAAATGAACCGCAGATGGCGCCCTGGCGTGCCGATGCCTTGCGTCTAGGGTATCGTGCGGCGGTCGCCTTGCCCTTGGTGATCGCTGGCGAAGTCGGTGGAAGCTTCAACTTGTACGCTGCGGAACCCGATTTCTTCGATGAGCAACAACTCGACCTACTAGAAAAAATGGCGGCAGATCTATCTTTCGCGATGACGTTTGCGGCGCAAGAGGAACAGCGCCATCAAGCCGAGGCAGCCATCAAACGCTACGCTCAACGGATGGAAATTCTGCACAATATTGACCGGGGGATTATTGGCGCTACCTCCATGCAGGCCGTGGTCGAAGTGGCGCTTTGCCATATTCGGCAGCTTATCCCTTGCCAGCGCGCCTCCGTCATTTTGTTTGACTGGGCAACCCAAGAGTGGATTGTTTTTGCCGATGATGCTGGCCAGCCCTCCTCAATTCCTAAAGCTGTCCGCCATAAGATCTCGCCTGGTTGGGATGAAGGCTTTGGCACGGCGCAGACCAGAATCATTGACGATCTCCGCACTATCCCACCCACGCCCGTCTACCAGCAACTGATCAAAGATGGTTTAGTCGCCGGCATCCAAGCCCGTGTGGTGGTTCAGGGGCAACTGCTTGGTCTGCTCGGTTTAAATGCCGACACCCCCGGCTTTTTCACCGCTGAATATCAAGAGATTGCCACAGAAGTTGCCAACCAACTGGCCATTGCCATTCGGCAAATGCACTTATCCGAAGCCATTACCCTTCACACCGCCGAACTGGAACGCCATGTGGTCGAAATTCAGCGCACGCACGAAGTGTTGCACCGCAGCGAAAGTCTATTTCGGGCAATTTTTGAACAGGTGGCAGTGGGGATTGCCCGCTGCGCGCTGGATGGCCGTTGTCTACAAGTGAACCAACGATTCTCGGAGATTGTCGGTTATACCCTGGAAGAGCTTTCCGACAAAACTTATCAAGCACTTACCCATCCCGCGGATATGCCGGCAGATCTGGCGGGGATGCGGCAACTGTTACAGGGTGAAATTCCGTTCTATGCCACGCAAAAGCGTTATTTTCATCGGCGCGGCCACGTGGTTTGGGTGAACCTGACCGTGAGCCTCGTGCGGGATGCCCAAGGTGCGCCCGATTATTGTGTTGCTATGGTCGAAGAGATTACGCAACTCAAGCAGGTGGAACAGGCGTTGCTGCAAAGCGAAAATCGCTACCGGCGCGTGGTTGAAGACCAGCTCGATTTAATTGGGCGTTTTCAGGCCGATTACAAGTTGACGTTTGTCAATCGCGCCTATTGCGAAGCATTGGGTAAACGGCCAGACGAGCTGATC
>JAPLGZ010000761.1 GCA_026389895.1 Chloroflexota bacterium | reverse complement strand
GATCGCGCCTGGCGGTCAGAAATACCCCTGTTGCCGCGTGTACGCCGCTTTCAGCGCCAACAGTTGGGCACGATGATTTTGTGGGCCGCGCGCCAGTGGTCGTTGCCACAGCCGGACTGGGCAGAACAGCTTTTAAAATAAAAAACGGTTACACAGAGGACGCAGAGGAGGCACAGAGCGCACAGAGAAAACGCAGAAAACGCTCTTCGACCGTTTTTCTCTGTGTAAGCTTTTCCTTTGTGCGCTCTGTGTAACGCTTTCCCCTATTGTCTGCGTAAGATGAGTGAATAAGACGTAGTTCGCTCCATTAGCCTAGAGAGGGATGAACAAGTGCTTCACGCTGCATTACAAGTTGTCCCCAGCGTAACTTTTTGGCAAAAGCATATTGTTGCTTATGGCGCTTCATCACTTTTAGCTGTACAACTTGGTCTTTGAGCAGCATCGGGAGTTCAAGATACCCATTCATCAGGCGAATTGGGCCAATGCAGCGCCCCCAGGGTGTTTCCTCTGGGGGAATTTTGCCAACCGCGACATAACTATATTTTGCCTCTTCCCAATCCGAGGCCATCAATGGGCTATCGCGCATCTCTTGACGAATGCGCCGGGCAAATTCTGGCCGGGTAAAGCGTTGGGGGAAATGCAAGAAGTATTCTTCCACAAAGTTGTTGTCGATATAAGGGGCGATCAGTCTGCCCGCCGGCGCCAATTGGGCGGCGGCCGCTTGCGCAATCGCGCTGCCAATCGGCGTGCCTGGCTCAACCACGATCATCAGTTGGCGACAGCGTTTGAACGCGGTCTCTAACAACTTTTCTCTTTGCTCAGCATTTAGTTCATTAAGCACATTGGCCACTACGATCAGATCATATTGGGTTTCATCGCGTTCAATAGGCTGGATGACATCCCCCTGTTGCCAGGTGACAATAACGGGCAACTGAGCATCGCTGATAATCTTCTGGCCAAGCGCCAGTAAATGAGCATTTTGATCGATACAAGTGGCTTCGGCCAGGCTGGGTAGCAGGCTCGAAAGCGCCCACACACCCGTTCCCGGCCCACTGCCCAGATCAAGTAGTGTTTGAGGTTGCCATGAGGGCATGATTTCGGCAACGGCAGCCACCGCGCCAAAGATTTGGGCATAGGTAGCCGATGCCCGCAACCCCAGATAGGCCAACGCATCTAGCTCATCATGCAGATGGGTTTGCTGTTTGTTTTGCGCCTGTTCCATATACCGACGATGCAACGTGTGCGCACGGTCCATCCAGACAGAGGCAGATTGCTGCGCCAAACGCGTGGTGATCGCGGCAGATCAATCAGGGATAGTGACATAGATTGAGTATAACAATAGATGAGTCTAACAAAGGTTAATAATTTAGAATAAATGGGGAGAACTGTGCCAGGGACGGACCATGAGAGCGGAATCAGAGCAGCACGCGAACGTTCGGCCCTGGCATGTGGCATCCCAGCAAGGACAACATGGCGACCTTGCTGGGATGTTGAACGCTTAGGTATCCAGGTCAAATTCCTTCTTCTGCTTGCCGGCTTGCAGTCTAAAATGGCGCCGATCCGCTTCGTTCTCAAGAATATTGGCTGCTTCCGCCGCCGCTTTGGGGTTGCGTGGACGACCAGTCGCAAGCAGTGGATGGCGCCGGACCGCTACCGGTTGTGCCACAGGCGGTGCAGCAACCGGCGTGCTGGGTGGCTTTGGCGCGGTCGGCTGGGCGCCGGTTGCCGGCAATTTCAGCACAGGAAGCGTCTGGGTCGCCGTCGTTTGGGGTGGCGCCCCAATGGTAGCTGGTTGTTTTGGCTTGATCAGGAAATAGTCGGCAGTCGCCACAACTTCGACTTCGCTTGCGTTGCGCAGATAGGCTTTAGGAATGAGGACGCCCTCATCCGTCACTTGAATTGGTACATTACTCATCAATACCTCCTTGCGTTGCTAATCGCTACGCCCAACTTCAATATTTCACTCGAGAAACAGTGCGATGGTTGACATGTAGGTCGCGAGGCTTAAATTATATAAGTCATGTTATCAGCAAGAAGAATTACACAGAGGCACAGCAAAGTTTGCTCTGCTAGTTGGAACAAGGCAGGCCCCACCCTAACCCTCCCCAAACAGGAGGGGACTGTTCGGGAACAAAAGAAGCGACGCCTTCTGTCCACCCAACGGCTCCCTCCCTGTCTGTTTGGGGAGGGTTAGGGTGGGGCTCCTGCCCTGTTATTCTCTGTACCATCTTTTTCATATCGTCTGCGTAACATCAGTTATATAAGTGCGGCAGTTGAGTTGTGTCAAGCAAAGAGCATTCATCAGCCTGGGTTTGCTACGCCGTTGGCCGACAAGCGCGAACTTTCCATCAACAACGCTACAGCCTCTGCCTGTTGATGATACCATAAGAAACGTTTCGCAACAATCTGGGGCATTTAGCAGGGTGCAGCGCAGATTTTGGGGATTTCTCCGCCGTGCTCAATCTACAACGGACAGGGGCAAATGCGATTTGTACCGGCCATTTGTAATGCTGCTTATACCGAATCTAGCACCTTTCTCAGGTATACTACATACGATTTGCTTCGGGCCGTCTAGGTGCATACACGCATGCGAAAGTTGTTCAACCCATGAATTATGATGCCATTATCGTTGGATCGGGGCCGAATGGATTGGCGGCGGCCATTACGTTGGCGCGGGCGGGTCATTCGGTTGGTCTGTTCGAAGCCAAAGCAACCGTTGGCGGCGGCTGTCGCTCGGCAGAATTAACCTTACCTGGCTTTGTCCATGACATCTGCTCGGCCATTCATCCGCTGGGGCTCGGGTCGCCTTTTATGCGTACGTTGCCACTGCATGATTTTGGCCTGGAATGGATTGAGCCCGATATCCAAGTCGCCCACCCATTGGATGATGGCACGGCCGTGGCGTTATATCGATCAATGGAGGCCACAGCCGCCTCGGT
>JAPLGZ010000840.1 GCA_026389895.1 Chloroflexota bacterium | reverse complement strand
GACCATAAACTCAGGATATTCCTTGGCCGGCTTTGAAAGCATCTCGCGTAAGCGCTTTTGGAACTCTTCACGGCCAGCTTTGGTAATCTGATAAATGGTGCGTTCTGGGCGCTTGCCTTCCCGGTTCGTCTCAACCGGCTCCACCAGCCCCGCCTGTTGTAAGCGATTCACCGCGTGATAGAGGCTGCGCGCCGGCACAATCGCAAACTCATTATGATGCTCGCGAATCAGACGCTGGATCTCGTAGGGATGGCTCGGTTGAATATTCAGCGTCGCGAGGATTGTCAACGTAAGTGGATCGTGTAAAGAATGAGTTTTGTCAGCCATCGTTTTATCCTACTGCATACCCTGTAAGCCCTATATGAAAAATACCAGAAAAGTGAAACCCATTAATGCCAACCCGCCTGCGCCACTACCGGCGTCGATTGTTTAACCGCCAGCATCAATAATGCAGCCGCGGCCAAGACCAGGGTGCCGATCCAGAATGGCGAGCTTGGATGCACATAATCATAGATAGCACCGGCCCCCAACGGACCAAAGACACTCATCAAACTCGCCAAAGCAGTGTTCACACCAGCCAATGTGCCTTGTTCGCGGGGCTGGACAAGGTTAGCCGACAGCGTGCCCAACGTGCCCCAGATGAAGCCACGCACGGCTGCGTTCAAAATATTGAGCGGATAGAGCAGCCAGAACGCTGGCAAAAATACAGTTAGACAGGTGAAAATCGCCTGCCCAACCAAGCTAAATATCGCCATCCGTTTGTTGCCAAAACGCGCCACAGTTTTTGCCACCAGCAACGCCTGCATCACGGCCATCGTAACGCCGGCCGTCACCAACAATATGCCAATCTGCCACGGCGTGGCCATGAATTTATGGACAATATAGATGGTGACAACAGCATTGACGCCACTAAAGGCCAAGTTAAAGAGGCAACCCACAACTAGCAGGATGCCCATACCAGGCTTGCGCGCGATCGTGCCAATCGAGCCCATTGGGTTGAGATCACTGAGCCGAATCGGGCTATGTTCGCGATGTTCCTTGGCCAACGATTCCGGTAACAGGAAATAGATGGCGATCACGCTGACGCCCGCCAGCAACGCAGCTGCATAGGCTGGGGCATCGATGCTGATCTTGCTCAAGACACCGCCCAAGGCAGGCCCCAGGATAAAGCCAAACCCAAAAGCCATGCCGATCAAGGCGAAGTTTTTAGGGCGCTCTTCTGGTGTGGAAATATCGGCGATATAGGCCGACGCCGTGGACAAATTACCACCGCTGACACCATCGATCAGTCGGGACAGAAAGAGGATCCACAGCGCGCCCCCAACGCCAAGGATGATATAGCCAATCGCTGAGCCGAAGACGCTGGCGAGCAGGACAGGACGACGCCCCACACGGTCACTCAATTTGCCCAGCCACGGCGCAGCAAAAAACTGCGCGGCCGCATAGATCACGGTGAGCATGGTCACCATCAGCGCGTCCTGGCTATAGCGCTGGACGATAAACGGCGCCACAGGAAAGATAATGCTCAGGCCGATTACGTCCATAAGCATAACAAAAAAGATGATGCTGAGCGCGCGCCGGTTGGGGTTTGGCGCGCCAGCAGACCGAGCAGCTGAGCTTGTAGTGGTTTTTGTTTCCATTATTTTATTTCTCAAATAAGTCTAAATGGGCCGAGTTCACCTTATCGCTTACTTTCTCACAAAATAGTGCATTCACAATTAGTGCAAAATGCACTATAGCATCATGCATCAATATTGTCAACCCCCAATTTTGAATTTCTTTAAATTTCCCGCTTTCAAATAATGGGGTTATCTAGGCCACGGCAAGCAACGTGAGGCGGATTATTTATCGGTGCGCCGGATCGCGGGAATTCTGACAGAAGGAACAAGCGTTTCTGTTATGATCACAATAAGCAACTAGCCCAATATGTTGAACCGCAATGACCTGTATTGGTCAGTTGCGCGGTCTATACCAGTAGGAAAGATAGAGGATTGATGACACTTGTGAAAGAGGTTTGTCCAGTTGCACAACGCATCTGGCAGAGTCCAGATGCGATTATGTTGTTTTTTGCCGGGGGTGCAGCCGAGTTTGCAGCGATCAAGGCCGTCGATTGGTTGTTTTTCACAGGCGCTTTGCCCGATGATCCAGTTGGCCGTTTCTTTGAAACCGTACGGTTTGCGCAACGCGTTTTCTATAGCGATCCAGCGCAAGCAGTCAAGACGATCCAGACGATTAATCGGATTCACCGGCAAGTTGAAGCGGACCGCGGTTATGTGATCCCGCCGTGGGCCTATCGCGATGTGCTTTTTATCATCTTGGATTATGGCGAACGCGCCCATACGGTTGTCTATGGGCCACTATCCATGGCGGAGCGAGTGGCCTATTTTGAGGCAGTGCTGGCGTTGGGTCAGGCGATGGAGCTGGCCGATCTACCCGCGACTTATGCCGACTATCAGGCGCAACGCCATCAGCAATTGATCGATGATTATGCCCATACACCGCTGACCGACGAGCTATTTACGCGTTACCGGGTGGCTTTGGGGCCGTGGCGTTATTGGCTTTTGCGGCGCGTCCAGGCCTGTCTGGTACCTGATGAAGTGCGAACCGTGTTGGCGCTCGAGCCGGAGTGGCTTACAAAGTTATTTTTGCGCATGTACCGCCACCTGCCAGGCGGCGGCAATAAGCTGCGGTGGTTACATAGCATCTTATTACCGCGTTCGTATACCAAGCAGTTGCGCACGTTGGCGATGGCTTATACCACGGGGCTGGTCGGCTAAAAATTAGCATTCATTTTAACTAGCCGTAAACCAGTTAATCGCCTCGTCGGCAATCTTGGCGGGGAGCGTATGGGGACCATCAAATTCGTGATAACGCACGGTGTAGCCCGCTCGCATTAATTGGGGCACGATGCGCCGGCTGCAGCGCTCAATTGGCAGCACAGTATCCGTTACGCCATGCGCAATGTAGATCTGGGGCAGGCCAGAACGTGACGCCGGGGCCATGAACCCAGGCGAGAAGGCAATAATGTGGGTGAACAGATCGCCATTGGTCAAGCCCGCAGAGAGTGCATAGGAGCCACCATCCGAGAAGCCAGCAATCGCGATGTGTGCTTCGGCGATCGCATAATGCTCAAATGTCTGCGTCAGGGCCTCATCGATCAAGGCAATGTCAGGTCCATATTGATCGACAATCACATCCCAGGTGTGGGTACGCGAACGAGGGGCAAGCAGGATCAGGCCAGCCGTGTCCGCAAAGTCACGTAATAAATTCAGGCCATTTTTGGCATTACCGCCTGCACCATGTAAAAGTAAGATAAGCGGTGCTGGATGGTCCGCTTGATAACCGACTGGTACGTAAAGCAGAGCGCCATTTTCAAGCGTTTGCAATCCGGTTGGCCATGCACTGCCATGCGCAACCCATTGGCCCGGAAGAGGCCGGGCTTGCAGTCGCCCTTGGATCGCAGCCTCGCTCATCCGAATCGTTTTTCCACCATACTGCATAGGGTATTCCTTTCCCAGTTAAAAAATTCAATCAATTGTCACGCACTATTTTTAACCGGAAAATGAACAACCAACTATCAGCCGTATCGGTCTGTTCGTGTAGGACAATCTCTAATCGGGCTGTGGGACATCTCTTGCTCCCATTACCACCAAATTTCTGATCAAAAATGCGCCAAGCAATTGCTTGACGCATTTTTGATCAGCGGTTCTACAACCGTTATATTACATTATCTTTGGCGATCAATTGGCCTGGAATCGTCACCAAATTTTTGTCGGGCTTGCTGCCATTCAGGTCTTGCTCGACGATATCACTCAATTGTTTCGCCATGCCGTCAAAGTCCTGCTGGACAGTCGCCCCGAAGACACCACCCTTGAGGATCTCGGCCTTGGCAAAATCTGTGCCGTCAATCCCGACAACAACGATGCCTTTGCGCCCGGCTGCGTCAATTGCTTGCACGGCGCCCAGCGCTGGCTCGTCCCATCCTGCCCAAATGCCCTGAATTTCACCATCGGGATGGGCGGTGAGCAAATCTTGGGTGAGACTACGCGCAAAGTCAACTGGGCCGGGCACTTCAATATGTTTCTTCTCGATGATTTTAATGTCTGGATATTTGGCAAATTCAGCTGCCGCGGCAGCGCCACGCGCCCGCACACCGGGGTGAGGATCGTGCGTAAACATGATCACGTTGCCTTTGCCGCCAATCGCCTCGGCCAGATAATGCGCCGACATTTGTCCCAACGCCTCATTGTCCGACGTAATATTGAGCGTGACGCCATCGGCAACCCCCGCATCCAGGCCAAAGACCGGAATGCCAGCCGCTTTCGCCGCATCCAATCCTTTGGTCATCTGCGCGGGGTCACCCATGCCAAGCACAATCGCATCGGCCTTCTGGGTGACAGCATCTTCGATACGACTCACCAGTTGAGTGAATAGTATAACGCAATTATCTAGCGGGCGGGCAGATCACGGGAAAGAATATAAATGGTTACACAGGAAGTTTGCTCACACGATTTTGCACAGAGATCTTTTATTTTAAATTAAGCGATAGCAGGGTTCAACTTGATTGCGGCGGTGATTGGCGACATACGGCTCTGTAAAGTTTATGAATGTCCGATCCCCTACTTCCACGAGTTGGACCCGCTTAGCGAACTGATCTCATCCTTGCTCTCGCATCGCACGCGTAATGCTGATTCGGGGCGTGCTTTCCGCGAATTGCGCACCCGTTTTGCCGATTGGGCCGCCGTGCGCGATGCGCCCACGAATGAGGTTGAGGCGGCAATCGCCAACGTGACCTGGCCCGAACAAAAAGCCCCGCGCATTCAACAGATTCTGCGCGTGCTCACCGAACGTAACCCGGAATTGACCCTGAATTTCTTAGCAGAAATGGATGTGCCCGCCGCCCGCGCCTGGTTAGAAACCTTGCCCGGCGTTGGGCCAAAGACCAGTGCGGCGGTGCTGCTCTTCAGCCGTTTGCGCAAGCCGGCCCTGCCCGTCGACAGCCATCACCATCGCGTCGCCCTGCGGCTGGGACTATTGCCTGCTGGCGTTGATGTGGGTCCCGCGCATGCGCTCCTCGAAGCCCAACTTCCCAAAGATTGGACAGCACAACAGGTCTACGACAACCACGAAGTCTTGATGCTCCACGGCCAACGTTGTTGTTATTTTCGCAACCCCGCCTGCGAA
>JAPLGZ010000610.1 GCA_026389895.1 Chloroflexota bacterium | reverse complement strand
CCGTCACCATGCGCGGGCGTTTGGCGCCGATGAAACCCATCTGTTCCATTTCGTCAAAGGCCTTCCACATGCCGATCAGGCCGGTGCCCCCGCCCGTGGGATAGATGATTACATCGGGCAGGGTCCAGTTTAACTGTTCGGCCAACTCATAGCCCATCGTCTTTTTACCTTCGATACGATAAGGTTCTTTGAGGGTGCTGACATCGAACCAGCCGTATTTTGCCGCGCCTTCACGCACCTTGACCCCACAATCATTGATCAGGCCATCGACGAGTGTTACACTGGCGCCCAATTCTTTGCATTCGACCTGAAACATGGCCGGTACGTCTTTGGGCATGAAGACATGGGCTGGCAAGCCGACGGCCGCGGCATAAGCGCTCATCGCGCCCGCCGCGTTGCCGGCGCTGGGGATTGCCAATTCTTTCGCCCCCAGTTCATACGCCCGGCTCACTGCCACACACAGACCGCGTGCCTTAAAACTACCGGTGGGATTGAGCGACTCGTCTTTGATCAACGTGTTCGGACAATGAATCTGTTCGCCCAGGCGTGCGGCCCAATGTAAGGGTGTCCAGCCTTCGCCCAGCGCGATCATCGCATCCTCGCGTTGCACGGGCAATACCTCTTCATAGCGCCAGAGGCTGGCGGGCCGCGTCTTTAAACTCTCTTTGGTCAAAGTCTGGGCCGCTTTTTGCAGATCATAGCGCGCCAATAACGGCTTGCTACAGGCTGGGCAGAGATTCATTAACTGGTCTGCAGGATAGGTAACGCCGCAGAGTCCGCATTCCAGGTGGGTCAAGGTTGATTTAGTTGTCATTATTGGTTTCTTTTTCTATTTAGGTTTTTTGATTCAGGGTACGCGAGCCGCTGTCAACGGATTCGGGGAACGGATTGAGCCGATTAAAGCAACAAAATCCGTTCTATGCGCGACCAAGAATGGATTAGGCCGCCATCAATCCGTTCAATCCGCTCTCCAAATCTGTTGACAAGCTTCGTCAATCATAAATCGCAAATCAAAAATCACCCTAATTGCCCTTCGGCATATTGTTGACGCAATACCTTTTTATCAAATTTGCCTACGCTCGTCTTGGGAATGGCTTTGAGGACTAAAATGCGGTCGGGCAACTGAAATTTTGCGAATTGAGGGGCCAAGTGCGCCATCAACTCGGTTTCTGTTACCTGTTCAACGCCCGGCGCCAAGACAACTGTCGCCAATGGCCGTTCTGCCCACTCTTGATCTGGAATCGCAATCACCGCCGCTTCCATCACTTTGGGATAGGCCATCAGGGCATTTTCCAACGCCACGCTCGAAATCCATTCCCCACCACTTTTGATCAGATCTTTCGTGCGGTCGGTGATGGTCATGTAGCCGTCGGTGCTAATTGTGGCCACGTCGCCGGTGCGGAACCAGCCGTCGGCGGTAAAGCTGTCGGCATTCGGTTCTACCTTGAAGTAACTTTTGATCACCCACGGGCCGCGCACCTGTAATTCGCCCATCGTCGTGCCATCCCACGGCAACGCTTCGCCCACTTCGTTGACAATGCGCATCTCGACGTTGGCAATTGGATAGCCTTGCTTGGCTTTAATGTCCCACTTTTCTGCATCCGGCAAAGCCCGCTGTTCGCTGCTCAGAATGGAAACCGTGCCGAGCGGTGACATTTCCGTCATGCCCCAGGCATGGATTACGTTGACCCCCAGGTCTTTTTCATAGCCTTCAATCAAGGCCCGCGGCATCGCCGAACCGCCGACCACCAGGGCGCGAATGCAGGAAATATCGCGCGGATTGCTCTTTAATTCGTGATACAAACCGGTCCAGATCGTCGGCACACCAGCGGCTACCGTCACACGGTAATTGTCAATAATCTCGGCTAGCGGCTTGGGTTGCAAGTGTGGCCCAGGCATGACCATGTTGGCCCCCGCCATCAGGCAGCCATAGGGCAGACCCCAGGCCATGGCATGAAATTGCGGCACGACGGGTAACACGGTGTCCATTTCGGTAATGCCCAATGAATTGGCCTGGCAGACGCCCAGTGTATGCAGATACATCGAGCGATGGCTATAGAGCGCACCCTTCGGGTTGCCCGTGGTGCCGCTGGTATAACACATGCAAGCCGCCAACTTTTCATCGGTGGCAAGCCAGGTAAATTCTTCGTTCGCGGCGGTCATCAGATCTTCATAGTGATGGACGTTGGGCAGTTGGGTGGTCACGCCTTTGGGGGCATTGAAGAGCACAAAGTGTTTGACATGATCAATCTGGCCCACTAGTTTTTCAAAGAGCGGCAGCAATGGCCCGTCGATAAAGATCACTTTGTCTTCGGCATGATTGATAATATAGGCTAACTGGTCGGGCGAAAGCCGAATGTTGAGCGTGTGACAGACTGCGCCCACCCCTGGAATGCCGAAATATAATTCCATATGCTGGTAATTGTTAAAGGCAAAGGTACCCACGCGGTCGCCAATCTCTACGCCTAACGTAACCAATGCATTCGCTAGACGTTTGACGCGTTTATAAAAATCGGCGTAGGTATAGCGATGAAAGCTGCCATCCGGTTGTTTCGTGGCGATGCTTTTATGCGGATAGATATGGTTCGCATGTTCGATGATACGATCCAGGGTGAGCGGATAATCCATCATTAAGCCTTGCATGGCGTATTCTCCTGTAGTTGATTGGTGTAGCTTGCTCGCGGTTGTTGCTGGCACAGAGCAAGGGCAAAAGGGAAGCGTATAGGGGCTATCATAGCATGAGACGAGGGTAAACGGCAATCATAAATTTTTGCCTAGATGACGTTTGCCTTTTGCAGGAGAGTTAGGCATAAATAACGCAATTGCTCGTGGGCACCCCTACGATTATTCAGGGATAGGTTTCCTATTCATCGTTGAGCCTGTTCCGGTGTATAAGCGCCATTTGACAGCATAGATTCGTTGTGACTATAATCTAGCGACATGAATGGGCGTGCATGTTCATCACCACCTACCTGAGGTTGTTGCTTTCATGCCACTTTTACAAGTTGACCAGCTTTCTCGCTCCTTTCGGGGCGTGCGGGCGTTAGAGAACTACACGCTGCAATTGACGCCGTTGACGATCCATGGTGTGATCGGCCCGAATGGCGCTGGCAAAACCACATTGTTTAATTTACTCACCGGTTTTATCTCGCCCACAGCGGGGCGGATTCGGTTCCTTGATCAAGAAATTACGCATGCACCGGCCCATCGCATTGCGCGGCTTGGCATTGCGCGCACCTTTCAGAATATTCGCCTCTTTGGCAATTTGCCTGTGCTAGAAAATGTCAAGGTGGCGCTGCAAAGCCAGTTGAAACATTCATTTGTGGGGACGTTGTTGTCGTCTGCGCGCTTTGTGCAAAATGAACGCGAATTAGAACGGCGCGCCCATGAATGTTTAGAACTGGTTGGGCTGGCCGCCCAATATCAGCAAGTGGCGCGCAATTTGCCCTATGGCGACCAGCGCAAATTAGAAATCGCCCGTGCCGTGGCCTTGAACCCCAAAGTTCTCTTGCTAGACGAACCCACCGCGGGCATGAACCCAAACGAAACAGGTGAATTGTTGCAACTGATTCGCCATCTGCGCGATCAGTTAAAAATTACTATTATGCTCGTGGCGCATGATATTCCGCTGATCATGAATTTGTGCGAGCAGATCCAGGTCTTGAACTACGGCAAATTAATCGCCGAAGGTGATCCACATACCGTACGCAATAATCCCGACGTGATCGCCGCTTACCTGGGCACCGCTAAAGAAGTTTGATCACCAGATTGCGCTGATCTTCCCCGTTTTTTCTGCAAAATCTGGAGATCATAAAGGTTTTTCCATGCTTGAATTACGTGATTTGCATGTCTATTACGGTGGCATCCGCGCCCTGAACGGCCTTTCGTTGCGCGTGAACGCGCGCGAACTGGTCGCACTGATCGGTGCGAATGGCGCGGGCAAATCAACCACGCTCAAGACTATTTCGGGGTTATTGCGCCCGCGCCAGGGTGCTATTTTGTACCAAGGTCAAGACATTACGCGCCGCTCCACCGACCGCATTGTAGCGGCTGGCTTGTCGCATTGTCCCGAAGGACGGCGCATTTTTGGCAGTTTAACCGTGCAGGAAAATCTGCGGCTGGGCGCCGTGCAACGGAAAGCGGGCCAAGAGCTAGCCACCGATCTGGAATGGATTTTGAGCCTGTTTCCAATCTTAAAAGAACGTCTCAACCAGGCAGGCGGCACACTCTCCGGCGGTGAGCAACAGATGTTGGCGATTGGTCGCGCGCTGATGAGTCGCACCCAATTGTTGTTACTCGATGAACCATCTTTAGGGTTAGCGCCGCTGATGGTTGAGCATATTTTTGGCGTGATTCACACCTTAAAGCAACAAGGAAAAACCATCCTGTTGGTGGAACAAAATGTCCACCAGGCACTCGACGCCGCCGACCGCGTCTATGTGATGGAAACAGGGCAGATCATGCTGGAAGGCACGCCAGAGGAACTGCGGCATAATCCACAGGTGGAACAGTCGTATTTGGGGAAGTGATACGTGATGCGTGAAGGAGTGAGAAGTGAAAAAGTGATGAGTGAGATAGGACAAAGAATAGGGTCGACCTTCACGCATTACTCATCTAATGGCGGACACTTTTCCAGCCGCAGGGTTAAAACCCGGGGCTGACAATAGCAAGTCGCCGCAGCGACTAGGATTTCAGTGCCGTTCGGCTGAGCGTTCGCGCCCAATGGCGGGTGCCCCCTGGGCGCGGCTCACGCCGAAGTCTGAGGGCACTTCCGGCCCCTGAGCCTGCCGAAGGGCAGCCGAGCATTTTAATGCGCCAGGCCAAAGTGTCGGATGGGGCTAAATCACGCCTCACACCTCACTCATCACTTTTTCACTCTTCACGCCTTATCCTATAACCTATGAACATCGTCTACTATGCCATTCAACAATTTGTCAACGCCCTGAGCATTGGCAGCCTCTATGCCTTGATGGCTGTCGGATTGGCGATGGTCTTTGGCATCTTGCGGCTGATCAACTTTGCGCATGGCGATTTGATGATGGTGGCGGCTTATTTTGCGGCTTTTGCGCTCTTTGCAAATGCGCCGTTGGGCGTTGCGCTGCTCTTGATGGTGGCGGGAACGGTGATCGTCGGGCTGTTCATGGAATGGGTTGCCTATCGCCCGATTCGCGGCGCGCCGGATGTGGCGACCTTGTTGACTTCGTTTGCCGTGGGTCAGATTTTACAAAACAGTGTCTTACTGATCACCCGTTTGCTGGGGCGCCCGATTCAGATTGCCTTCCCTGCGCCCAAAATACTGAGTGGCGTGGTCGTGTTCGGGCAAATCACCGTGCCGCGCTTGAATGTGGTCAGTCTGGTGGTCGGCGTGGTGGCGCTGATCTTGTTGTCGTTCTTTATCACGCGCACCACGGCGGGCTTGTCGATGCGCGCCGCTGCCGAAGATCTACCCGCCGCACAGTTGATGGGTATCAACATCAACCGCGTGATCGCGTTGGCCTTTGCGATTGGTTCGGGGCTGGCGGCCATCGCCGGTCTGCTGTTCGCGGTGCAGGCTGGTCAGATCAATCCGTATATGGGGTTTACGCCCGTGCTGAAAGCGTTTATTGCCGCGGTGATCGGCGGGTTTGGCAGCATTGCCGGTGCGGTGGTTGGCGGTTATGTGCTGGGCGCGCTGGAAGTTGTGTTGACGGCGCTGCCAGGGATCGGCGATATTCTGCCGCCCGGCATGGTTTCGCCGGCGACGTTGGCCTTTCTCAAGCAATGGTTGCCGAGTTCGTTGACTGGTTATCGCGATGCGTTTGTCTTTGTCGCCTTAATCCTGATGTTGCTCTTCCGGCCCGGGGGAATTTTGCAGCGCGAAGAGACCAAGCGGGCTTAATCTAGAGCTGATGAAGAAGGGTGAATGAATTCACCCTCTGGTATAGAAAACCCGTTGAAACGGGTTCATAGACCCGCGCGTAATGTCAGTTAATCAGGTTTTGAACTGGGCGCATCGGTTGGAACATCATTTCTGGCTCTACCTAGCAGCAGATACCAGCGCTCATTCGTTTCTTGGAGATATAATCTGTCGGTAAAATTAACGAGCTTGCCATTTTTTGTATAGGTTCCCGTCAATTCTATGATTTTGTGCGTGCCTGACTCTGAGGGCAGATCAGCTGTTTGAACTTTTAACAGCGCCTTTCCACCTGAATTATAAATAATGTTTGTCAGTTCGACCTGAGCAGTCACATGACTGCTGGGTATCAATTGCAAGATTTGATTCGGATTTTCTTGGCGGATGGCGGCAATGTATTGGCTAATTAATTCGTCTTTCGTCTGTGTCCCACGATTTTCCGCAAGCCAGGAAACAAATATGCCTAATCCGATAAGGAGTATCAAAGCCAACGATAATTTCCACAGATGATTAGATTGAACGCCGAAAATTTTCATGCTTTGTTTCTCTTTTTTAGTAACCTGCGTAGCCAGTTGATACCAACACAAATACCAATGCCTGTGCTTACAGCGAGACCACTACGTAATCCATTCAAAAGAAAGTCAATATTGTAATCACTTCTTTTGAGGTGGAAGTAAATAATTATGTCCCAAAAGAAAGTGTCTGCCACTGGTAACAACGCCAATAGGATTCCACCTAACGAAGAAATAATCGTACAGGATACAATATATCTGATTCGATAAAAGCCAAATAATCGACAAATGATTGCCATAGCCAAGTTCATTATGAAGATGACAACCAGCAGTATAAAACTTGAAGTGGTAATTTTCCTATCTCCTTGAACAAATAGTTTACAATGATCGTGAAGGAACACCTTCGCTATGCACTATAGCATACGGCTTGCCGCCAAACTTGCACTTTTATGCAACTTTCCTGCCATTAAATCCAATCATGAATTACACGTTTGCTGACCTACTCAACATATTCTTTCGCTTGTCGCAGGACGCCGACAAAAGAAAAACGCAAGACGATCTGGCCCGCGCCTTAACAGTAGGGAAACGGACAGTCGCCGGTTGGTTTGCCGGTGATTATGCGCCGCGTTCGCCTGATCTTGTGGAAGGCGTGGCGCGCTTCTTAGGCTTGACCGCATTTCAGGTGGATCTGTTGCTCTATGCGATTGAGCCTGCCTGGGTGAGATATGGCACACCGCACGCGATCCTGGAAGCGGCAGAAATTATTCGCTACCGCGAAGCAGAGATTGCCTATGCAGGTCAAGCGATCAAGACCATGCCATCGGTCACGCAAATTGAGCGCGAATGGACTCTTACGGTTGAGGATAAGTTTGCGACAAATTATCGCAGATGGGGTGTCGGCACAAAAAGTAACAATCTTTGCCGCATAGAACGCACGATTCGTGATGAGCGCTATGTGCTAACGTTGGAGAATCAGTATCACGAAGACGTTTTTATGGGTGGCGATTCCAGTTGTCTGGCCCCGAAGATCTATTATCTGAGCGTGATGGCAGAAATGATTCAAGGCAGCACCGAAGCTGACGGTTATGCGCTCTTGTTTGAAGAGATCAGTGATGACTGCAATGCGATGTTTCGAGTTCGCGAAAAGTTACGCAAAATCTCAGTCGTCCAGACAGTTGACGGGTTTGCGGAGTATAACGTATACCTAAAGCGCGTCGCCGCCCCATCGATTCATCCAAAAGGCGGCAATAAACTGGCCATTCTCGCCATTCATGATGACCATTGGTTTTATGTCAACGATGCGCTGGTTGGGCAGCATGTTATTCCTCGGTTATCGCTTGCCCGCGTTGATGTTGGCATCATTGCCGGTGTGCAACAACAGGTGATCTGTCATTTTCGGGATTTTCGGCTCTATGTGCCGCAAGCTGCCAAAGTATATCCGATGCTCACGAATTTGCTCGAGACACCGTTGTAGAAAAATAAATCATAACAACAACGCGCCGAAAGGGCGCCCGGGAAAACAGCGAATCAGAATCAAGCGTTAATTCGCTATTTTCTGCATTCGTTGTTATCTGCCTGGCTGTTTCCGCATCCTTTCTGGGGTTTTATCTGTGACAAAGTCACCGCTGCTCTTTCGTCTACTAGCAATCTTGATCGTGGCCGTTGCCCTGGCCTTGCTCCAAGCCACCCATCTCGCCTTTTGGCAAGGGATCGTGGTCAATTTGGGCATTTTTTTGATCCTCG
>JAPLGZ010000328.1 GCA_026389895.1 Chloroflexota bacterium | reverse complement strand
CCATTTTCATAGAGAATTAACTGGAACGCACTGTCGCGCGCACTGGGCGTGGCATACGAGTGCACCCCCTCCCATTGCACCACCAGCCTTCGATTGGGGGCGACACCCAAGGTCTGATAGTGCATGCTCTCATTGATCACGAGGTCGTCCCACAGCGCGGCGATCAGTTGATCACTCCCCGCCGTCGGCGCCGGGAATGGACAAACGTTGCTGTAACCAGGGTCTATCGTGGCATTAAAGGAGATCAGTCCATTAGAACTGAGGCAGAAGGTGCTTTTGGTGGCGCCATAGAAGGTAAATTCAAAGCCAATCGGCAGATTACAGATATAGAGATCATCCCCGCCGCTTAGAACTTTGCCACTCTGGCTGATGTCCACCCAATCAAAGCGGACTTGCGGCAACTGGCCATTGCCATCCGAATCGCCCCAAATGTAATCATCGGTCGTGTTTAGATAGGCATTGGCGCCGGCGCGCAACACATTATCCCAAACAATGCTGCGCGTTGCGTCGTCGTAGTGGCCTGCACCGTCGGTAAAGCGCAGGCTATCGGGCACATACGTTGCGCCAACTGGCAACGTATCCTGCACGCTGACGGGGCCACCCGCCGTGCTGCGTCCCCGCACATCAATGGTATAGGTCAACACCTCTCCACTCAGGGCCTGCGCACGATCCACCGCTTTAGAACTGGCCGAAAGATCAAGGGTGATTACGGTGCTGGTGGCGACGCGGGTGAAATGGAGCGTGTTGCCATTATCAAACGTGGCTGGATTGCCAATGACCTCCCCTGGCTGCACATTTTCCCCAGTCACCGCCAGTTCATAGGTGAAATAGAGTGGTGGACGATGGGCTGGCAGCGCGCCGCGCCATTCGATCTGCCGTTGTGCGGCGTTATAGACTGCGCCAACGTTGTTTGTCCCGAAACCAACAAACGTCGTGCGCGCGGGCAGGGGATCGGTCACGGCGACGTTGCTCAGGTCAATTGTATCGGCATTCAGTTTTACTGTATAGGTAATGTGGCCGCCGCTTGTCACGGTCGCCTGTTGGGTCGTTTTGTCGGACAAACAAAATGAATCTGTGATCGGCAGCGCTTCGGTGCCTTCGCCCGCCAGACCGTTTACCGTAAAGATCCGACCCGTTGCATAGACCGCCGCCGCGCCAAAATGATATTGGTTGTTCAAATTGGAGATGATCTCCCAGCGATTATTTTGCGGATCGTAGCGTTCTGCCAGACTGGCACCACCCCGTCTGGACTGAATACCCGTGGCATACAAGAAACCATCGGGGCCAGCGGTGAGACCAGGCACGGCGACGATCGCGGTATTCAAAGGCGCGGCACTGGCCCAACTATCTGTGGCCGGATCATATACGTCAAAATAAAGCTGCTCAAGCCCCAGCCGTGCGCCATAAAGCTTTCCGTTGAGCGCCGCCGCCGCTATATAGATGGTATCCGTGCCGGGCGGTGAAGATTTTTCTTGCCAACGATTTTGCGCCGGATCATAGGCGTAGAGATGGGTCGTATCGAAGATATCATCGACAACCAAGGCATAAAGCTGGCCATGAATCGTCGCCACCGGTAGCGTGGTCACCGTCATCGGTAGTTTGGCCGCGGTGGACCACTGATTGTTGGCTGGATCGTAGACATACACTTGATCGTTAGGCGTGAGCATTGACTGATCCTGGGTTGTCAAGAGATCACCGCCAACCACATAGAGCTTGCCATTGAGTACCGCGCTGCTGGGAAAACCAATCGCGACAGGTAGCGGCGCCATCGTTTCCCAACGCCGCGCACAGGTGTCATAGCGTTCATTGGTGGAGAAAAACTTGTACCCACTGCCCGCGTTGCTTATTTGCACCCCACCCAGCGTGTACAAATAAGGGGTGTTGGGTAGGGCCGTCGCGCCAAAGCCAAAGCGCACCGTGGGTAGTGGTTGTTCCGTCTGCCAACTGGGGAAAGCTACCGTCGTCAACGCCAGGCTTTGTGCGGGGGCGAGATTGTCTACGAAAGCCGCGCTCACGCTGACGTTGTCTTTATCCGTCGCATGGGCGGCCGCTGGCACATCGACGGCCAGCGCAAACTCGCGGGTGGTACATGGCCCCAGCACGAAGGGTTGCCCAAGCGCGTTGCCTGCGCCGTCTAGCAGTTGCGTTGGCCAGGCATTGCCAGTAAAGGCAAGTTGCACGGTGGCCGTCAACGCACCGGTATTGGCCATATACAATTGATAGCTCGTCCGTCCCCCCGCCGCGCCGATCCGGGTGGTGGGTTTGGCCCAAAGACTGAGGTTATGCGAGGGTTTGTTGCCGGCCACCCATGCAATGCTTCGATCCAATGCGTCCGCGAGCGCCGGGCCGCGATTGCCAGCGCGCGGGCCGATGTTTTCGAAGCCAACGGCAAAATAGACCGCTCGATAGGGGGCGGCGCAACTATCAATCGCCAAGGCTGCGCCACTCTGGTTGTCCGCATACATCAAGACCGGGTAGGCTGCGCCATCCTGGGTGGCTGGTGCAACGCCATCCGGTGAGAGGTTAATATAGCCATTCGCATAGCCATATAAGCTGGCGTTGGTAATGGTAAGGTTAATGCCTTGCAAAAAGCCCGCGCCGGCCAACGTATCGTCAGTGCTGGCCGCATTGACCAATTCCTGGCGGGCGTGTAGATAGCGGTCAAAAAAGGCCGTGCCATTGTCCGTGCCGATATCCTGGCCCGACAAAATCAAGCGCCCGCCCTGATCGAGATAACGGGCCAATGTCTGGTCTGTCCCAATCGCATGTGGCGTTCCACCGGAATAGCAACCATAGCTACAACCATGATGGGCCCAGATGACCACTTGATATTGTTGTAACGTGGCCAATGGGGGGATGCCATAACCGATGCTGCCATCGAGCAGGGTTTTGGTGCCGGTGATATCGGTATATTGAATGCGCCAACTATCGTATTGATAATGGGCATCGTCCAGCGCCGCCTGAAAGACATTCACAGTCGACCAGCCCGAGAACCAGCCACCTTGTGCGTCGGCGTCAACTAGCAAGATCGCCGGCGCACTTTGCAAGGCAAAATCATGGCTGAGCGGACCTGGACCAAGCGTAAGTTGGGTCTGCTGCACCCGTTGGCCAGGCGTACGAATGCTGATCGCCTGCGTCCCAACGGGCAACACCAGGGTATAACTGCCGTCGGCATTCGAATAGGTGCTTATTTCGGGTCTTTGTTCGGCATAGATCAGGGCCTGCGCGACTGGTGCGTTACCGCTGCGTACAAAGCCGCTCAAGGTGACTTGTGGTAGCGGCCTCAAGGCAAAATCTGCCTGTGAAAGCGCATGGGCGAAGACAGTTTGCTGGGTAAATGTCGCACTATAATAACCCCATGCCGCTACTTGGACACGATAATCCCCCGCTGGCACCGTGATCGAATAGAGACCGGTGCTGTTTGTCGCCGTGCTAAAATTGTTCGTGGGTCTGTTGTTGATGCCGCGCACCTGCGCCTTGGCAATGGCCAGTTTGGTCGTAGCGTCCACCACTTTGCCCCGCAGATCTCCGGCAGAAAGCACCCAGCGCACGGCTTCATAGGCGTTGATGCGCCCGTAGCCATAATCATTGTCTGGGCCCGGTTTACCCAAATCGATGGCAGTATAATTCATAAAACGTTCTAACTCATCGACATCGAAATCACGCACGCCATCCCGCAAATCTGCCGCAACCATCAGCGCAATTAAGCCTGTGACATGCGGCGCCGCCATCGATGTACCCGACTCTTCAATATAATTGCCGCCAGGGATACTAGAGAGTACAGCGACGCCTGGCGCGGTCAATTGCGGTTTCTGCACGCCAGCATAAAAAGAAGGGCCGCGCCCGCTAAAATAGGCCACCTGATCGTTGGAATCGGTCGCGCCGACGGTAATCGCTTCTGGAGCGTTGGCGGGTGTCCCAATCGAGCCGGGGCCCGCTGATGGGTTGCCCGATGCAAAGACCGGGGCAATGCCTGCCGCGCGCAATTTCTGGATGGCCGGCCGCAATACCTCGCTGAGTGGATTGGCGGATCCCCACGAGTTATTGACCACATCGGGCGCCTTAGAACAATCGGCTGTGGCCAGATCGCCGGTTAGATCGGTTGGACAGAAGAGCCATTGAAAGGCTTTCAGCGCGCCAATATCGTCGTTGATGCCGCCAGGCATAGTGCCAAAACAGAGGCCGGGCATGGCAATCCAGGTGGCGCCCGGCGCCATGCCAATCTGTTCGCCCGGTCCATCGCCGGTGCCTACCGCCGTGCCCATCGTGTGCGTGCCGTGGCCATCACAATCGTGCGGCTGGCTGCTCACACTCGCCCCCAAGTTGCCGTTCGCGTATAAATTGCTGTCTGGTTCAAACCAGTTGTAATTGTGATTAAACTGACCGTTGCCCAGATTGCCACGATAATGCTTAATAAGGGCCGGATGGGATAAATCCACCCCCGTGTCAAAGTCGGCCACAACCGCCCCTTGCCCCGTGATGCCCAGCT
>JAPLGZ010000211.1 GCA_026389895.1 Chloroflexota bacterium | reverse complement strand
TGGCCACCCAAATCATAGTTGCCGATCAGTTGCTGCGCCAACGAAAGCGCCATCACTTCGGCATGGGCCGACGAGCAATTGGTGGGCATCACCCGATTGACGCCGATGACAATTAGTTTTCCACTGGCTTGCTCAAAGACGCCGGCGGCGAAAGGCCCACCCGTGCCTTGTTCAAAATTGAGTTGCGAGAACCGAATCACGGCGGCCATGCGTTCTTCGAGCGTGGGCAGATAGGCCGGCAATTGTTTCATTTCTTTGATTGCCCACTCGGGCATCGTTAAGGCAACTTCCATTTTTCCCTGCTTTCTAGAATAGTCCGATAAATTTTGGTGTGAGTATATCATTGTGTTTGCAAGGGTCACAAACAAGTTAGTCTGTCGGTGCTTAGCAGGCTCATGATAGTGAGGGGATCCCGAGAACATGCGATTTCGTTCTGTCTCTCTCTTCTCTGTGTAACAGTTCTTCCAGCTTAACTGGCGTTGAGCATGTACGCTGCAACGGACGGATAAAATGCGGCCACAAAGGCTCACCCCTACGATGCCAGCATTTGGCTCTTTATTCTGTCCTGAGAATAGCTACTGCAAAGCCCTTCGTTCGAAGGATTGGACAGTCCATTAAGATTCCGGAAAAGGTCGCTTATGCCTAAAACCAGTTATATTCTAACCCTTAACGGCGGATCATCCTCGCTCAAGTTCGCGCTCTTTCAAAGTAATAAAACCCTAGAACGAGTGCTAGCCGGCAAATTTGACCGGATCGGCCAACCCGATGCCCAGCTAAAAATTACAAAACAAGGTGGTGCTGAACCGGCGTCCCACGCCATCGACGCACCTGATCATGCCGCCTGTTTGGAAACCCTGATGCAGCTATTGAACGAACAGACCGGTTCCGATCCCATCGCGGCGATTGGGCATCGAATTGTGCATGGCGGCGCCCGTTTCCGCGAGCCACAGCCAGTCACCCCTGAATTAATCGCTGAACTCAAGCGGATCAGCCCTTTTGATCCAGAACATTTGCCCGCCGAGATCAGCCTGATTGAAGCATTCGCCCAACGCGATCCGCATCTATTGCAGATCGCCTGTTTCGATACGGCATTTCATAGCCAGATGCCGCAGGTGGCAAAGCTTCTGCCGATCCCCCGCCGCTATCAGGCCCAGGGTGTGCAACGTTATGGGTTTCATGGGCTCTCCTACGCCTATTTGCTTCAAGAACTCGAACGTGTGGCCGATAAACGAACGGCCCAAGGCCGGGTGATTTTGGCGCATCTGGGCAATGGCGCCAGCATGGCGGCCGTGCGTGCTGGCAAAAGCATTGATACAACCATGGCTTTTACGCCTACGGCGGGCCTGGTCATGGGCACGCGATCGGGCGATCTGGATCCCGGCTTGGTGGCTTATCTCGCCCAGACCGAAGGCATGACACCGGCGCAATTTCACCAGATGGTGAACTATGAAGCAGGGCTGCTCGGCATCTCGGAAACCAGCTCGGATGTGCGCGATCTGCTGGCCCACGAACAGACGGATGAGCGCGCGGCGGAGGCATTGGATCTTTTTTGTTACCAAGCGAAAAAATGGCTTGGCGCATTGGCCGCGGCGCTTGGCGGATTAGAGACGCTCGTCTTTTCGGGCGGAATTGGTGAAAATGCCCCCCTCATTCGGGCGCGTATCGTGGCGGGTTTAGAATTTCTGGGCCTGGCGCTTGACCCAGCGCGCAACAATAAAAATGCCGCCGTGATTTCAACCGACGCCAGCCGTGTCACCATACGGGTGATCCCAACCGATGAAGAATGGCAAATTGCCCAGTCTACCCAGGTGATCTTGTCGGAGATAACATAGACCGCCCACCCCCTACCCGATGGTGGACTTTTTAACACTCTTTAACTTTGTACACTCATAGGAGCTGATATTATGGTAAATTCTCAACCCCTTAACCCTGAACTATTGCGTAAGATTGATGCTTGGTGGCGGGCGGCGAATTATCTTTCGGTCGGTCAAATCTATCTGTATGATAACCCACTGCTCAAAGAACCTTTGACCCGCGCCCACATCAAGCCGCGTTTGTTGGGCCACTGGGGCACCACGCCAGGCTTGAATTTTATCTACGTCCATCTCAATCGGCTGATCAACCAATATAATCTGAGCGTGATCTATATAACAGGTCCTGGCCATGGCGGTCCCGGCCTGGTGGCGAATACCTACCTCGAAGGCACGTACAGCGAAATTTACCCTAATATCTCGCCAGACGAAGCCGGGATGAAAAAACTATTCAAACAATTCTCGTTTCCTGGTGGGATTCCCAGCCATGTGGCGCCCGAAGTGCCAGGCTCGATTCACGAAGGCGGTGAGTTAGGTTATTCGCTGGCGCACGCATTCGGGGCGGCCTTTGATAATCCTGATTTAATTGTCGCCTGTGTGGTGGGTGATGGTGAAGCCGAAACGGGCCCATTGGCGACCAGCTGGCATTCGAATAAATTTTTGGATCCGGTGACGGACGGCGTGGTGCTGCCGATCTTGCACCTCAACGGCTACAAAATTGCTAACCCCACCGTCTTAGCCCGCATTCCACCCGCCGAACTCGAAGCCTTGATGCGCGGGTATGGCTACAAACCCTATTGGGTCGAAGGCGACAGTCAAGATCATCCTGCTATGCACCAATTGATGGCGGCTACACTCGACACGGTAATCGCTGAGATCAAGGCGATCCAAACAGATGCGCGCACGAATGGCTTTACCACGCGCCCACTCTGGCCGATGATCATTTTAAAGACCCCTAAAGGGTGGACTGGCCCCCACGAGGTGGACAATCAGCTTGTCGAAGGCACCTTTCGCGCCCACCAAGTGCCAATGGGCGACATGGACAAACCTGAGCATATCCACCTGCTAGAAGCGTGGATGAAAAGTTATAAACCCACCGAACTCTTCGATGAAACCGGCCAGTTCTGTGAGGAATTTGCCACACTGGCGCCCAAGGGCGAACAGCGGATGAGCGCCAGCCCCCATGCAAACGGTGGTCTTCTCTTAAAGCCATTAACCATGCCCGATTTTCGGGCGTATGCTGTGGCTGTGCCAACGCCTGGTGATGGCGATGCTGAAGCGACCCGCGAAGCCGGTAAATTCCTGCGCGATGTGATGCGGTTGAATAGCAATCAGCGCAATTTTCGAGTTTTTGGGCCAGATGAGACGGCCTCGAACCGGCTGGGCGCCTTGTTCGAAGTGACAAACCGCGGCTTTACTGGCGAGATTTTGCCCACTGACGACCATGTGGCGCCGGCTGGGCGCGTGATGGAAGTCTTAAGTGAACATTTATGTGAAGGTTGGCTCGAAGGTTATCTCCTTACGGGGCGGCATGGTTTCTTCTCGTGTTATGAAGCCTTTATCCACATTATCGATTCTATGTTCAACCAACATGCCAAATGGCTCAAGGTGACGCGCCATATTCCCTGGCGGCGGCCCATTGCTTCGCTCAATATTTTGTTGACGTCGCACGTTTGGCGGCAAGATCACAACGGCTTTAGCCATCAGGATCCGGGTTTTCTCGATTATGTGGTAAATAAAAAAGCCGAAGTAATCCGTGTCTATTTGCCACCAGATGCGAATACACTGCTTTCTGTCACCGATCACTGTTTGCGGTCATACCATTACGTGAATGTGATCGTGGCCGGCAAACAAAATGCCCCCAAATGGCTCGACATGGACGCGGCGATTAAACATTGTACGGTGGGCGTCAGCATCTGGGATTGGGCGAGCAACGATCAGGCCAGCGAACCCGACGTTGTGTTGGCTTGCGCAGGCGACGTGCCGACGTTGGAAACGCTGGCCTGTGTAAGCCTGCTGCACCAATATCTGCCAGCACTTAAGGTGCGCGTCATCAACGTGGTCGATCTCATGCGTCTCCAGTCTGATACACAACATCCCCATGGGCTGAGTGATAAGGACTTTAATACGCTCTTTACGACGAATAAACCGGTAATCTTTGCCTTTCATGGCTACCCTGGGCTGATCCATCGCCTGACCTACAAGCGCACCAATCATGCTAACTTTCATGTGCATGGCTATAATGAAGAAGGTACGACCACTACACCCTTCGACATGGCCGTCTTAAACGAATTGGACCGCTTTCACCTGGCCATGGCGGTGATTGACTATGTGCCGGGGCTTGGTGGTCAAGCGGCATACATCAAACAGATGTTGCAATACAAACTGATTGAACATCGGCAATATGTGGAAACTTATGGGCAAGATATGCCGGAGATTCTAGAGTGGAAGTGGCGCCCCTTGGCTGACTAAAAGCCCCATGCCGGATCTAAATAGCGCATCTGTAGATAATAGATCTCGTCTACAGATGCGCTATTTCTTTCTAGGGACCCAACACTTTGATACGGCCCAGTAAAATGGTCGGCTGACAGCCCAGACAGTTGCGTCCTGCGCCTGTCAGCACAGAGTTTTAACCCTGCCGCTATCGTTGGTTCTTGTTGGCTTTTTCGTTAATGCCAGTCTTGAA
>JAPLGZ010000664.1 GCA_026389895.1 Chloroflexota bacterium | reverse complement strand
TCCAATCTCCTAATCTCAAACTCTTTCGATGATAGCGTGTCTACGCTACATCCACCACACGTCCACTGCGCGAGGACTCGAACGCCGCGCGGATCACGGCAATGGCTGCCATGCCGCGTTCACCAGAGATGATCGGCGTTGTGCCGTTCAGCACACAGTCGGAGACGTGTTCGATCTGCGGTACATAGACGTTGACATGCGGCAGATCGTAGTCGATCACCTCTTTGCCGCGCTGCATGTGCAGATCGCCGCTAAACTCACGACCCCACCAGGCGTTGCTCCAAATGCGCCCTTCGGTGCCTTGAATCTCCAGCGAATTTTGCAGACAGTTGAAGTGTGATTGAATGTAGCCATGCGCGCCACTCTGGAAACGGGCGAGGATGCTGGCCGTATCTTCGGTATTAAAATTGTGGGTGCGTTTGTCGGCCCACGCTGCCACCTGCGCAATCGGCCCCAACAAGCGCGTGATGCCATCGACGGCGTGTGAGCCCATATCATAGAGGATGCCGCCACCTTCATCCGAGCTATCGGTCTGACGCCAGCCACTTGCTGTCGGCCCACTGGGGTACGACGCACTGATCGAAGCACTGATCACCGTGCCGATTGCGTTCTGTTCTAACAACTCGCGTGCCTTGGTCAGTGGGCTACCCCATTCCATACAGTGCGCCACGGCCAGGACTACGTTGTTGGCGCGGGCGGCATCGATCATGGCGCGACACTCGTCTAGCGAGGGGGCCATGGGTTTCTAGCAGATCACGTGTAGCCCGCGTTGCGCAGCCGCAATGGCAAAAGGTGCATGTTGTGGGTTGGGCAAACAGAGAAAGACCCCATCCACCAAATTTTTGTCAATCGCCTCAATCGACGTGAAGACATGCGGTGCATCCACCTTTTGCGCCGCCGCTTTGCCGCGCTCGGCATCGCGGCTGACAATCGCGACTAGCTCAGCATTGCTGCCCAACTTGATCCCGCGCGCCAGCCAATCCAGTGCAAACCCACTTGTGCCCACCATGGCCCAACGGACTTTGGTCATTATTTTTCTCCTGAAATTTTTGGGTGACTAAACTTACTTACTCACGTTACGCAGACGCTAGGAAAAAGCGTTACACAGAGCGCACAAAGGAAAAGCTGACACAGAGAAAAACGGTCGAAGAGCGTTTTCTGCTTTTTCTCTGTGTGCTCTGTGCCTCCTCTGCGTGCTCTGTGTAACCGTTTTTTCTAACTGTCTGCGGTACATGAGTTACTTACCTGGACAGGATTATGCCATCTTGCCTGCCTGGGTTGGGCGGATCTTGATGAAGCCACGATTTACTCGTAGTGACGTCGCCCTTCTTGAATACTTGTGAGAATATCATCAAGACTGATCGGCTGCTCGGGTGTAATCCCCGGAATATCAAGCGGTGATAAATGCTTCTGCTCAGGAAGCAGGACAAAGCTTTGTCCATCACGACGTTGAATACGAACCGCGCCATCGTTACGGGCCTGTTCAAGGATCGCCGCAAAATTTTGGCGCGCCTCGGAAAAGGTGTAACTTTTCATGGTACAACCTCCAGAACCGTCAAACCTGCCGTCCGTGCTGCTACCTTCCGTCCCTGGTCTAAGGTAAGGATTGTAGCGGATTGTGCACGAGCGCAAGCAACAAAGTAAGCATCATAGGCATAAATGGCGAACTGCGCCGCAATCGCCACGGCATCTTCGAGCGCAACATCCAGAAAGCGAATAGGAATTTTATTGTACTCGAGCAAGGCTTGGTGGGCTTCATCGAGTTTGAGTCGCTTTCGTTTGAGTAGGGCCGAGAGGGCGTTGCCAATTTCCCAGTGTAATGACGCTGGCGCCACAAGCTCAGCCCCAGTGGTCAACTGAATAAGTGCTGTTTTGGTTGGCTCATTTAGCACTACGGCCAGAATAACGGAAGTATCAACGATCATGATCATGTTCGGGCCTCTTATTAGATGTACAATTGTACAAGTATTTTAGTTGAGGCCAGGTAATATTGCAAATGGCGTCGAGGTAGGAAAACCCGTAAGCCGACTAACTGGATGACATTCAAGGGGTGTCTAGGCGTATCCAGTGATAACGCAACACTCTCTGCTGCCTGCTTCTAACGCCCAATGCCTCCTAATCCAACCCCGATTAAAACTCATCATAGGCGATCTGTGCGGGCGGCACGCCAAGTTCCTTGAGCATTTTCGTGGCCGCTTGGATCATTACAGGCGGGCCACAGAGATAATAATCAATCGTCGTTGGATCTGGGTGGGTGCTGAGATATTCCTGTTGCAGCACTTCATGGATAAAGCCGGTGTGTGATTGCCACTGATCCTCGGGCTGAGGTTCGGAGAGGGCGACATGAAAGCTGAAGTTTGGCTGCTGCTGGGCTAGCTGCTCGAAATACTCTTGGTAGAAGAGTTCCTGGCGCGAACGCGCACCATACCAATAGCTCACCTGGCGAGTCGTCTGCTGCGTCTCTAACAGATGGGCCAGGTGTGAACGCAGCGGGGCCATGCCTGCGCCGCCCCCCAGATAGACCATCTCGCGCTTGCTTGGCTTGATATGGAAGTCACCAAATGGACCAATCGCCGTGACCTTGTCGCCGGGTTTCAGGCCAAAGACATAGGATGAACCCGTGCCAGCCGGACAGGCCTGGCCGCGCGGCGGGGTGGCAATGCGCACGTTGAAGCGCAGTTGTTTGTCGGTGGCTGGGTTGCTGGCGAATGAATAATTACGACGGCAGGGCGCGCCATTGGCGGCCACAAAGTCGAAGACATGCTGGGTCTGCCAGACCGCGGCATAGGGTGGCTCAACTTCGATCTGCTGTAAGGAGCGGTTGGCATAAACCGGAATGTCGAACTGCATATAGTCACCGGGCTGGTAGGTCAGTTGGGGAGAGGTGCGCTCCGGTTCCAGCACCAATTCCTTGATAAAGGTGGCAACATTGCGGTTGCTGACCACCCGGAAACTGTACGTAGTGGCCGGCGCAAGTACGCCCAAGCCGCCCGCCGAGGTCAGATCGAAAAAGAGTTTTCCTTGGCGTTCCTCAACCACATAGGTCTTGAGCGCAACACAGGCCGGTGCGCGCTGGGCCGATCCATCGCGGATGTCGAAACGGCCATTGTGCTTGGGGCACTCAATCAGCGTGCCTTTGACCATGCCATCGGCCAAGTGCGCGTTGCCGTGGGTGCAGATGCCATCGGTTGCAAAGAATTGGTTGTCCGCCGTGCGATAGATGGCGTAGCTTCTGCTTTCGTGATCAAAGCGGATGACATCCTCTTTTTTTAGCACGTTGCTGGCGCAGACCTCGATCCAGCCATCCACCACAGGTCGGCCCTGCGCCGTGATCGCTGGGGCGGTCTGTGGCGCATCCGCGCGATTGGTGGGGGTGGGCAGCTTGCGTTTCACATGGTAGGCGGGATCCTTGACCTGGCGCAGCACGGCCGGGATGATCTCGCGATAGGCCTCGAGGATGCCGTTATAAGGTGGCGGTGAATCGGCTTTGATCAACGCATGCAGTTTGGGCAGGGCATGATAGGGCACCAGCGGGAACATGTGATGTTCAAGGTGATAGTTCATGTTCCAATAGAGGTAGCGGTTGATCCCATTCATGTAGACCGTGCGACAATTCAGCCGGTGGTCTAAAACGTTTTCCGCCAGTCCGGCATGTTGCGTGTAGCCATAAACAACCATCAGCCAAGCCCCGTAAAAGCTCGGCAGACCGATGTACATCAAGGGGAGAAGGCTGCGTGTGTAAAAGGCCAGTGCGATCACGCTGGCATAGATGAGCACATAGATACGCGCCCTAAAGATGACCTTCGCATGCTCCGCTTCGGGAATATAGGTAAGTTCTTCGGGCGTTAGATGGCCCTGGCAATGGGTAAAAAGCGTCTTGACATATTTGCGCAGCGCGCCGACGTTAAAGAAGTTCAGGATCATGTTTTTTATATTCGTGGGCCGGGGCACGGCAATCTCTGGGTCGCGCCCCACGATGATCGTGTCGCTGTGGTGGCGAGTGTGGCTCCAGCGCCACGGCGTCGATTCGCGCAGCACCATAAAAGAAGCGATTTCGTAGAGCGTGTTGTTCATCCAGTCGGTCTTGAAGGCCGTGCCGTGAGCCGACTCATGCCAGCGCGAGTCAGAGGTGGAGGCGTAGAGCACCCCATAGATCGCAAACGGAATGATCGCCCAGCCACTTCCCCAAAGCGCATAGCCGCAAAACCCGAAGAAACCCAATAAGAAAAACCAGAGTAGGGTGTCGCGGATCGCCGGACCATCGCGCCGTTCGAGCAATTCGCGCATCTTGGCCTTGGGCACGGGCGAGGCATACCAGGTGGCTTCGGCCAGGCCTTTCTCAACAGCCAACGCCGAATCTTCGCCGACCAGGCTGTAATCACTGAGGCGTATTTTGCCAATCATTTCTGTGGTCATAGACTTATCTCCTGCGCGCAAAATGATGTTTCGCCGCTAGCCTTATTGCCATACCCAGCGGTGTGCCAACGTGTATAATTGAGTCTTGCCTGTGAATTCAACCATCGGGATAGATCGTGTATAATATACCGCAATCAGTCTGACTTTTCAAACCCCGCTTTTCCAATCACATTCAATTTATAAGTCAATTTATAGTCTGTTGATATAGAGAAGAGTAACGCCCAAAGGAGACCAAAATGAGCAATCACGAATTGGCACGCGCGCGTGCCGAGTTACACGCAATCGGGGCGACCTGGGCGCTTTTGACTTCAGCCGAAAATGTGACATATGTCAGCCACTATGAAGTCCCGGTCGAATTTGGACCGCTAGCGCACCTCAACTATGGGCCGGTGACCGCGTTGTTCGGCGTTGAGGAGCCGGCGACGATTATGGTCGCGAATCAGGCCTATGCTGATGCGGCGCGCCGGCAGAGCAACTTTGAGACGTTCATCGGCTTTGGCATCCTAGAAGTCTTCACCCCCTTTGCCAAACAAATGGCGCGCGACAACTATATCGCCGCGCTGCGCCAGGCGCTGCAACAGAGCGGAATTGGCAAAACTCACGTTAAGGTGGCCGTCGAAGAGCGGACACTGCCGTTGGTAGCGCTACAAGTGCTCAAAGAAGAGCTGCCCAACGTCGAGTTGATCGAAGCCGGGCCTGCCCTGGCCCACGCCCGCATGGTGAAGACCGGGTTTGAGGTGGAACGTCTGAAGCAAGTGGCTGAGGTGGTCAACATCGCCCACAAGGAGTTGATGCGGCTGACGCGTCAAGCGGGGCAGAGTGAATTTGAATTATGGGCTGGGATCACCAAAGCCATGCACGAACAGGTTGGTAGCAAATTTTATATCGCCGGTGAAGTGGTCTGCGGGCCGCGCAACAAAAGTGTCTCACCTGGCGGGCCGATTGCCTACATTACCAAAACGGGTGACATCGCTGAGCTGGACATCAGTCCGCGCATCAACGGCTACTGGGCCGACATGGCGAACACGATGGTGATTGGCACTGAACCCAACGAAATTCAGAAAAAGTATGCGCGGGCCGCCCGTGAATCGTTCTATGCCGGGGTCAGTCAGGCGCGGCCAGGGAAACGGGCCAGCGACGTTTTTGAGGCCGCCCGCGCCGCCTATGACAAATACAATCTAAAACTCGGTCATTACGCCGGGCATGGCATCGGCACAACGGTCAACGAAGCGCCCTGGTTTGTGCCCACCGATGAGACGATCTTGCAAGCGGGGATGGTGGTCTGCATCGAAACCGGTGCCTACAGCGAAGAGGCGACTGGCAAATGTGAAAAGATGATGGTGATCCAAGCCAGCGGTGATCCAGAACTTTTCCCCGACTTTCCGTGGGGGACACCGCTGTGATGGCTGCGTTACAGTAAGCTTGGTGGGGTGAGTGCAACGCACGGGTCAGGGGTTGGTTTCTAATGGTAGGATAATTTGGCCCGTGCAATGCACGCACATTTTAGTTTACGGGGTGGCAAACTCAATTTTAATCGTGTCTAGGGTGATATACCCTTCGGGCAGCGGTGCACGCCAGACGGGATAATCCTTCTCTGGGCGTAGGATATGCTTATCGCCCGCAATTTCGCCCATCGGCTCAATGTTTAATGGAAACAAGATCAGCATAATATCGACGTTAACATCGCTCAGCACCGTCGCCAGATCCACATAGCCATAATAATCTGTGCGGTCATATCTGCCCATCATGCACGTCCACTGCGCGGGATCGGGCACACAGGTGATCGTCTGTTCCGACCACTCTGGCGTCACCGTAATGGGCTGACCCGTGAGCACCCAGGCCGATGTCATTTTGTTGACGGTGGATTGCACGAGTAGAACGAGTTGCGCATCCTTTGCCTTGAGTTCACCGCGCAGACGAACACTAAGCTGGGCATTCGTATAATCGGTCGGAAACCCACCGCTCACCAATCTATGCTCACCACCCACCTCGCGATAATGTTCGGCAATGGGGCCACGCGTAAACGTGCAAAAGAGCATATGCAAATAGCCGGCGCCCGGCGGGGCATGGTTATAGTCAATCCACCAGGGACTACGCGTCGTCACCATGCCTGGGCGGTATTCTAATGGCTTGGGACCCTGCGCATTGCTGATCCAACCCCACCAACCGCCGGTGTCCTGGTCAAATGTCTCTTCGTAGTGTTTCAAGTGATCACTCTTTCTTTGCTTATTGTGTGTGCTTAGGAAAAACTATACCGCTTGAAAGTTCTACACTCTTTTAACGAAGAATCTCTTCATAAAATTACTATCACTGATAGCATTATACTTAGTTACAGAATCTGAGATTCAGGCAAAAGGTAGTAAGTCATATTACCGCCAAGTTGTCACATTTTATAACTTATATCCATTTCTTTAGTAGGGTGCTTCAAAAAATTATACTTACTACGGTTCACCTGGATACTTAGTAGTTTCATTTGCCCGATTTTGCTAGTTGGAGAACGCTTTTCGCTGGCTCGACACAGCATAGCACTATCTGATAATCCATGGCTTATGTGTCCACCTCTGTCTTTACGAATGTCTGCTCCTCTGTTGGCATTTCTGTGTGGTACTTTTTTGGCTGAGCCTTACGTGAACGCACTTTAGATAATGCCGAGGAAATAGTCGTTGCCTTTTGTGCCTTGAAATATTCCCCTAGTGCTAAAATATCATAATCAAAACGTGAGGCAATCTTATCTCGAATCGAACGTGTTTCTTCTACAATTGGATCAACCCACATTCTCGCCTCCTAACTCGGCTGGTGTACAAATAACTGGCGCCGTATAACCGGCCTCTCGACAAATCTGATTGATTGCCTCGCGCATCGTCGCATTGGCAATATGTTTGTAATTCCAGGTTAAAAGATATTGAATTCGGTTCACAGAGGCAATGGCAATATGCAGAGCATCTTGCACGGCCTTTGCTGGCATTGCTCGTTTTTGTATAAGCAACGCGGCCAACTGTATGGCATTATCAGTAACTTCAAGTACATCAACTTCGCTAATGCTTTCCAGTCTTCGTTCTGCCGCTTCTACATTTCCACTACTCGCCTCTTCGACGACAACCGCTGAAACAAATAGCGTATATCCATCTTTTGAATTTTCCCACCATTCTGATGTGATTTGCTGTTGCCCAGCAACAATTATATCGCGGCTTGGCCTGGCGGTTAGATAACTTAAAACACTGGTTTCAATGTAAACAGTTGGCTTTGGCATGGCATGATTATAGCATAAGTTGGTGCGTTGCTCTAGTGAGCGCAAAAAAGCCCCAGTCGCACGCCGCGACTGGGGCTGAACATCGATCTTTCGCTTTAAAACCACCTGGCTTATTTATTTTCGATGCACCGACACTGCATAACGATCCCGGCTGGTCCACGGTGCTTGTTCCCAAGTGGACCAACGCGCCACCTGGCTTAATCCAACCGTGGCCGTCAATTGATCATAGACCGGAAGCGTCAAGGTTGTCCAAGCGGGTGGGGTTAGCTCGAAGGCGGCGACTAACAAGCCGCCCGGTTTGAGATATTGGACCAGATTGGTGAGGGTGGCGGCCTCTGTGCCTGGGGTGAGGAAGATCATCACATTGCCGGCCAGCACAATTGCGTCAAAGAGACCGTTTAGGGTAATGGTGGACAGATCGCCCAAGTGCCATTCTAACTCGGGTGCCTTGGCGCGCGCCTGCTTTAGCATCACCTCATCCAGATCAACCCCGACAATCTCAATGCCGCGACGCGCTAGTTCGATTGACATGCGCCCGGTGCCACAACCGGCATCTAGGATGCGATAGGGGGGCGCTGATTTGGTTTGGTTGAACTTGGAATGCAGCAAATTTTCAATTAAAGTGGCTTCGCCATGTACATCAAAGCCCGCGTTGGCTCGTTCTTCGTACGGGGCATCATATTCCCGGCCTGTACGGGTGCGGGTCGCTAACCAAGGATTTTGCAATGTTTATCTTCCTATTCATCAGTCATCGGGCAGCAGGGCTAAAACCCTACTGCCCGATGACTTGTTGTCGAATGAGTTAGCCCTTTAGACCTGTCATTGCAATGCCCTGTACGAAATATTTCGAAGCGGCCGCATAGACGATCATCACGGGTAGAACAGTTAGCATGGAGCCGGCCGCATAGAGTTCGTAGCGGGCCCAGTACAAATTGCGCAAACCGGCTAGCACAATGGGCAGGGTCTGATTTTCTGGGCTGGTCAGCACGACCAACGGCCAGAGAAAGTTGTCCCAACTGCCCAAGAAGGTAAAGATCGCCAAGGCCGAAAGCGAGGCTTTGGCCAACGGCAGCACCACCCGCGAGAAGATCCACCACTCCCCAGCGCCATCGATGCGCCCGGCGTCGATCAGGTCGTTTGGAATTGACTCCATAAACTGGCGCATTAAAAAGATGCCAAACGTAGAGCAAAGGCCGGTGACAATAATGCCGGCCAGCTTATCCGCCAAGCCGAGATTGGCAACGGTCACATAGAGGGGCACGAGCACCACCCAAAGG
>JAPLGZ010000712.1 GCA_026389895.1 Chloroflexota bacterium | reverse complement strand
GGCGATTCGTGCCATCGACCTGGCGGACGGCGAGCAATATATCGTGGACACCGGCCATCTGGTCACCTTTGATGAGCAGATCAGTTACGAAGTCAGAAAGGTAGCGGGCTGGAAAAGCACCCTGTTCAGCGGCGAAGGGCTGGTGGCCGAAATGACCGGACCGGGCCGGTTGACCATGCAGAGTCGCAGCCAAGACGCTTTCTTGTCCTGGTTGATCCCGAAACTGCCAAAGCAAACGACCAATAGCACGGGGCAGTCTTCGTAAAGCATCTGTGTAGCTTATCTGAAAAGGTCTATCAATGAAGAGAAAACTTGTCATCACTTTATTCGCTGGTCTGTTGATGCTAACAGCCTGCACCCTCCAAATCCAAGCGCCGGCAAACGGAACGACCGCCACTTTTGGCAAAGCCTGGACCGCCACCCCGTGCGAGACCTTGGATGTTGCGCCGGCCATTGCCGAAATTGCAGATTGCGGCTACGTGACCGTGCCCGAAAAGCGCGGGGAAAGCGGCCTCGCCTTGGGCGACAAGAACATTCAACTGGGCGTGGCGCGTTTGAAATCCACCGCCAAGAGACCGGGCACACCGATCGTCGTGGGCACAGGCGGCCCGGGCGGCGAAGGGCTCTTGCTGGTGTTGACCAGGGCGTATGCCGGCGGTATTAAGGTGCAGGAGCTGTATAAGGCTGTGCTGGCCGACCGCGATTTAGTCTTCTTTACCCAACGTGGCACCAAAAGCGCCAAGCCAGAGTTGAACTGCGCCGAGTTTGACGCGCTGAGTTATAAGGCGGCTGTGGCGGGGTGGTCGCAGGTGGAGATCGAAGCGCAATATCTTGCCACCGCCCAAGCTTGTGCCGCTGCCGCTGTGGCCCAGGGTATTGATCTGTCCGCATACAACTCCAATGAAAACGCCGACGATATCGTTGACATCAAGCAGGCGCTTGGCTATACCAAGATCATCTACTACGGCCAGTCGTATGGCACGTTGCTGGGGCAGTTCCTGATGCGGCGGCACCCCGACAGCTTGGAAGCGGTGATTCTGGATGGCGTCGTGCCGGCGGCGATCCCAATGTACTCACAGGTGATTGATGTGCCAGCCGCTTTCCAGCGCGTCTTTACGGCGTGCGCGGCCGACACAAACTGCAATGCCAACTACCCCAATCTGGCGGCAGCGCTGGACGAGGTGGCGGCCCGGTTGAAAGCGACCCCAGCGTCGGTTGAAGTCGCCCAGACGGATGGCGCGACGGTGACCGTCAAGATCAATGACGTTGCGATCCTGGGTGGCTTGTTCCCCAAGATCTACCAAGGCGGCGCGGATGTGCCGGCGACCATCTATCAGCTTAAGGCCAATGACTTTGCCACCCTTGCCGCCTTCGCGCCCACCCCGGATGATAGCAGAATGGCGGGCTAGACCCAGCGACCGCCGCCTCCTTGGCCCATCAGCTTGAACCGGGGCTGCCGAACAGCCAATATGTGCTCTTCCCGAGCCGCGGCCATGTTCAATCTCGCTTCCCCTGTGCGATTGGCATCATGGCAGCCTTTGCCAAGCAGCCCATGGCCAAGGTCGATACCAGTTGCATTCCGCCCGCGGCTGTGTTTGCGACGCCGTTTGTACTACGTGATCAAACATCCGGCGCGAACCTTCGTCTTTCAATTTTTACAGGGCGACGCTACGCTTAAGCCAACGTGGCGGCAGGAGAGCGTGCCCAATTATTTGAAAGCCGTCGTGATTACCCAATAGGCCACGCCAACAGCCATCGCCACGCCAAACGTGGCGATGGCAATCCAACATACCACAAGACTTTGGAGAGTGATTCAGGAGCTTCAACCATGAAAAAAGTACTGTTAGTCACCGTCCTATTATTCGGCGCACTGGCCTTGACCGTGCATCAAATGTCGGCGCAACAAACCACCCCAGGTGTAGCGCCGGTCGTACAGACCCTGCCTGTGCCGCGCGACATGCGCTTTGCCTACACCAATGGCACGCGCAGCGCGGATGGCAAGCCTGGTCCTAACTACTGGCAGAATCACGCGACCCACAACATGCGCATCACTGTGATGCCGCCGAGCCGCACCATTTCGGCGACCCAGGAGATCACCTATGTCAACAACAGCCCCTATCCTTTGCCGGGCATTGTCTTCAAACTCTTGCAGAACGTCCATCGACCAGACGCCATACGCGAGCGGGTCTATCCCGATGGTTTCCTGACCCAGGGGCTACAGATTGACGAGTTTCGCGTCAATGGCAAGGAGCAGGCGTGGGGACCTGACAGCGGCTTTGTCGGCGTGCATTTGGTGACCAT
>JAPLGZ010000714.1 GCA_026389895.1 Chloroflexota bacterium | reverse complement strand
TAGTTGTCCCAAGTTGTTGCGCAACAACTTGGGACAACTACTTTTTGCTAAGCACGCATTGAATCTGCCCTAAGGGGTGCTAATTGCTCCATCATGTTTGGCATGCTCGATCACTAGCGCCGCCACGCCTTGCCCCAGTTTGCTCCCAGCCTCAATGTCACTGCGAAAGTGGATGCCCGCCCACATGCGCGACTGGCCCGCTTCCTCAGCCCGCGCCTGGATGACTTTGCCATCGCTGGGGAAAAGATAGGCGAGTACATCAGCCCTGGCGTATGAAACGCAGCCGTGTGCCGAGGGATAGGTGGGATGGGGTGGGTCTGGGAACATTGTCTTGATTGTCGGATCCACCATATCGGGTCGGGCAGCCCAATAGGTGTACTTACTGTCAAAACAAGCAATATAAGCATCGGCTTGCGCCACACTCAAGAGCGCATAAGCGCGGGCGGAACGTGGCGCGTTGGTGTCCAGCTTTTGCTCAAAGAGATGCCGGCTTGCCCAGTCGAACCAGGTCGTATTGATCCCGTCAAACGATTGCCAATAGAGCGCCTTCATATTACTCGCCAAGGTACGGGTATAGGTGCGGATCTCCGCCAGGTCAGCTTTCTGTTGCGCCGAATCATAGGCTGGTGGTGGGGCTGAGCGCAGTTGGCTGCCACTGCTCAGCACCCAGGGTTTCCAGGAACCGGCTAACGGCTCCAGTGGTTTGTCACCCTTCCATTTGCCGAGCCCGGTCGGCGCCGTGCCGGTCCATTTGGCATCGGACCCGTCGGCCTTGGCCCGTTCAATCACCTTCGCCGCGACCGCACGCCCGAGCGCCAGCCCTGCGGTTACATCACTGGGATAGTTCACACCGGCGAGCAGGCGTGAACGACCAGCCTCCTCCGCCTTGGCTTCAAAGGTCTTCGCGTCGTCAGGATAGATATAGGCCAAAATGGCGGATGCCGCCCCTGCCGCCACAGCCTGTTCAGAAGGATAGGCCGGGCTCGCCGGATTGGGCAACACTGTGACCAGTTTGGGGTCTACTTCGCTAGGTCGCTGGCGGTTGTAGGTATATTTAGCATCCCAAGCCGTGATGATCGCGTCGTAGATCGCCACGTTCAGCAACGCAAACAGGCGACCAATCCGTGGGTTAGAAATCGGCTTGCTCTGGATTTGGGCCAGCGCAATCTCGTTCCAACGATAGTTGGGTGAACCGGCATCCCAATAGGCGATCTGGTCGAGCGCCTTCGCATCGCGTTGGCTGGCCAGCGTTTGCAATTCGGCCAACTCTTTCTGCGTGGCCGCTTTATCTGGTGGCGCAGCTGGGCGCAGTTCGCTGCCAGATTTGAGCACCCACGTCTGCCACTTGCCGGCGCCCGGTTCGATCTGCGCAGGACTGGTCGCAGCATTCAGGGGCAGGGCGGGGGTTAAGCCTATGCCAGCAAGCAGGCCTGCGAGCGTCAACCATGTTAGCAATCTTGCGAAACAATACTGTTTGTTCATTTCTTACTCCTCGTTTTGTAAAACTGAATAAATTCTCGGTGGTTAATGGTTTGAAACAACGGGAACTCGCTTAGAACAAGAAAACAGGGTATTTCTTTAGTCGCGCACG
>JAPLGZ010000469.1 GCA_026389895.1 Chloroflexota bacterium | reverse complement strand
TATTGCCCCACAAGGCGACTTGATGCTCTACCTCACCGCACTGCGCAATGTAACCGCGTTGGGCCAAGAGACGCGCGGTCCAGATGGGCACGCCATCACCTTTGCGCGTTACGGCTTCGAGATCGATGCTCCCCGCTTTGCCGTCTATCTGCGTGACCAGATGGAAGCAGCGGCACGCGCGCAGGGCGATCTGCCGGGCGATCTGCACTTTGAGACACCGACCTATTATCGGGATATGACCGGCAGCGGTGAAGTGTGGGTGGGCGAAGATGGCCTGCCCCTCCGCCAGATCCTCACCTTGCAATTCCCGCCGCAACATGACGAGCAAGTGCAGGCGCAGATCGTAGTCGATTTCTCTCACTATGGAACGCCGCAACTCACCCCAACCGCGTTATGGCAAGCGGGCGACCTGGCGGGTTTCTTCCACCAGATGGCCCCATTTCTCCCTGACCCAACGATGCTGCTCCTCAGCTTGGCCGGGCTGGGCGGCATGGCGCTCGTTCTTTACTATCGTCGCACCCGCCTGTTGCAAATCAGCTTGGTGGCGCTGATTATCTTCAGCCAAGTCGCTGGGCCGATCTTGAGTGCATACAGCAAAGTGCGCTTTATCGATGCCCAGAGTGCTAAAGCCGCCGCCCAAACTGAGGAGCAGAACGCCGCGCAAGATCAACGCCTCGTGGCAGAGGCGCTAGGTAAGACCGAATTCAACCCCCAGTTGAACCCACTGGAGAAGATTGCGCAGCCCTTGGAGAGCAGTGCGCAGGCTACGCTGGCCAGCCCTGTGGCTGCGCCCTCGGCTTTGCTCATTGATAATGGGGTGGACACCGATAGTGATGGCCTCAGCGACTTTGTCGAAGAGCGCGTCGGCACGATTGAAACGGTCAACGACAGCGATTTTGATGGCTTGCGCGATAACGTTGAGTTGCAAGGCTTTACCCTGGGCGGCAAAACCTGGTATCTCAACCCCACGGCCGTTGACAGCAACGGTGACGGGATCGGCGATGCCGCCGAATGGGGCGTGCAGGCCGATGGCTCGTTGCGCGCCACCCCATTGGACACCGACAACGATAACACGCCCGACCTCTTTGACCGCGATAACGACAACGATGGCGTGCCGGACAACAAAGATATGGCCCCCTTTGCCAAAAGCAGCGTCACGTATTCGGGCAGTGCGCCGCTCCAACTCACCCTCAAAAATCTAACAACGGGTAAGCCGACGATGGTCGAGTTTCAGGTACGCCCGCAGAACGAGAAACATCTGTGGTTTGCTTTTAACGTACTCGATTGGCCGCAGGATAGTGAAGCGCAGGTGCAGGACATTGACGGCACGACCTATGCCAATATCGCCCAGGCCGCGAATCGCATCCCCGATGCCAACGAAGACGGCGGCGATATGAAGCTTATCCCAATGCTCGAAATCCGCATGCCGCACGCCAGCGCCAATCTGCCGCACCCGGCGGATCTGATCCCCTACAACGTCACGGTCAATGACCTGACCGCCGATGGGCAGACCCAAGTTGCGTATGTGCCGCTGACGATTGTCACCGACGAGCGTAGCGGACAACGCGTCGGCTTTAGCGGGCAGATGCCCTACGAGGCGATGGGCAGTTGGAATGCCCCGCACGAGGTGCGCCTGGTGTGGGCAGTGCAGACGTTGGTCGATCTGGCCTGCGATCCGCAAAATGCCGATGATGTGGCATCGGGCTGTCAGGCCGATGGCTACATTCACAATCGCCCCCAGGTGACTCAGAGCTATTACGACGATTGGACGCTCACCGGCCTCACCGTGCGCGAAGATCACGGCGCCGACATGGCGATCATCTACGAGGATCCGGCCATCGATGACAACCTGAAGGATGATAAGGCGGTTTGGTCGCTCTCCTACGTGCTCGATCACCACTTTTTGATTGCGCGCGATGCCAACAACGACAGTCAGCGCGACCTGACCCTGGCCGACATTGACACTCGGTTTGACCACACCCGCAACAGCGGCGTCAGCGAGGATCAACGCTTTGCCGTGCCAAACATCCTGCGGGTGGAGAAGAAGAGCTACCCCACGCTCGAACAGGCCGTGGCTTTCACCGCCATGACCGAAACCCAGAAGATTCTGAACAATTTCGTCACCGTAACAACCGCCGACCGCGATGTCAAGCCCCTGATCTTCTTTGCCCAGGAAGCCAAATCGCGCACCCTGTCGACGGACATGCTCACCCTGCCCGGCAATTACGCGAGCGAGAGTGGTGCAGCGCTGACGTTGGACATGGCGCCCAGCGGGCAGAGCGCCCAATCGGTGGATGTGATGGCTGGTCTCAAGTGGGCCGGCTACTGCGGTTCGACCGCGCAGCCGTTGACGTGGCAGGGCTGTTCCGCCGAAGAGTATTGGGCGACATTGGCGCAGCGCTATGAAAATTTGCCCAGCCTGCCGGGTGATCAGTCGCCCGACTGGGTGAAGGGGCGTCTGCAACTGGCCCAACTCTATTACCTCGCCTTCACCACGGGATCATACCGAGTGGTGCAGCGCGGGATAGAACTCGCCCCCTTTGCCTACTCGCTGGATAGCGAAGCGACCACCACCACCCAGGTGCGCGCCGTCTTGCAGGGCCTCTCCCTTGTCCCGCTGGAGGCCGCCTTGGCCTTTGAACGGTCGTTTGCCAATGTGCTGGCCAACGCATTTCTGCGCGAACAAGGGGTCATTAGCTATGGCATTGGTGTCTATGATGGCTTGAAGTCGGGTAAAAAAGCGATTGAAGCGGCCAGACTGGGCAAGAATGAAAGGCTGCTTAAAGAAAGTATTCGACTATTCAAAGTCCAACAACATGGCGCACTTAAGTTTTTTGGCAGCCCGTTTGGCGCGATTGGCGCCATGTTCTCGATTGCAACGCAGATTGCCAGCCTTTCACCCACGGTGCCCCTCTCCGACCGCACCATCCTCGGCGCGTTCTCGCTGATCACCAATCTGGCTGCGAATGTGGTGCTCACCAGCGCTGAGGTGGGCATGGGCATTCGCGCTGGCAAGGGCACCCTAAAAACAGTGCTAACCGGGCAAGCGGCGACAAGCAAAGCCGTACGCATCGGTAACGCTGTCGGTCTGGTCATCACGGTCGCCGCTACCTGGGGCTTTTTCATCTATTCCGCCGTATCAGGCGGGGTGGCGGCGGGCACGCCAGCACTCAACAAGGCGGCGGTCGAGGCGATCGCCGCGACGATCATCGCTGTGATCTTGTTCGCCCTCTCCTTCACCTTCGTCGGCTTGATCCTCACCCTGATCCTCGCTGTGATCGAAGGTCTCTTTACCTTACTCTGTGAATTAGGGGTGGACGAACTGCGGGTGTTGGGGGGCGCCTGTTTCAGCTTCACCACCGCTGCCGTCAAAGCGGCAGGCTACTTTATCTACAACTCGGATATCATGGTCGATCTAGAGCGTGATGACCTGGTGACGGCTGGCGCGCCGAAGGTAACCTTACAGAACCCCAGCCGAGGCTTTGTCGGCGGCAACCCGCTCACCATCACCTTGCCGGTGACGACGACGCTTTATCACAAAAATGCCGATGCCAAGAATGGGTTAATGATCTTCTTCTATCACTATCTCTTCTCCTCCGACAACTTAAAATCCAGCACCTTCCAATACTCGTTGACCCATCCCGGCCCCTTTACCCATTCGCCGGGGCGCAGTGAGATGACGGACCAATGGCAAGATGTCGTCGAGGATCACAAACAGTCGGAGCAACCGATGTACCGGGGCTATGCCAAGACCTCGGTTACGGTTGGCGGCATCGAGCTCCAGCCGGGCTTGAATCAGGCGGCGCAATATTACTTCAACATGGGCTATGCTGTGCCCATCTATGAATGTTTTGTGCCGCTGCCACTCTTTATTCCCGTCTGTTATACGGATAAGTCGCATACCGGCAATCAATCGACCAACTACGAGACGCTCAAGTTCGATATCTACCCCACCACCATCGATGGCTTTATGGCGTTGACCGTCAAGGGCGACGGCGGATTGGGGTTGCAGTGGGACGCCCGCTTCCCATCGCTTTACGATAGTGATGGCGATGGTCTGCGCTCTGCCTTTCACGCGGGCATTGACCCCAACGACGGGTCGGTCGATGCCGATAACGACGGACTGACCGATGCCTATGAACTGGAACGCCGCGCCGCTGGCTCATCACTCTCTCCCATCGTCAGCGACAGCGACAATGACAGCCTCGGCGACTTCCGCGAGATGGAACTGGGCAGCGACCCTGGCATTGCCGACACCGACAACGACGGCCTCAGCGACAGCCTTGAACTCAACGGCTGGGATGTGACGATCAACAGCCAGACGCCCTTTGTTGTGCATGTCACCTCCGATCCCAACGTGGCGGACGGTGACGAGGACGGGCTGTCCGATCAGGCGGAACGCGAGCTGGCGCTCAGCCCGATTCCCGCCAACCGTCTCGACAATCAGAATCGCCCCTATCATCCCAACGTCTTTAATACGCCGCCGATCGCCATCTTCCAGAGCACCGATGACTTTGATGGCATCCTCGGCCCCACGCAAACCTTTGTCTACACCACCAGTGTGGTGGCCAATCAGGCGTTGGCCCCCGGCGTGCTCAATGTCACGCCCCCCAATGGCATCACTGGTGCTGGCGATCCCTATGCCCTCGCCTTCAACCCCCTCTCGTTCAGTGGCGCCCAGACCGTGACGAACGCCAGCAACCTGCACGTGAATAACCTGTCGACCGGGGAAATCGTGCTGACCAGCACGGTCAATACCCGTCTGCCGGGTGGGGGTATCACGCGGAACTGGACGCCAGCCACCAACGAAACCGGATTAGGAACGGCTGGCAAGAGCGGCACCTATATCTACGGTGCACCTGCTGAACCCGACCGCCAGGATAGTTATCGCCTGATGGCGCAGTCGGTGATTACGCCCGCCAACTTCTACAGTCCCGGCGACCTGTTGGCCTACACGATTCCCAGTGGCGCCGTGCGCAATCTCGAAGTGGACCCGCTCAACCCGGCGTGGCGCGTCGATAGCCCGCCGGCTGTCAGTTGCAACGACCTGGGTGTCTGTCTGGCGGTTTGGAGCGAAAAACCGGGTGGTCTGAACGGTAGCCTGCCACGGATTGCAGCGGCCCTGATGGCGCCGGACGGGACGGTCAGCAAGACCTTTGCCGTTAGCGCGCCAGTGGCTCCTGCAGATGGCGACACCCGGCCGGTTGTGGCGACCGATGGCACCCTGTTCCTGATCGCCTGGCAACGCCTGGATGGCTACCCCCGCCAGCTCACGCCCACGACACAGACCATCGCCTTCCGCACCGAGCTGATGACGCGGCTCTATGACGGGGCAGGCTTTGCCCTCACCCCCGAAACCACGTTGACGGGCGACCGGCTGGAGTTCTACAGCGACAATATCGACACCACCAGCGCGCTCAACGCCGGCCGTTACAACTTGAACCGCATCGACCTCGATTGGATCGGCGACCGCTACCGTCTCACCCGCGGCATCGCCCTTGGCGATGCGTCGAATGACCCAAATCTCCGGTTCGAGGACAATGGCGGTCTCGGCAGCACCCGGCTGCTCACCTGGCGTGATATCAACCCGGTCGGCGTGCTGATGGCCGGTAGCAAGACGACTGCCTATAACGATGCCGACACCGACGCCAACGCCAGTCACAGCCTGGTCTATAACCCCAGCACCAAGGAGATTCTCTTACTTCAGACGCGCAGCTTCAATGTGTTTGCGCAACAGTTTGCTTCACCGACGCAGACGACAGCCAACACGACGATTGTGGGTGGGCCAGCGGCCAACGCGATTGCCACCTACTACGCCCCGCTGGGCGGCTACCTCATCGGCTGGACAGACACCAGCACCGCGGCGCGCCCTTTCCGCTACCAGGTGCGTGACAGCTTCTTCCAGTTGATCGGCGGCGATCAGCAACAACTGACCTGGCCCGTCACCGTCAACGCTGCGGCAGGCACGGCGCTCGCCTGCCCCGCCCCGCAGTCGGTGCCAACAGTGGAGCTCCGTTTTGAAGAGCTGCCCAGCGCCAGCAGCTTCCGAAATGCGGTCAACGTCTTCACCCCGGCCAGCTGTAGTGCGGGCAGTTGCCCGGCGGCCGGTTTCCCTGGCGCGCCCAATGCCCCGCTCTCCGACTATGCCGTGCAATTCGACGGGGTCGATGACAGTCTCACGGTTAATAGCAACGCCCCCGGCAGCTTTAGCGTGGCGGTCTGGCTCAAGGTCAGCAGCGGTCAAAGTGGCGTGGTGGTGGATCACGGTTTCTCGCAGCCCAAAGGCTGGGCGCTCATGCTCTCGAACGGCGCACCAGCGCTCGCCTTTAGCAATGGGCATGTCCATCTTAGCCCCACACGGATTGATGATGGCGCGTGGCACCAGATCGTTGCTACGCGTGGGCTTGAAACGGGCGCCGTGACGCTCTACATTGATGGCGTACAGCGGCTCAGTGAGCTTGAGACAGAGCAAAGATTGCTCGACTCTGCCACCACGTTGGTCATCGGTCGCGACCGCGCCACCAACACCACCCTCTTTAAGGGACAAGTCGATCATCTGCAACTCTATCGCACCGTGCTCAGCGCCAATACGGTACAGGCGCTCTTCAACCGCACCTTGCAATCCTACTGCATCGCCGCTGGCGTCGCCAGCGCAGGCAATGTCTTCCCCTGGTCACGGCTCTCCCTCGCCGAGCAGGATGCGCGCGGCGGACGCATCCGCGTCAGCCAGGGCATGCCGTTGATCATCGACAGTCAACCCCCCACGGCGACCCTAACCGCCCGGGCCGACAACAGCTTTATCCCCGGCAACGCCACCACCATCATCGGTGGCGCCGCCAGGGACCCCAACAAAAACATCGGGCTGGGCGCTGGCGTTGGGCTGGTGGAAGTGCAAGTTAACGGCGGGGCGTGGCAACCGGCAGAAGGGCTGGAAGCGTGGAGCTTTGCCCTCACCGCCGGCACAGGCAACGTTACGATCCGCGTACGCGCCACCGATCTTGCCGGCAATGTCGGCCCAGAAAGCGCGCTGATCACCTTGCACACGGATGCTGCCGCACCACAAGTGACACTGAACGCCCCAGCCAATACCGTTGCCCCGACCAAGAATGCGGCTGGCCTCTGGCAAGTAACGCTCACAGGCACCGCAACCGATGGCACGGGCAGTGGCGTAAAGCCTGGTTCGGTGGAAGTGCTGTTGACGCAGCAGAGTGGTGTCGGGCCGATTCTCAACTGGCAGACCGCCACCCTCAATGGCCAGAATTGGACGATCAACTACGCCCTTCCGGCAGGGTTCGACGAGGTCACGGACGCCTACGACATCCAGGTGCGTGCCAACGATAACCTCAACCACCCCACCGCGGACAACGCCGCCACTGGCATCGTCCGGCTGGACAATACCGCGCCGACGGCATTCCTCAGCGCCATTGCTGGCGCTGACCCCGGTGCGCAGTTGGTCATCAGCCAAACGCTCACCCTCAGCGGCGTGGTGACCGACAGCAACAGCATCGCTGGTCTACAAAGTTTGGAGATCGCCTTTACACCAATGGAACAGGTCGCCGCCCTGCCAGCTAACATCACTGGCGACGCGGCAGAGGCGTTGCTCAACCGTCCGTGGCTGCCTGTCACCCTCGACCAGAGCGGAGCCGGGAAGGCGACCAGCACATGGCGCTTCCAAGTCCCAGCAGGTTTGGAGGATCAGTACCAAATCAACCTGCGGGCGACCGATACGCTTGGCAACCGCAGCGTGGCCGGCAACGCCTGGCGTGGCGCCATCGACACCCGTGACCCGCGCGTCAGCATGACAGCTACCGCCACCGGGGCGACCTATTTCAATGCCGCCAGCAACCAGCAGATGAACGAGATTCGCTTTGTCTGTAGCGCCACCGACCGCCATTTGACCGAGGAGAGCTTTATTTGCCCTGGCAATAGCATTCAACCGCCGGTGCGCACCTTCACCAACGACCCGGCCCTGCAAGCGCTCTTCCCCGATCAGACCCTGCGCAGCGGCTTGGCTAACACCTATACGCTCTGGCTGCCGACCACCAATCCATCGGCCAGCGTGAGTGCCTGCGATGTGGTGGGCCGTTGCGCCGCCGCTTCGACTGGGGTAGTTGCGGTTGCTGCTGCTGGGGCAGAGAGTAGGGCCGTGAGCGCTGCTGCGGTTGAGCTTGTTCAAGCCACCGCGCCGGGCGCCCCGGCTTCCGTGATCGTCAACCCAACCAATAGCAGCTTTGTGGTCGCCAGAAATGCGTTGAGCGTAACTGTGGCCGCCGAAGCCGGCGCTGGGCTGAAGGATGTGATCATCAAGCTGGACAATGCCGTCGTGCAAACACTGAACTTTGCCCAAAGCCCGGCCATCACCCGGACCGTGCGCACCGTCAATGTACCGGTGGCCGCCGAGGGGCTGCACACCCTGGTCGCCCAGGCCACGGCCTGGAACAACAGCAGCCAGACGACGCTCTTCCCGGTCGCCTTCACACTCGACCAGGCTGCGCCAAGTTTGAGCATCGACGCCAGTGCGCTGACCATTGCCGACACTTGGCAGGCGGGCAGCGGCATCCTGCGCTTCAACGGCAACGCCGGCGACAGTGTCGGTCTCGCCACGGTGCAGATCCGCGAAGGCGTCAATGACTTTGTCGATGCGCAGTTTGGCAACGGCACGTGGCGGACCGCGCTGCCCGTGGCTGACCCCGAAGGACGCACCCTCAACATCACCGTGCGCGCCATCGACCGCGCCGGACGCATCACCCAACTGACGCAGGCGATTGCCACCGACCTCTCTGCCGCCGATGCGCCGGACACGACGCTCAGCAGTGGGCCGGCCAATCCCAGCCCCGTCAACAGCGCAGCGTTTGCCTTTGCTGGCAGTGCCAGCGCCGTGACCTTCGAGTGCCAACTGGACAATGGCGGCTACACCCCCTGCGCCAGCCCGACCAACTACAACGACCTGAGCAAGGGCAGCCACACCTTCCGCGTGCGCGCAATTGACAGCCGTGGCTTGCCCGACTTGTCGCCTGCCGAATCCACCTGGACGGTCAACGCCGTGCAGCCCGACGCCACCATTACCGGTAAACCGGCCAATCCGACCACCGAGCGCACAGCCAGCTTCACCTTCACCGGTGACGCCACCGCCGCCCGCTTTGAGTGCAGCCTGGATGGCCGCGTCTACACCACTTGCACGAGCCCAGCCACCTACAACAACCTGGGCAATGGCGAACACACCTTCCTGGTGCGCGCCCGCAACAGCGCCAACCAGGCCGGGGCAGCGGATCGCTACAGTTGGACAGTGCTGAACCTTGTGCCAGTGGCAAATAATCAGACGGTAGTGGTGATTCCGAACCAGGCCAAGAGCTTCACGTTGACGGCGACCGACAACGAGCCGTTGGTCTACACCATCGTCACCCCGCCAGCGCACGGTATCCTCTCGGGCTTGGCGCCGAATCTGAGCTACTCGCCCGACACGAACTACGGCGGTGTCGATAGCTTTACCTTCAAGGTGAGCGACGGGCTGGTCGAGTCGAATGTGGCGACGGTGACGCTCTTTGTGGATAATGTGCCGCCCGTGGTGACCTGTAGCGTCACACCCAACAACCTCTGGCCGCCCAACCACAAGTTGATCAGTATCCAAGCCACGGTCACCGTCACGGATGTGCATTCCGGGCCAGCCGGCTTTACCCTCGTCTCGGTGACGAGCAGCGAGCCGGATGGTGGGGTAGAGAACGGCGATGTGCCCAACGACATCCAGAACTGGGTGGCGGGGACGCCAGACGTGGTCGGTCAACTGCGTGCGGAACGCGGTGGCGGCGGCAACGGTCGCCTCTACACCTTCACCTACGAGGGCAAGGATGTGGCCAATAACAGGGCGCGCTGTACCACGACAGTGCGTGTCCCCAAGAACCAGGGCGGTGGCGCGGCCGCCGCGGCCTACGATGAAAATCAGGTCTTCGACGATGCCTTCACGACGGTAATCGCCGAACCTACGGCTACCGTTCCTGCCCCAGGGTCAGCCGTCGGAAACATCGACACGACCAATCCAGAGGTGCCAAATCCTGGCGTGGAGAATCCGAGCAGTGCTGATCAGCCGTTCAAGCTCTTCTTGCCCGTCATCAACAACGGGTATGTGGCTGCACAGGAGTAGACGCCACTCCTAACCGGCCCATGACAGGTTTCTCCAAGCCTGTCATGGGCCGGCTAGGTTTTGGAAAGCTAACCGCCTTTGAAAGAGCCGTGGAATCTACGTTTTTTTGCTGTATGAATGGGCAGACCCAGTTAACCGCTAGTGAGATGACAGGATGACAAGACCTCATCCTGTCATCTCGTCATCTTGTCTTCTCACTAGCCATTTTTTAACGCTAGACCCCGCTTTTTATAACGATCACTTTGTATCATGGATATAGCACGGAGCGACAATAAAGCACTTTACTGTAAAGAGGACCCTATCCATGTCTACACCGATTTTCTGGCGCACCAACCAGCAGCGTTATCGCTTACAGGGCGCCATTTGCCCAACCTGCACCACTGTACTATTTCCACCGCGGGCATGCTGTCCAGCCTGTCAACAACAAACAGCTGTCGCCAAACGGCGCGTCAGTTCACCGACCAGCAACGCTCACCTGGACGCGCTATTACCTACTCCGGCACCCAGCGATCGGGCAAGACGATTTTGGCTCAGCTTATAACGATCTTGTCCCAATTTAACATGTTGGCTGGTTGACAATACCTGCGCCAATGGCGGGTAGCAGCCTTGCAGTTGGCGCAATCTTCTCCTTCGGCGGCAAAGCAGGTTTTCCTGCCACTGGTGAGCCGCTAGTCCTGGCCAGATGACCGGAGATCTCCCCTTATCTGGTCATCTGGTCGTCCCTTTTGAATACTGTTTCCGTTTATCGCTATCTTACGATTTTT
>JAPLGZ010000667.1 GCA_026389895.1 Chloroflexota bacterium | reverse complement strand
ATCGAGGTGTTTATAAGGTTGTTACTTACTTTGGCCACCCTGACTAATGAAGAAATTTGCCGGATATCGAAGCGAATAGCCAGCTTCCTTATCGATAAAGGTGATCCAATCATCAAATGGGTCGACTTGCGGGAGTGCCCAGCGCGCTGCTGGCTTAACAGGCGTACTGTCCGTATTATGGAACGTGGCGATGATCTTGAAGAATATCGCGGTCGCCACGGGTGTTGATTCCGAAATTGCAGCATCGTGCAACAAAGTAAAACGATAGACTTTATCTTTGTAAGGCACCAGAATATGAAAGTCTGGGATCTCAGCTCGGTTGGCCGTCTGCTCGGCGATTTTCTCTGGGAAGTTAGCCGTCTGATAAACAATCAGGCTCTTAATCGTTGTCTGGATTAAAGCACTAGATTCATCAAGCATGTTGTTCTGCTCATACAGCTTTTTAAGGAATATTCTGACCGAAAACTTATTTGGATTGGGCTCGACTTGAATACGCATCGTCTGTCGTGCGTGTACGTCAGGCAGGTCAAAGCTGAGCGAGTTTATGTTGGACAACCCATCTTTGCGTTTAAGGACCTGCCAGTGAAAGTTCGCTGGATAGGAAAGTGAATAACCAGCCTCTGTATCAGTCAACGTCAGCCATGTGGTTTCCGTAATGACCGGTATTACTGGGCTGGTGGACGGCTTAGAAATAGCCATGCTTTCCGTCAAGCTGACAGTAGCGATCCCATTGTGAGCGGTAGAAATCAGAGGACTTGGCGGCAAGATCGGGCTTACTGGCAGGTTAAAGTGAGAAATGGTTGCTGGCGGCGTAGGTCTGGGCGGAAAAGACCCATAGTGTCGAACGATAAAGGGTGTCAACAACACAAGAAAAATCAAAAAAAGTAGTCCGCCAACAAGCCGTACCCATTTATTATTCAGGAGTATATTTTTCGTCATACCGATATTTTAGCAGGTTGGAAACCTAAATTCATTAGGCTTTTGTCTTATAGTTTCACCAATAATCCTCGTTCCTATTGATTGACACGCCACAATAAAAGAAGTATGATAAAATGGTGAGATTGGTGGGACGACTAACGGCTTGTTCTCCATAGGCCAATCGTCTTACCATCTACGTTCAACAGCAGCCCACCTTCACTGAATTATAACGTTCTCACCTGTACCACTGCGCCCCAAAACAAACGCTTATTTCTATAAATTCATCGACGATAAACGCTTACGAAACGGTTTTCAAACGCTAGTGCTGTTACCCTGGACGTAATAAGTCAATACCTTGAAAATGATTGTGATCAGATTTCTAGGGGGTAACCATGCTAAAGGAAAATTGTCGAGCCACCGAGCAGACCGCAGCCCAGGTCTTTGCCGACGCACCGGGGCTCTGGAGCGCAATCGCGCAGGATGGCTATACTATGCCTGTGCTCCCGACACGGCGCAAGCCGCGTGAAGAAGCGCCCACCACGCGCCATAGTTATGCCAGCGCGCTCGATTATCCGGCAGTTGCCGGCCAGTTGCTCACTGCAACGATTCGCATCTTGCTGGTCGATTCGTCGACGATTGTGCGCGCCGGTCTGCGGGCTTTGCTAGGCCAAGAACGCGAAATGTGGATTGTCGGTGAAGCGGGTCACCGTGCCGAAGCGCTTCATTTGGCGGCCTGTTTACAACCACAGGTCATCTTGATCGATCTGATGCTCCCCGATCTGGAGGGAGTGGAAACGATCCGTCAGTTGCACCAGGCCAATTCCGCCAGCCACATTGTGGTTTTGACGATGGCAAGCGATGAACAGACGGTGCATGCCGCCATTCAAGCTGGCGCGATTGGGTATCTGCTCAAAGATGTACTCAAACCGGAATTACTGCTTGCCGTTCGTGCCGCGGCGCGTGGTGAACCCGCTTTACACCAGAGCGCGCAACGGGCCTTGATGCACCAAGCAACCCACGCACCCTTTAAAGACCTAACCGAACGCGAACTGGATGTCCTGCGTTTGATTGCGCAGGGATGCCGCAATCGTGAGATCGCCGACACTTTGTTTTTGACCGAAGGCACGATCAAAGGCTATGTCAGCACCGTTCTCGCCAAACTTCAGGTGGTCGACCGCACCCAGGCCGCGCTCTATGCGGTTAAA
>JAPLGZ010000399.1 GCA_026389895.1 Chloroflexota bacterium | reverse complement strand
GTGATTCTCGCGGAGTAGCAATGGCTCCCGTGCCCGTTGCTTGATTTTTCTTTGCGCCTTTGCGTCTCTGCGTTAAGCTCTGCTGTCCATACCATCCTAGAATAATAAAAGTAGCCACATCGAAAAGGATTGTAAAATATGACTGCTTGGCAATTTACCGACGTTGATCGAGAATTTTTCGCGCGTGAAGTAGAGCCTTTCTTGCCAGAGAAGATCTTTGACGCGCACGCCCATCTCTTTTGTCATGAACACTATACGGGGAACACGTTGCCCGACCATTTAATTGGCACGCCGACCGAGATAGGGTTGGCTGTCTATCGTGACCATGTCGCATGGCTGCACGGTGAACGTACACAAGGCGGACTCTTTTTTGGCCTGGCCTTCAACGGTGATCGTGTGGGCAATGATACCTTTGTGGCCCAAGAAGTACAGCAGGGCCAACTGGACAATTTTAAGTCACTTGGCCAGATGATCATCGCACCGGAGATGGAGCCTGAATTGGTGCGTCAGGAAGTGCGGCGTCACCGGTTCGTCGGCCTTAAGCCCTATCACACCATGGCAACCGGGGTGGGGCCTACCTGGCTGGCGCCAATCGAGGCGTATCTACCCGAGGAGCATATCCGCATTGCGCACGAAGAAGGTTTGACGATCACGCTGCACATGGTGCGCGAGCGCGCCTTGGCCGACCCGGTGAACCAAGCGACCATTCGGCGTTACTGCGAGAACTATCCAAATATGCGCCTGATTTTGGCCCATGCCGCGCGTGGTTTTAACCCCTGGCACACGATTGAGGGCATCGAAAGTTTGCGCGGCTTGGACAACGTCTGGTTTGACACCTCGGCGGTGACCGAAGCGGGTGGTTTTGAAGCGATTATCGAGACGATGGGCCACGAGCGTCTGCTCTACGGCACTGATTTTTACGTCAGCCATATGCGTGGACGCTGTGTCGCCGTGGGTGATTCATTCCACTGGTTCTATGCCGAAGATATGAATTTAGCCGAAAAACACACCACGTTACAACCGGTGCTGGTGGGGCTGGAATCACTGCGCAGTTTGCGCTTGGCCTGTCGCCGCTTAAAATTAACCGATGCGCAAGTCGAGGATATTTTTTATAGTAACGCGGCCGATCTGTTTTCGTTTTAAGAAAAGCGGTTACACGATCTCGCCCTGATCGCGTAATATACACGAAGAAGGCCCAGGGCAAACTACAAAAAGTTTAGTTTGCTCTGGGCCTTCTTCGTGTTCTCTGTGTAACCGCTTTTCCCTTCCTACTTCACCGTAAACTGCGCCCCGGCGCTGCGCCCCCAGACTTCATTAAAATACATCAACTCCGCATGGACCGGCAACACCCGGTAATCGCCGGGCATACTGGCGCGCACCTGGAAGGTGTACTCATAGGTGCCGGCTGGTAGATAGGTGGCAAAGAGCGCCACTTTATCATCGCGCATGTCGGTATGCGTGGGCGTCCAATAACGCCACGCGTTCTGCTGATTGGCGTTTTGTGAATCGCCGGTTGGTTGCACCTGTGGCCCATTCACCTCGACGCTGGTTGTCGCCAAACTGGGATCTAGCGGCTCGGTGCCGGCTGGAATGGGTACTTCTACCAAGGCATGGTAGAGATCATTGGGGGCGACAATCGTCACTGTGACGCTGATCACATCGCCAACCTGCGCCGAAGTCACATTGGTGCCGCTCAATTCGAAACGCCGATCGACCACGATGCCGCTGTCGCGCGCTTCGATGGCAAGCGCATCCAGATAGTAGCTCAGGTGGGCGGTGTAATAGAGTTGGCCGCTGGCATTGTTGCGTGTGATGCGCAATGCGTTGGTCTGGTCGCGTAGCAGATCGGCCAGGGCTGCCCGTAGATGCACGGGTGTGGCCAGGTTTTCTGGGCCAGCTGTCCCACTGCCGAAATCCTTGTCGTTGAGTGTGACCGACCAAGCATAGGTGCCCTTCAACTCACCAGTGGCCTGCATCCAGTCTGTCAAAGCGATAATGGCCCAGGCGTTCTCTTGCGTGGTCTGCCAACGCCCGGCCTGTCGCGCACTCATCAACCACCGCACCACATTGGGCAGCAGCGGCTGTTTGGCATCCAAGCGGGCAAACGCCGCCAGGATAATGCTGGTGCTGCGCGTGTCGGTGTTCAGATTCTGCCAGTCCATACTGCTCTCGTGCCACGATGCCCCGGTGGCACTCAGTTGCGCGCTGCTGAAGAGATTATCGAGTAGCGAATCCACCCGCTCGTCGGTGGTGTTGTTGTGCTGGGCAATGTTGGCGAGGGTCATGGCCAGATAGGCCTGACCATAAAGGCTCAACCGCTCGCGCGCGTCATAGAGCGTGCTGGTGCGACCAGGATCATCCTTTTGCATCTCTGAAAGCACGAACAAGGTAAAGGCCATTTCGTTCAAACGCCAATTTTCCCCGCCGTTGTCGGCGATATCCTTGGGCGCCTGGAACTGACCGTCCAGATAACTGACCGCGTCGGTCAACATCCGCTCGGGCACGGCAAACTGCATCTGAGCGGCATTGGCCAAACCCCAAAGCACATAGCTAGTGATAAACGGCGTGCTCGCTTCCCCTGACCAGTAACCCCAACCCCCATCCGAATTTTGCCGGCTGCTCAACCGTTGCACAGCCAGATTGACCTCTGTCGCCAGATCACTCTCTAGCGCGGGATTGCTTACCTTTAAGGTCCGCAATGCACGCACCGTGAAGAGATTGGGCAGGAAGCGGCTGACCAACTGCTCGTTGCACTCGTAGGGATAATGCTTCAAGTAGTCAAGTCCTGGCAGCATCCCCGCCGCCAAACTTGGTTCAAGTGTGAGCGCAAACTCGCCGTTGTCCGTGGCCTTTTCCGGCACCCGGATCGCTTCAAGTTGGCCTTCTGCAGGCACAGCGCCCGATGTGGCTACCGTTTCGGGGCTTTCATAGCGGTCAACCGGCAAGGTGATGCGCACGGCATCCGCGAGTGCGGCATCATTCGCGGTGGATTGCGCCGTCATGGTCAAGACAACTGAATCACTGTTTTCATCGACTGTGATCGGGAAGTTAAAGTTTGTTTGCGCACCGGCGGCCAAGGTTGTGGTCATGGTCGTTTTGTCGGTGCCAACGGTGGCGCCAGCAACGGCAAGTGTAAAGCGCAACTCGTCAATCGCCTGATTGGTCGTATTGAGCACCGCCGCGCCAATTTGCGCCTTGTCACCGGCCGTGAAGAAGCGTGGCAGCAGCGGTCGCACCTGCAGCGCTTTGCTGGCGATGATCTCCTTCTGAGCATCGCCCACCAGCGTCTCTTTGGTAATGGCCTTGGCCAGCAGCGTCCAGGTGGTCAAGTTGTCTGGCAATTTGACGCTGAACTTGATTTGGCCATTCGCATCGGTCACGAAATCGGCGCGCCAGAACGCAATATCGGGGAAATCCTCGCGAATTTCGGGGCCACCATCGCCACCACCGCCGCCACCACCTTTGGCGCCTTCACTGAGTTGTTGGCTGAGCCGGTCGCGGTTAATGATCAACAATGCACCCGTGGTGACGCCGGGCGGCCGTTGATAATAGAAGATATCGAGCAGATTGCGCGTGTCACCCATCACCAGCGAAAGCACGGCTTTGTCGACCAGTGCGACGCTTGTTTCGGCGTTGGGCACGGGTTTGCCTGTGCTATCGGTGATCGTCAATGTATAGGTGACGGTATCACTTGGTTTGACCTGCACCGCAGACGGCACGATCCCGATACTCAACGCTTTCTGACTGGTGTCCACCGGCAATTGAACCAGCCCCACACGAATCGCCGCGGTTGGATTGCTGGCATCCACGCCCTTAACAATCACCACGCTGACAAAGATATTCGGAATATGCTCTGCCGTGATCGGAATGTCAATGGTTTCGCTGTTACTGGTCAGTGTCATTACCTTAGATTCGAGCACGCCCGCCCGCTCTAGCGTGACCAACGCCTTCACCGGGCCAGTAAACGGGCTAGGCACGAGAATTTTGGCCGTTTCACCTGGGGCATAGAGCTTCTTATCGGCCACCAACTCAATGCGATCATTGTTCTCGCGCGGCCAGGCGACAAAATCACTTTCACTGCGCGCACTAGACCAGACATAGGTCGCGCTGCTGATCGGATTGCCGGCCTGATCTTTTCCACGGGTAATAATCTGATATTGGCCAGCCTTCTTCGGTGTCCAACTGAGCGTCGCCGTTCCCTTGGCATCGGTGGTCAGTGTCGTCGTGACAACTGGTGACCGCAACACGCTGGTCTCCCAATGATAAGCGCCGACGACATCGCGTTCGTAGACACTGTTCCACTGGAACTCCGAGATGATGACGTCCAGCTTGGTCGTGGGCACGGGATCACCCTGGGGGGTAACGGTGACGACATCCACCTTGCTTTCCGTGTTCACTGGCACGACGTAGCTCTGCGGACTGAGCCCGCTATAGAAAGCCCCGCGGTGAACGGGGGCCGTCACATTGCCACTCACAAATTGATTGGTGGAGCTTTTTACCGTGGCATTGAACACCCAATTTTGGCTTTGCAGCGCTTCGCCTAAATCAGCGGGCACTTCGACCACAAAGTTGCCCGCAGCGTCGGTTGTGCCTTGGCCGTCTTTAAACATACCTATGAAACTGCTGCGATAGGGACCGGTGTTATCTTGGCTTGGGTCATAGGGGTCGAAGCTGAAGTAACGATTGCTTGGGCCTTTGGTCCAGTTAAATTGATAGGGCGTGGCGAGCAATTGCCAATCAACCGGCGCATTGGCCAGGGGGCCACCGCTAAAATAGCTAGCCTTTACGGTAAATTTAGCCTTGTCGCCCTGTACATATTCCGGTTTCGCACTGGTGACCTCGATCTGGAATTCGGGCTTGCGGTAGGCGTTGACCAGGAAGCCAACCCCGTTGGATACGGAAGTATCGATGCCAGTTTTGATCTGGGCGTCCAGATAGTAATAACCTGTGCCCGCTTCGGGTGCTAACGTCACTTTTCCGTTGAGCGTGCCGTTTTCGCTGGGATTCATTTCGGCGGCCATGATCGCCACACCCTGGGCATCGCGCACGGTAATGCTGATCGGCAGCGTGGGCGGCGGCAACGTATACTGGTCGTCGGTTAAACTCCGCACAATCCCCTTCCAATAGATAGTCTGGCCCGGCTTGTAAATCGGACGGTCGGTATAGAAATAGAGCTGATATTGCCCGGTGCCATAACCAGTATTCAGATTAAAATCATAGACCGCCACCCCTTGATTCCACTCGCTGGAGACCGCGGCAAAGTTGGCATCGCCCGGTTCACCGACCATGGCAATCACCGGCTGATAGACTGTATTGGCGTCTAATTCCAGCTGTGTGGTGGCGATCCCGTCCGGGCCGCTCGTTGCTTCTAGCGGGTCGCCATTATTACGATAGAAACGAATTTTCTGGTCCGGCACCGGTTGGCCCGTGCGTAGATCCGTCACCCAGGCCAGACTTTCACCTTGCTGACTCTTCTTGAGCACCAAATTTTGATTGCCAAGGATGATCAGCTTCTGGCTTTCCGGATCAGTGGGGCTGTTGTCATCCTTGGGTTTCGGCAACTGGGCGACTTCGAGCAGATAGATGCCCGGCGTCAACTGATTGCCAGCTTCATCCGTCAGTGAAATTACCTGGCGCCCGGTTATATTGCGTTCAACGTTGGGCGCATAACTGTGAGTCCAGACGCGATTGGTCTCTGGATCTGGCACCTGGTAATTGTTCCAAATTTGATATTGGTCTTGGCCCGTCAGTTTGAAGAACTCGTCCATCGGCACGCGATAGAGGGTCGCTTCCACCTTGGGGATGTTGCGATAATAGAGGCTGACCAGCGTTTGCGAATAGACATTAAAGTGGGTGAAGCGATCCAAATTGATCCGCGAATACGGGGTGAAATCACCGGTGGCGAAGTGCAAATTATAGTCCTGGCCCAACGTATTGCCATACTCGTCGGCCACTGCGCTGCCAACTGTAACGGTGTAGGCGGTTTGCGCCTTTTTATTCCAACTTAACGTCAGTTCGCCGTTGTACGGCGAGTAGTAGCTGTAAACCTGGGTTGTGCTCAACATGGGCGAGATCCGCACGTTGGAGAGCACGGTGGTTGCGCTCACTGGCGCGCTGAACCGAATGATCACATCCTGTTCGGGCGAGACAGCCGCGGCATCCTGGGGCGGTGTGGTGGTGCTGACAGTGGGCAAGGGGAAGACATCAAATGTTCTTTCGTAGCGTTCGCGCAAATTCCCCTGGCGGCTGGCTGGTTGCGCGCTCGCTTCCACCGTCACCACATACGACGCACCAAAGGCTAAACTTTGCGTCGGTGTAAAGGTAAAGGTCTTGTTGGCGCTCTCCCAAACTAAATTGCCGGCTACAACTTCAGAGGAGGCCACATCTTTGATCGAAAAGGCCGCCTCGGTGCTCGCCGGGTCCATCGGTTGACTGAACGTCACATGAAAAGCCGCATCGGGGCGGATTGGATTATCTTTATCCGGTTGGAGTGGGTTAATGGTGGGCTTGACTTCGGTGACCACGGGTGTCGCCGTGGTAAAACTAAAGGTGACAGGCGCCGCCAATGTTTCGCCGTTCAAACCGGTGAGCTGGTCAACCGTCACTTGATAGGCTGTGCCGCCCGCCAAACCGAGCGTCGGCTGAAAGAGATAGACGCTGGTGTTCAGCCATTGGCCCTTGCCGTCAACGGCTGGCTCAATGGTGAGCGGCTGCGGCAACTGGGCTTGGTCATCAACACCGGTCAACGGCACAACCGGCCGGTTGAAGACCACGACAATTTGCCCATCTGTGTTAATATCTTTGGCCCCATCACTGGGCTGGGTGGATGTGACCTGCAGCGGTGTCGCTGCCACCAAGGTCAGCGCAACGGGCGCGCTCAAGGCTACACCAGCGGCTGATTTTGCCTTGGTATCCAGTGTAAAATGATAACGCGTGCCAGCTTCCAGCGCCGCATCGGGCGTGAAGATTAATTTTGCGCCCTCAACGCTGGGCGTGCCGGCCAACGTCGGATCAACCTTCAGACTGCTGGCGCTCTCGGCTGCCAGCGGTTGATCAAACGTGAAGGTAACCGGCCCACCAGCCCAATTGGTGCCATTAATCGGGTCGGTAGAGACCAAGGCGGGGGGGAGGCCAGCCGTGGCTTGTTGCATTCTGGGTGCGGCCTGGCTGCTACCGGCAATGCTGGATAAAATAATGGCAAAGGTCAGCAGTAAACGATAAATTGGGTAAGGTTTGAATAGTCTTGGCACAATTCTATCTCCTAAATGGCATGCTTCCCTGTAACGAGGGTTAGATTAATATTATAGCAGATGTCCGTAAGGAAAGGACAAAAAATATGATTGCGTCGAGTAGCCGTTCGTGCCACACGCCTCGGCCATGAAATTTATCCGTCTTCTCTATTGGATGGAACAGGATTTTGGGCCTGCTGATAGACGCCAAACCGCGGTCAAGGCGTCGTTGGATTGGTGTTCACTTCAAGCGGCTGCGCTGTAAAATTTTCAACGGCCACCAGGGCGTGATCTGAGCGGATCGTTGCCCCAGACCTTTTTTGGACGCCTTCTAGCCAGAATTGATGCTGCCCCGGTTCAAGCACCCACCAGGCACTAATGCGGGTGGCGTTCGTGGCCCGCGCCAAGATTGTGCCATCTTTGACAAGGCGCAATTCGGCCCAGGGTTCACCGTCGGCGCTATAACCTGCCACCTCAATCCGCTGGCGTTCACGCGGCACGCCCGGATGAATTTCGTAGCCAATGTTCGACGTGGGCGCAGTCAACACTAGCGGCTGGGTGGTCTGTGTGGCTGCGAGTTGATGACCCGTTGCCTGTGACGAATTGCGATCCGGCGCCGGTGGGGCCAAGGCGATCCCCTGACTGAGCATCCAGTTCGTATATTCGGGCGGCAATAGCCAATAGATTCGTCTTTGGGCGCGCGCTTGCGGTGTGGCCGCGGTGGCGCGCAGACCAGTCGCCAAATCGATTGTGATGGGTTGAAACTGATGATCGATTTGCGTTGGCTCCGTGCCGTGGATAAACCGTTCGGCACGGGTGCGCGGGCAATCTGGCGACGCGAGCAGGCCACTCGGCGCGCAGATGTTGACAATCTTTATCGCGTTCGGCTGGCGAAAAGCCGGTGGCGGTTGCGGATGCGCGGCCAGCATCAAGTCGTGCCAGATCGGGCCAGCACCATCAATCCCGCTCACATCGATCATCGGCTGATTGTCCGCATTGCCCACCCATACCCCAACCAGGCGCCGGGTGGAATAGCCAATCGTCCAGTTGTCGCGCCAATCGGTGGTCGTTCCCGTCTTTACAGCGGCGGCAAAAGGCAAATCCAGCACCGAACTCTGGCCAAACGCTGGCATGCGCGCATTATGATCCGAGAGAATATCGGTGATCAGGTAGGCTGTGGCTGGGTCAATAAGTGGTGACCGATTGGCCTGCGCTACGCCTGCCGTGGCTTGGTCGCCTGTACACGCCGCCACGGGCAGTGCACAATTGGCAATGCCTAAGATCGCCTTTGGCTCTAACCGTGTGCCCTGTTCAAAGATCCCAAAGGCGGCGGTCAATTCTAATAATTTTACTTCGCCACCGCCCAGGGTCAAGGCCAGACCATATTGTTTGTTAAAGGTGCTGATCCCCGCCTGCCTGGCGAGCTGTTGTAATGTGTTCACCCCGATGCGGTCTAGGGTTTTGACGGCGGGAATATTATAGCTATTGGCCAAAGCCGTCCGGAGACTCACCGGCCCGTGATAGCGTTGGTCGTAGTTCATGGGCTTATAGGGCACCGTGTTGCCTTGTTGGTCTTTCACATAGAACGTGGCGTCCAGATCGGGAATAATGCTGGCTGGTGTCAACGGTTGCAGGCCCAGTTTCGCACTCCAACTCGGATCCAGCGCCGCTGCATAGGTCAGCGGCTTGATCGCGCTGCCCGGTTGGCGTAAGATCAGCGTGGCATTGACATTCCCCTGAATGCGTTCGTTAAAATAGTCCGGGCTCCCAACCATTGCCAGAATTTCGCCAGTCTGGCTGTCCAAAATCACCGCGCCGGCGTTATCCACCCGCCGATTGCGGTCCGTCTTGGCGGTGCAGAGACCTGGCTGCCGGCAGTTGAGTAGATCGAGCCGGTATTGCACTGCTCGTTCGGCTTGCTGCTGTAAATCGAGATCAAGCGTCGTCGTCACCCGCAGCCCACCCGCCCGCAACTGTTCCAGTCCCACCTGTTGGGCTAGCAGATCTTGCACATACATCACAAAGTGCGGCGCCTGGATGTTAAACAGGTGCGACCCATAATGGAGCGGCTCGCTGGCGATCTGCTTAGCTTGGTTGGCGTTGATATAACCCGCCTCTTGCATCAACCGTAACACCGTCAACTGGCGCGCCTTGGCAGTCTCGGGTGCTTGCAGGGGATTATAGGCCGTGGGTGATTGCATCAGTCCCGCCAGCAGGGCGCATTCGGCCTGACTCAGTTGCGCTGCTGGCTTGGCAAAGAAGACTTGCGCGGCGGCTTCGATCCCAAAGGCAAAGTTGCCGTAATAGGTTTGGTTGAGATAGAGCGCTAATAACTCATCTTTCGTGTAGCGATGCTCGAGCTGCCAGGCTAGATAGGCTTCGCGCAGTTTGCGGCTTAGGCTCTGGGTGTAACGTTCTTGCTGGCTGAGAAAGAGATTGCGGGCCAATTGTTGGGTCAACGTGCTGGCCCCACTCATCACATTCCCACCGGCTCGGCCATATTGCCAGGTGGCGCGGGCGATAGCGATCAGGTCAAAACCGGGATGCTGATAAAATCGTTTGTCTTCGGTGGCCAGCGTCGCCTGAATGCAGGCCGTGGGCAGGCTGTCCAAGCGCAAAGTAAGCTGTTTGCCGGCGTTGGGATCCACGACCTCATAGAGCAACCGGCCCTTGCGGTCTAGAATTTGTGTAGTCGGATGCACCAGGCGTGTTTCGGTGGTGCGCACCGATGGCAGATCGGCCAGCAGCCAAGCATACAGGCCACCCCCCAGGCCGCCAAGCGCCAACAGGATGATGAGCAAAAATTTGAAGAATCTTGGTCGAGTTATCCATGCGCGTTTCATACGTTTGATCAACGTTAGGGGTACGGGGAATGTTCCCAATTTTTAGAAAAATAAGGCGTACGCGAAAGCCTAACCGTGGTCGGCGCCAGGCATACCTGGCGCCGACCACGGTTAGGCTTTGTAAACAAGTGTTTGCGTCTATACCAATATTACCACTTGATCAATATTGCCACTTGATCAATGGCCATTCTTCAGCGCCTTCAACAATTTCTCGCCATGTGGGCTGCCCCAACCGGTGCAGGCATCCCAACCAGGGCCGGCTGGATAACCGCCGCTGTTGGTAATGTCATTGTTGCCCGTGGTGATGTCGTGCAAGATCCCTTTGCCGCCTAACTGATAGAGGAGCGGATTCAAAAAACCGATCGGTTTCCCCAAGGCTTGATTAAGCAAGGCCGTCAAGCCAGCCCACAAAGGCGCCACGGCACTGGTGCCGCCAATTGGGAACTCCTTGCCATCGACGCGTACGAGATAACCGCTGCGCGGGCTGGCATTACCGGCAATGTCGGGCACGCCCCGCCCTACACGCTGGCTGGCGTTGACCGACTTGGGGATCTTGGTGGCACTTTGATAGCTGGGCACGTCGAAGGTGTCGCTAACCCCGCCGCCGGTGGCCCCGCCGTTGACGCCGTCGTTCCAGACAGTCTCTTCCTGGATCGTCGCTCCGGTTGCGTTGACAAACGTGCCGCCGCAGGCGACAGCAAAGGGGCTCGAGGCTGGGAAATCAACATGCGCCTGCCGGTCCGGCGGATTGCCATTGTTGGCCACGCCGTCATTCGAGCCATTATCCCCAGACGCGCAAAAGATCGTCACCCCCAAAGTGGCTGCTTCCTGGAAAGCCTGATTCATATTGGTGATGGCCTGCGCCGTCCAATCCGATTCGGCTGCACCCCAACTGATCGAGATGACCGACGGTTTACGCCGGGTGTCATGGACGGCGGTGGTAATCGCATCTAAGAAACCGCGGTCGGTGTTGGGGGCAAAATAGACCGCCAACTTGGCCCCTGTTGCCACCGCACCGGCTACTTCGATATCTAACATCACTTCGCCATCCGCGCTATTCGGATCGCCTGCGGGCTGATTCTTGCCACCGTCCACGGAGATCGCCGAAACCGCCGGTGATTTTACACCCAGCTTTTTGAAATAGGCTGTCAGATCCCGTTTGCGGTAGCCCCCGCCTAGTTCAATGATCGCGATGGTCTGGCCGCTGCCGTCAAAGCCTGGGGGGAAATGATAGAATTGGGCCACCTGGATTGGGGTGTATGCCTGACCACCGGCGCGCGCCTGGGCGATATGCTCGCTGCCATTCGGTTCTAGGATCCGAAAATGGGGGCTGGCCTGAGGGCGGTCATCCAACCCAAAGACCCCTTCCACAATGCCAGACAGTTCGCTGGGCACGTTGACTGGACCCACGCGCACCCGAAAAGTGCCTTGCGCATCTGGCGCGGTCTGCTCTTGCAAATCGACATCAAAGGCTTTGGTCATCGCCTCCACTGTGCCCGCCAGCACAACACTACGCCGGGCCACGCTTGATGATACCACGTCTAGCCCGAAGGTTTTGGCGAACTTTTTGACGGCGGCAATGTCCTTCGGGTCGGCGCCAAATGTCTGGGCAAATTCGGCCTGGCTCATATATTGGCGCTGCTCCAACTGGGGCGCCTCGGCGGCGCTCTGCGCAACACTTTGCGCCGCGCCGCGTCTATTCGCTGGCCGCTGGCGCACACGCACGGTTACTTCGATGCGGTCATTCGGATTCGGCGCACCAACCGCGCGCGTGCCCGGCATCGGAGCGCGTTCACTGCCAGGTACAGGTACAAAATTTGGTTTGCTTGGCATATAGGTCTCCTTGATTAGAAAAGTTGGCGATGATCGAGGCTGCGAACCCCCACCCAGCCTCCCCCCTGGTAAGGGGAGGAGCCGATCCGGGATGGAGAATGTTACTTCCGCTGTCCACCAATCAGTTCCCTCCCTTACCAGGCTTAGCTTTACCCACAAGTTTTTTGGGGATGAAAAGCGAGATAGGCGGCGGAGATGTCGGTGAGGCGTTGCCAGCCCCGCCAGATGACCGTGACACCGGGTTCCCCATCGCGTTTGCGATTGAGAAAGCCACCGAGTTGAGCAATCCAACGCAGCGCCTGGTGAACGGTTGGGCGCAGGGTGGCGGGGATGGGCTGTTGATGCAGAAAGGTATAGAGCGCATCGAGTTCATGGGGTGCGAGTATGGTGGAAGCCGGCGCATTGGGGTCAGTGCGTGCGAGAAACGTGAGCCAAAATAGACGCCAGGCAATGATCGAAAAGAGAGCAATCAGGGGCATGAGTCGTTTCTCGGAAGCGAGTTGGGCCTGTTCAATCCGACAACCAGATTTGAGGATTTTGTGCAAGATTTCAATTTGCCAACGCTGGCAATACCAGTGGATACGCTCAATGGCGTCATCCAAGGCGGCAACCGGGACCGTCGTGAGCAGCAGCCAGCAGAGTGGCTCGACATCGGTCGGCGGATCAATTTCCTGGACAAAGACCGCATCAAGGGAACAGGGTTTCAAGTGGGTGCGCAAGTGCTGTGGCGGACGCAGGGTCAGCGAGGTGTAGCGCACCGCCACCGTGGCTTCACGGGCTGGGTGCTCAGCTCGTTTGCTGACCTGGACTTTCAAATGACCAGCCACGGGTTGTTTTTCGACTACCGCCCAGAGCAGCCCGACGGCCGGTTCACAGAGGCAGCGATTCTGCCCGGCCCGAATCAACAAGTCAGTTTGCAACTGGTGTGCATGGTTGAAGAGTTCGAAGACGTCGGCTTCGCTATCACCAACCGTGACGAGGTGCGTGCCTGCCGGTTGCCATTGCACCGTTTCGCTGAGGGCCGCCAGCCATTTGTTACTCTCTTTTTCAGCGATCGGCACCTGGTGTCGTTCCGTACTGGTCATTGGGTTGACTGTTTCTGCCCGTGCCCAGAGCCGTTGGTGTAACAAGCCTAAGGGTAAGCCCTGTGGTGTAACCGCTAACACACTATGCATCACCAGCCCACGCAAGGCTTGTTGGCTGGTCCCAATCGGTCCCATGCCGCGTTTGCTTGGGTGGTGGCTGTAGTCCAGGTAGCTGCTATCCTGGATCGCCAGGATGACTGGGTGGCTCGTCATCCGTTCTTTGGTTCGTTGCTGATGCGGTGCCAGAATCTGTTCCATGGTCGTCTTTTCGTTCGCAAACAGGCGATACGTTGCTTTCGTGTCCGCCCAGTCGTCACACGCTTGATTGATCGATACGCTCGGTTTGGCGGCTAATTTGGCCGCACTATCCAGCAAACGCCAGTTGAGTCGTTGATCGCCCAGTGCGATTGCACTTAATTCATAGGCGATCCAGTTCTCATTGCCGAGTGCTTCGTTTTTCATGTCGCAGCATCCTTTTTTTGATGCCTATTCTATCAAATTATCTTACCCTTTTCTACCCCTCCCTCTACTTGTGGGTAAAGCTAAGCCTGGTAAGGGTGGGCGGGGTGGGGTTGCTGTTGCTTTACGCTCTATGCCGCTTTTTCCTATCATCTGCCTAACATGAATTACTATAATTCGCAGCACGGTTGCCAAACAAAGTAGCGCGTATTTTAATCCCTGCTGCGGCTTTTCAGACGACTTCCTGTGCCTGTCAGCTGACCCTGTGAATGGTCGCTTGTAGTGAGTGGATTGTTTCGTTTGACTATGCGCAGAGGGCCAGCGGAGAAGTTAGGTCAGATCTAAGAATCGTTCTAATAAGTGCGCCCGCCAGATGGT
>JAPLGZ010000702.1 GCA_026389895.1 Chloroflexota bacterium | reverse complement strand
GTGGGGTCGTGAGTTTAGCGGCGATCTGCACATGCAGCGCGGCAAAGAGGTGATCGTCTACGATCTGCCGCATGTCAACTTATATGTACCGCAGATCGAACACGTCTCCGACTGTGTGTTGACTGGCACAACGCCGATCATCTCTGGTGAACGCGGCATGGCAGCCATTGCCGTGATCCGCGCGGCGTTCGAGTCGTCGCGCAGTGGACGTGTGGTGGATGTCGTATAAGCTTTGTAAACACGGATAGGAAAAAACACGGATCTAAGTTGTTGTGATCCGTGTTTTTTCCTATCCGTGTTTACAAGCCTTTTGTTAATAGCCTTACCTACGTAAGTACGAATCAGCCGATGGCCGGCATCCACGCCCGCGGCGCAATCCCATCCAGGTGGGTCTTCACATCGACCACGGCTGGTTTACCGGCAGCAAAGGCTTGATCGAGCGCACTCGCCAGTTCGCTGGGCTTGTTGACTGTGATGCCGAAGCAGCCCATCGATTCAGCGATTTTGGCAAAGTCGGTCTCTGGAAAGAGCCAGAGTTCATCGGAACCGCGCGTCTGCCCCTCATAGATCGCCTCGACGCCACCCTTTTCCTGGTTCAATGAATGGTTATTGTTGACCACGGTAACGGTATTGATTCCACATTTGCGCGCTGTATCCAACTCGGTGATGTGATACCAGATGCCGCCGTCGCCGGTGAAGCAAAGAACGGGGCGGTCAGGTTGGGCGCACTTGGCCCCGATCGCCGCGGGTAGCCCCCAGCCCAGCGAGCCGGCGCAGCGAATAAAGCTCTGATCGGGGTGTTTCAAATCGAGCAGCGTGCCCGTCCAGATGCCGGAGTGGCCGGTGTCAGAGACGAGGATCGCATCGGAGGGCAGATAGTCGGCCAGTTCGCGGCAGAGACGTTCTGGGCGCATCGGCACAATGTCCGAATTAACCTGTTCACTGACGCTTGCTTTCCAGGCTTGAACTAATTCTTGCACACGGTTGATCCACGCGGTGCGCGGCGCAGTCGTTTCGGCCTGTTCGAGCATTCGGCGCAGCGTGTTGCGGGCGTCACCCTGTAAGCCGACCTTGATCGGATAATTGCGCCCGATCTCAGCGGCGTTGATGTCGAGTTGGATGATCGGCGTGCCCTGAGGCGGAATCGCATAGCTATTAGTCACCTGGCCACCCGTGTGGCTGCCAATAAAGAAGACCAGATCGGCCTCGCAGAGAATCTGGTTGGCACAGGCGCGCGAATACGAACCAGGGAGGCCCACCGCCAGCGGATGGTCCGCTGGGAACATGGCTTTGGCATTTAAGGCCGTCGCCACCGGAATTGAGAGCTTCTCGGCCAGGGCGATCAATTCGGCTCTGGCCCCAGACGCTGTCACGCCGCCGCCAGCTACGATCACGGGCCGTTGGGCCTGGGTGAGCAGTTGCAACGCGGCGTGCACCTTTTCTAGTTCTGCTTCTGGTCGGAAAGGTGGCACTTGGGCAAACATCGCTTCGATGATCACTTCTAGATCGGCTTCATCATCGACAACAGTCTGCCCCGCCAAACCTTCCAGCTCAAGGTGGACCGGCCCCGGTGTGCCCGTTGTGGCTGAGCGAAAAGCCTGGCGTAGATAGCCGGGCAATTGTTCCGGCGTGGCGACAAACGCGCTGGACTTGGTGACAGCCGCAAACGGATTGACGTGATCCACCTCTTGATAGGCGTGGCGTTGTTGGTTGCTCTGAAACTCGCGTCCCGTCACAGCAATCACGGGTGAGCAGGCCAGATAGGCATCTTGTAGGCCGGCCGCGAGATTGAGCGCCCCCACCGATTGTGCCATACAGAGGCCAGGGGCGCGCTTGACACGCGCATAAGCATCAGCCATATAGGCGGCGGCCTTTTCACCGTGGGTCTGAACGCGCTGAATTCCCAGCTTGTCCATCTCCATTAAGGCCCTCGGCGCAATATAGGGCATAAAAAAGACGTGGGTCAGGCCATAGCCGTGGACGGTTTCAGCCAAGAAGCGCGCGCCGGTCATGGTTGGCATGGTTTTTCTCCTTATAAGAGGTTTTATATGAGATATCATTGCTTGTTGCGCTTAGCGTGATAAGTGAAAGAGTGATGAGTGAATTACGGTTCTAGTTCACTCATCACTCTTTCACTTATCACTTTTTCACTCATCACTTATCGTAAATTATCCAACACCGCCAGCGGCGTGGCAGCCAGCAGCCCGGCATCAATCGGCAACACCACGCCAGAGATCCAGCGGGCTTCGTCACTGGCCAAAAAGACGGCAGCCCAGGCCACATCCCAGGCGGTTCCTTCGGTGCCAAGCGGACCAGCCTTGCGGCGCAATTCTCGGGTTTCTTCCGAAATATCGCCGGCAAAAGGCGCATAGAGATGGCCCGGCGCAATGCAGTTGACACGAATGCCCTCGCGGCCATGATGGACAGCCATCGCCTTGGTCAATGTAATCAATCCACCCTTGGCCACAGAATAAGGGATATTGTTCGCCATGCCAGCCCGTAGCCCATCAATCGACGAGACGTGGATAATTGATCCACCCCCTGCCGCCACCATTTTCGGCACCGCATATTTGCTGACCAATACCGCGCTCTTCAAGTTCGCATCCAATGCCCGGTTCCAAACGGCTTCTTCGACCTCAGTCACCTTGCCCGGTCCCGCAACGCCCACGTTGTTAAATAGAATGTGCAGCGCGCCATACCGTTCAACACACGCATCCACGAGGGCGCGGCAACTCGCCTCCTGCGTCACATCGGCCTGAAAGACTGTGGCTTGACCACCTTCGGCAGTGATGGCGGCTTGCGTTTCTTGGGCGCGCGCCAAGTCCAGATCAACCAGCAGCACATTGGCTCCCTGGCGCGCAAAAAGCAGCGCGGTAGCCTGGCCTGTCCCCAACATCGGCCCACGCGTACCTGCTCCAGTCACAATGGCGGTTTTACCTTGTAATCGTTTGTCGCTCATCATTATTACCTATCCTCGTGAGATAGAATCAAAACGTTACACAGAGGGGGCACAGAGAACCGCAAACGCATTTGTCTTGCTCTGCGTTCTCTGTGCCCCCTCTGTGTATCTCTGTGTAACTGCTGTTATTGCATGTAGATTGTGCTAATCCAAATAAGTCCCGCCGGCCACTGGGATCGAAAGGCCGGTCAGGTAATCTGACTCAGCCGAAGCGAGAAAAGCGGCGGTGCGCGCCACATCGTCGGCCTGCCCAATCCGGCCCAAGGGAATGGTCTGGTTGGCCTGGGCGATCATTAATTGGCGCTGGGCTTCTGCCGATACGCCTTCTGGGGCCAGGGCGGCGGCCATGTCGGCCACACGTTCGGTCTCCATCAACCCTGGACAGATGGCATTGACATTGATTTTGTAGGGGGCCAGTTCCAGCGCCAGCGATTGGGTGAAGCCGCGTATGGCAAACTTAGAGGCACAATAGGCGGCAAAACGCGCCACGCCACGTTGGCCCGATACCGACGACATGTTGATAATTTTGCCACCTTGGCCGCGCGCAATCATGGCGCGGGCAACGGCGCGGCTGCACAAGAAGGGGCCTTTGGTGTTTATATTTTGAATGCGGTCCCATTCGGCCTCTTCTAGTTCCACGACTGGCACCCGGTCACGCCCAGCCAGCGCCCCGGCATTGTTGACGAGAATGTCAACTTGCCCAAACTTTTGCAGGGCTTGCTGCATCATCGCCTCTACTTGTCCAGCGTTAGAGACATCCGCCACCACAGATAAGCTTTGGCGTCCCAGCGCTTCGATCTCATGCGCCAGATCCGGCAAGCCAGCCCACTCGGGGGAATTGATGCGCCGCTCTACCACATCATTGATTACTACATGAGCGCCTTCCTGCGCCAGACGCACCGCAATCGCGCGCCCTAGGCCATGCTGACCACCCGCGCCGGTGACCAGCGCCACTTTACCATCGAGATGATACATGTCTGTTCCCCTAATCGAACAAGTCAAAAACAAAATTCACGCAAATTTTTTCTTGGCGGTCTTTGTGGCTTTGCGTGAATTTCGTTTTTAGGCTAGGAATTCATTGATAAATTGTAAGTACAGCGCCTCACCCCCCGACAGGGTCTCCTGAATCAAAGGGCTGAGTTCAGGAGACCCTGAGCACATCAACGGCCTTTGTTCTGCTCCCCTCTTCTGAAACGGCCCTATCGTGTAGGAGAGGGGTCGGGGGTGAGGACGCGTTGTTGCGATAAATGATTAACGCAGAATCCGTTGCGCACTGAGATCTTCACCGCCCACCGATTTGGTGACGCTGGCGCCACGATAGGCTTTGATCTCCAATGCGTGGAAGGTATTCACAATCTGATATTGGGTGGGCATATCCTCCCAGCGCGCCGCATGGAAACGCACAGCACCCTCGCCCACCCAGCGCTCTTTGACGACTTTGTTAGAATGGCCGGTTGGCGACAGGCACGCATACGCCACATCCGCAACACCCCATTCGCCGGTTTTGGGGATGTATTTATAGTGCAGTTGCCCATCACCAGTCTCGACTTGGGCTGCGATCTCCTCGGCAGATTGTTGGCGGAGTTGATTGATCTCCAGATCGAGAAACTTAAAGCCCAACCAACTGGCAATAAGATGCCATTCACCGCGCAAAACGGTCGGTTCGGGCAATTCACAGTAAACTTTGGAAAAGCCTAATTCCTCACGGCCACTGATGATCGGATCGGTCAGATTTTCCCAGAG
>JAPLGZ010000107.1 GCA_026389895.1 Chloroflexota bacterium | reverse complement strand
GGGGTGCGTCGCTATCAATTGAGTGAAGGGCTGGAGGCCGGTGTCGAGCAAATTCAGGTGCGCACCGGCGCCGGCCTGAGCTATATGGTCACTCCCTCACGCGGGATGGACATTTCGTTGGCTGAATTTTGTGGCGCTCCGATCAGTTGGCAGGCGGCCAACGGTGATGTTCATCCCGCCTACTATGACAAAGATGGCCTTGAGTGGTTGCGCACCGCAGCCGGTGGGCTGCTGATGACGTGTGGCCTGTCTCAAGTGGGGGCCCCCACGGTAGATCGAGGGCAACCCTTGGGCTTGCATGGCCGCATTCATCATCTGCCAGCGCGCCAGGTAGTGGCCGAAGGACGGTGGGTGGGCGACGAATACGAAATGCGCGTCAGCGGTGTGATCGAAGAGTCGCGCATCTTTAGCGAACACCTACGGTTGACGCGCGAAATCCGCAGTACATTGGGCAGCAACCGGCTTACGCTGACGGATGTCGTAGAAAATATTGCCTTCGAGCCAGCGCCTTGTATGTTACTCTACCACTTTAACTTTGGGTTTCCATTGCTGATGGACGAGACCACCTTCCGTTTTCCATCGCAACGCGTAACGGCCCGTGAAGCCGAGACGCCGGTTGCCGGTTATGACCGCTGGCAAGCGCCGGAAGTAGGTCATCAAGAACGAGTCTATTTCCACGAAGAGTTGGATGTCAAAGCTGGCTGGGCATCCGCCTCGATCCACAATCCCCATTTTCCGCTGGGCGCAGACGCCGCTCCGCTGGTGGTCAAGCTCTCCTGGGCAGTTGACACATTGCCAATGCTCGTGCAATGGCGCATGGCTGGCACGGGCGCGCATGTCTTGGGGATCGAGCCAACCAATTGCGGCGTACTCGGCCGTGAAAAAGCACGCGAGCAGGGGACACTGCCCCTGCTCGAGCCCGGTGAAGCACGCACTTTTGCCATAGAATTAGCGGTAGAGATAGCCGATCAATAACGCGGCCATTAATGAGGGCTAAAAAAAATTATATAAGGCTAGGAATTGCGTGTATCCCAAATTTTAGGCACCAATGGCATTTGGCCCCTGAGCGTAGCAAGTTGCTGAGGCGACTTGCTACGCTCAGGGGTGGAATTTATTCCCGCGAACAATTTCCCTAATTCTGGGATGCACCCCTCGAAATTTTCGTGTTTGACAAAGCGAATTTTATCTCCGATAATGGCTATAGCTTTCTGGTCGCCTTTTTATCGCTAATGAGCCACCAAGTTTTCCGTTTCCCTCAGTTCGGTTCGTAGTGGCGGCCACCTCTGCTGGCAATGTTGCCTCGTCGATGGAAAACACCCCTATTTCTAAACAATAAGTTTCGCGCGCCATCAGTGCAATTCATCACCATCAACTGTTGGCATCAAGCAGTGGCATAACCATTGAACGTATAGTTAGAAGGGAAACCGATCCATGAGCATCTACCGGAAATGTTGGAGCTTTGCGAGCGTCATCATTGCGCTCCTTGTCTGCGTCGCCTGCGTCGCGCCACCCGCTGCACCGGGTGCGTCTTCGGCTGCGCCCGCCAGTGGCGGCGAAACCGAAATTATTTCGTGGTATTATTACGATCAGAACAACACTGATCCCCAAGCCAATGAACGCGTTGGCAACTTTTATTTGGCGAAAACGATCCCCCTCTTTAACGAACAATTCAAAGGCAAATACACGTGGAGTAATGTGCCCCACGACTACAACTTAGCTTTAGACTTGGTGACAGCGGTGCAAAACAAAGGCGATATCCCCGATGTGATGCGCATGGGCGCCAGCGATTTGCCCACGTTTATTGTCAATAACACGGTGCAAGATCTAACTGACTTTATCAAAAGTGCGCCCTGGTACAGCGAATTGGATCCCAAAGCGTTGACGGCCTGCACCGGACCAGATGGCAAGCTCTATTGTGTGCCCATCTCCGAGTCACCCTATGTGGTCTTCTATTGGTCGGATCTCTATCCGAATGGCTTCCCCAAGACCACAGACGAGTTTCTGAAAGAAGCCGCCGCGCTGAAAAGCCAAGGCAAATACGCCTTGACTTATTGGGGCTCGACGGCTTTTGATGGTGAAGCGGCTGGCCGGTATTATTTTCAGGTTTTGAGTTCGTTTGGTGGCGGTTATGATGATGGCAAAGGGAGTATGTTGCTCAACACGCCAGAAAATATCAAAGCCGTCGAATTCATGCGTGAAATTGTGACCAAGGGCTATTCTTCCGAATCGGTCTTTGTCGGCAATTTTGAAGAAGAAGCGGCCTTTAAAGATGCCGAAGCGGGCGCCTTTCCCACCGGTTTCTTTGTGGCTTACCAATACCTAAATCCGCTGACCTCGCCCAAAGGCACAGCCTATAAATCTGCCACGGCCAAAGACATGGAAGATGCTGTAAAGGCTGGTGAGATCAAAATTGCGCCGAGCTTTGCCCCCGAAGGCAAGCAACCCGGTTGCCATAATGATGTATTTGGTTTTGTGATCCCAAATGGCGCCAAAAATCCGGAAGGGGCCAAAGCCTATATCAATTGGGTGATGGACCCGACCAATGGGGTGGATTGGGTGCTAAACGCGGGGGGCGGCCTGCCCGTCGCCAAAAGCATGCTGAGCAATGCAGCTTTTCAAACTGAGGTATTCAAACAAGGGGCGACCGCCGGGGCCGCCAGTGATTGTCGGGCCTGGTACGGTTCTTTGTTGAAGATCCCCGAAGCAAAGAAGATCATTGCGACCACGTTGTTTGATCTGATCAAAAGCAACCCAACCGCCGACATCGCCGCCGCCTTGACCAAGGCGCAGGACGAGTATAACAAGAACAAATAATCCACGTAGGGGCATGCGGTCGGCGGCGGAACCAATGTTAATTTTATGCCTCAATGTACCTTCGCCGTCGATTGTGTGCCCTGCTGTGCAAACAATAATCGTTGAAAAAGACCGGCACGAATCGACGGCGAAGGGTGTTTACGGGGTTTATCCAACATTGGTCCCGCCGCCGACCTGGGCGCCCAGAAGGCACCCCTACGCGTTGTCGGAATGAACAATTTCGAAGTAACGGAATTTCGAATCATCTTGATCTGTCAACGACTATGACCCCTCGCAAAGTACGTTCCGGAAATTTTATTGCGCGTCTGTTGCCTTTCTGGTTACTTTTGCCCAGTTTGCTCATTATTGGCGCGATTCAACTCTATCCTACACTTTTTTCGTTTCTGCTCAGCACGCAGCGTGTTGAGTCGGGGACGGGACGCCAACTGTTTGTAGGTTTGGCAAACTTCCGGCGTCTTTTTACCAGTAGCGAATTCACCCAGAGCTTGGTTCACACAGCGATCTTCCTGCTCGGTTATGCCATATTGACCATGAGCCTTGCCTTTGGCGTGGCCCTGTTGCTCAAACAGCGCATCCGGTTGACGCCGGTCTACATCACCTTAATTTTTGTCCCGTGGGTGATTTCAGACGTGATCGCCGGGGTGGTGTGGCGCTTGTTTGTCGTGCCGGAATATGGACAATTTTCGCCCTTTTTTGCCAATCCCAGCTTGTTTGGCGAACCCAATGGCATCTCAATTCTCACGTCGCCAGCGCACAATCAAATTAGTCCAGATTTCCCCTTCCCGCCCGCGCCGGCCTTGATCTTCTTGATTGTTGCCGCCGTCTGGAAGATTCTGCCCTTTATCACACTATTGATCCTGGGCGCGCTCCAGACTGTCCCCACCGAAGTCCAAGAAAGCGCCGCCATTGATGGCGCAACAGGGCTGCAAGCCTTGCGCTTTATTACACTGCCCTTGATCTTACCCATGTTGACCGTCGCGCTCTTCAATCTAATTTTGGGTGGTGTGAATGGGGTTGGGATGGTCTTCAGCCTAACCGGCGGTGGACCGGGCACCTCCACCGAAGTACTGAGTTATCTACTCTACTCGTTGGGCTTTTCTAAACTAGATTTTGGTCTGGCGGCTGCTTTGTCGGTCTTTATTGCCATTTTGAATCTTGGGTTGATCACCCTAACCCTTCGCACTTCGCGCGCCTATGAAGAAAACATCTGATGAACAACTGGTCTTGCAGCTCGATCCGAATGCGGTCAGCCCCAAGACTAAGGCCAGGTTATTATACATGCGTAAAGTGGCGAGACCTTGGCTGCTCAACCTGGCCTTACTGATCGTCTGCGTTGTCATGCTCTACCCAATTATCAGCACAACCATACTTTCGCTCAAGCCACCAGAAGAGGTGCGCCGCAAACCCCCAGTCTTTTTACCCTGCGACAACCCCACCCAATCCTTTGCGCTGGGAGCGTGTCGCTTCTCGCTAGAAGGGTATGCGCGGATCTTTTTGTTACGTCCCGACCCCGCCAGCATGTTCGGCTTTGTGGTGACCGGCCGGCTCTTTAGTCAATATCTGCCCAATACGCTCTTTTACGCCACCGCAGCGGCGATTGGGACGACGCTCTTTTCTGGCATGGCGGCCTATGTGCTTTCGCGCTATCGATTTCGCGGTCGCCAATTCTTTTTAGTCGGCATTTTAGCGCTGGCCGGTGTGCCCTTATTAACGATGCTGTTGGCGCTCTATCAGATGAATATCAATTTACGGCGTCTGCTGCCTGGCTATGATGAGCGTTGGTTTATGGTGATTGTCTATATCGGCTTTGAACTGCCATTTGCGATTTGGGTGGTCAAAGGCTTCTTTGACACGATCCCGCGCGAGCTAGAGGAAGCCGCCAAGATTGACGGTTGCACGCCTTTGGGTGCGCTGCTCTGGATTGTTGCGCCGCTGGCAGCGCCTGGTCTGGCCTCGATCTTCTTGTTAGCCTATGTGAATGTCTGGAATGAGTTCATCGCCAACTATCTGTTGATGAGCAAAGCAACCTTGCGCGGCGCCATGTACGGCGTCTATGACTATATTGCGCAATCGCTCACCTCCTACAACGCCCTCGCCGCGGCCTGCATCATCGTCATGTTGCCGGTGATCGTGGTCTTTCTCTTGACGCGCAATGTCTTCTTTCGCTCAATGCTCGAAGGGGCGCTGAAAGGGTGACCTGTTGCCGTGCGTGTTAAGCCGCTCGCATCGAGCATACCGTTCGCACAGCGGGGCACGCAATCGACGGCGAAGGCAGATTAAGGCATAAAATACTTTGAACTCGCCGCCGACCGCATGCCCCTACGGTATGTGCGGCGCGTTCGGCTTAACACACTTCACCTAGACGATCGCGCCCATCAAGGCAACTCAAAATCTGTTAGCCCTGCACATCATCCATAGGGCTTAACACGCAGCTCCGTAGCCCCAATTTATCGAATTGATCAAACTCCTCAAACAGCGTACAATTTAAGCATCCACCCTATAAATCGGATTTCCAGCCACAAGGAGACTACATGACCCTAAAAGTTGCGATTGTCGGCACCGGCAAGGTCGCGCATAATTATTTGACCGCGCTTGTCAAACACGAAGACATTACGCTGAGTTATTACAATCGCTCGCGTGACAAGGCCGAAGCAATTGCCCAGCAATATGGCGGGCGTGTGACGGGTTCGTTGGCGGAACTGATGGCAGATGCGCCAGATACCGTGCTTGTTTTGACGAATGAAGTCACCCGTTATAGCGTGGTCGACGAATTATTAACCTTCCGGCCCAAACGTCTCTTCTTCGAAAAACCATTGGTCGCCCAGCACGGTCAAGCGGCGGTGACCGAGGAAGATTTTTTTCTAGCCAGGACACTATTACAGCGGGCGCAGGCAATTAACGCCGAAACCGCCATGGTCTTCAACTATCGCTTTTTTGACCAGACGATTAAGGCGCGTGAACTAGTCAAGACGCATAATTTGGGGCGCCCCATTCATTTTACCGCGTTGGTGCATTACGCGTGCTGGAGCCATTGTATCGATCTGGTGCTCGACTTTATCGGGCCAGCGGCGACGATCACGGGATTGGCGACCCAAGCCCAAGGTCCCTGCATGGGGGCCGAAGGCGTTGCCAATGTCACGGCGGCGGTGCGCATGCAGAACGATGCTATCGGCACGATCATCGGCACCTGCGCCATCGATTTTAAGTTGCCACTCTACGAATTGACGCTGGTCTTCGAGCGTGGGCGCATTACGATGCGCGATCTGGATGGTGATCTGGAATTGCTCGATTACACAACGGGGCGACATACCGGGCATGCGCTCAGTCGCGATGTTTCGCGCTGGGATCAATATCGGGCCTCGTTTGGCA
>JAPLGZ010000193.1 GCA_026389895.1 Chloroflexota bacterium | reverse complement strand
CTGCTGCTCTATTTACTTTTCCTTTCGTTGCGCAAACCGGTGCTGGCGAAGTTGGGCATTCGTAACATTCCACGGCTGCCAGCCCAATCGGTTTTGATTGTACTCGGCTTGACCTTGAGCACGATCATTATTGTTAGCTCGTTGATCACGGGGGATACGCTCAGCTATTCGGTGCAGCGCCATGCCGTCGAAGCCTATGGCCAGGTTGACGAGGTGATTGCCCCGCCACTGCTTTCGGCGTTGGCGTCACTGGCTAATGAGCCCCCGGCGAATGCCAATGTGGATGCTACTGACACCGTTTCAGATACGACGGCAAGCCAGAGCCAAGAACAACTTAACCAGTTAATGCAAGGTGGCCTGACCAGCGTCCTGACCGTCTTAGAAGGGGGCTTACCCGGCATCAGCACCGCGCGTTATCAACAATTGCGCGCCGAAGCGGCGAAAGAGCCGGAGATCGATGCGGTCGCGTCTTCGATTCTCTTCCCCACGATTATTCGCAACGATACAACGGGGCAAGGGGAGCCGCTCGGTTTTGTCTTTGCCGTTGACAGTGACTATGACCAACAATTTGGTCTGACGGCGGTTACGGGTGAAGCGGTGAAGATGGACGCTTTACAACCGGGGGTCGGCAACATTTTTGCCCAAGCGGGTAATCTTTTCTCGTTGGCTCAGAACGCTGGTCAGCGTGTATTGGGGGATAATTTCAAGATTTCTGATGTGGCGCTGGCAACGGCCGCCGTCGGCGCGGTGCTTACTTCGGGCTCAACGGCCGGTGTGGATTTGGCGAAAGTCAGCATCCCGTTGACCGCTTTGCGCAACTTGGGCATTGACACCACGCTTCTGGAAAGCCAAGGCATCACACAATCGGTCAGCCTGGCGGCGTTAGGCGTAACCAGCACTACCCTAGAATCGATTGGCGTCAATACAACCACGGTCAGCCTGGATTCTGTAGGCATCAACCCTTCCAGCGCGCAGACTGTCACGAATAATTTATTGAACGCGCTCAATCTCAACACCCTGGGCACCGAAATTGATCGCGTGCTGGCGCAATATGGCTTGCAACTGCGTCAAGGCGATCTCTATCTCAACCAACTGGGGGCCGATAATCTAAACGCCCATGTCGGCGATGTGCTCGAGATTTTTGTTGGGCCGATCCCGATTCCATTTCGGGTCAAAGCCATTGTGCAGCAAGCCGGCCCCATCGGCGCGCTGCTGCCGGTGGTGATGATCCGGCTGGACGAGGCACAGAAGCTGTTCTTTATGACCGGCAAAGTCAACAACGTTCTGATCTCGAACAAGGGCGACGAACTGACCGGGCTGGCGCGCACCGATGCTGTCAGCAAGCGGTTGAAGGTGTTGGCGCTTGATCCCGCCACGGTGCAGCAAGTGGTCGACATTTTGCGTAAACCGGCCGTCCGCAGTGTGGTGACCGCCGAGGCCGCCCGCATTGAAGAAAAGATCCAGGATGAGATCCGGGCGCCCGCGATCATTGCCTCGCTGGTCGAGAGCTTTGGCGGCATGCAAGAATATGCCCAACAGGTCAAAGCCTTGCCTGGTGAACTCGATCAGCCAAGTGCGAGTGATAATCTGCGCATCCTCTTGTCCAATAACAACGTGCGCGAGTGGCTCACCGATCTAAATCTGCCCGCCCAAGATGCCACAGCCTTAAAAAATGCTTTGGGCGCGCTCAACCAGTTTGACGTGCTCGACCCGTTAAGCAAAGCGACCGTGGTCCAGGTGGCCAATGTGGGTGGAAAGGTCTTTACGTCGATCTTTTCGCTCTTTGGCATCTTCTCGGTCTTGGCTGGCATCATGCTGATCTTTCTGATCTTTGTCATGTTGGCGGCGGAGCGGCGCAGCGAAATGGGCATGGCGCGTGCGATTGGTGTGCAGCGCACCCATCTGGTTCAAATGTTTGTCACCGAAGGTGTGCTGTATGATCTGGTGGCGGCCCTCTTTGGGGTGGCTTTGGGGTTGGGCATCTCTTACTTGATGGTCGGCTTTCTGGGCGGAATTTTCAACAATGTCAGCAACCAAATCGGTGTGCCTGGCACGATCTTTCGCTTCTATTTCCATGTTCAGCCGAGCTCGATCCTCATTGCCTACTGCCTGGGCGTTCTATTGACCTTTGTCGTCGTTACTATCGCCTCGTGGCGGGTCAGCCATCTGAACATTGTCGCGGCCATACGCGGTTTGTCTGAGGAGACAAATGCGAAAACTCGTTCGCGCCTTAACAAGGTGTGGCGTTGGGTGCTTGGCCCCTTGCTCATTCTGTTGGGCGTTTATGTCTGGTTTGCCAGTTGGGGAGATGGCCAAACGAACGTGTTGATGGGCGTCTCACTGCTTCTGACGGGGATGATGATCTTTGTCGAGCGCTGGCTGGAACGCACCACGTTGCGGCAAACACAGATTCAGCGCCTGGTCTATACAGTGATTGGCCTGGGGCTGTTGATTACTTGGGTCCTGCCTTGGAATACCATTTTAGGCTATTCGGCCGCTATCCGCGATCAGAACAGTCCACTATTCTTGGCGGCCTTTGCCCTACGCGCCCCGCTCATTATCCTAGGTGGCATTATGACCGTGATGTTCAATGCCGATGCGCTGAGTTGGGTCTTTAGCCGACTGGTGGGCGGCATCGGGGCCTTGACGCCAGTGCTGAAGACGGCGATTGCCTATCCGCTTAGCACACGCTTTCGCACGGGCATGGCGATGATCATGTTTGCCATGATCATCTGCACCGTTGTGATCATGGCGGTGGTGATTCAAGCCACGCAGTCGCTGATTACGCTTGATGCCAAACAGAGCGCCGGCTTCGAGATCAAAACTTCATCAACCTTGCTCAGCTTTTTTGACCCGATCACCGATCTACAGGCGCGCATTGCCAAAGAGACCCGGGCTGATTTGAGTGGTGTGGCCGTTGTGGCGGCGGTGGGCTCGACATCGGTTGAAGCCAGCCAACTGCCGGTGGGTGGTTCGGTGACGACCACGCAGGCGATCAATAATTTTGCCAATCTGGAACTCACCGGGGTTAACCTGGGCTATTGGCAACAGGCCGAAAAAGTCTATCATTTCAAGGCGCGTGCGCCAGGGTATGCTGATGATGCGGCGGTCTGGCAGGCGCTGCGCGACCGGGATGATGTGGCCATTGTCACGCCTGGTTTGCTGGCCAGCGTGGTGCAGACAACCGAAGTGACGGCGACGGTGGGCGGGGTGGCTGCCAGCAAACAACTTACGACCGACCCGCAAACTGGACAAACCTCGGTTCAATTCGACGCTGGCAATGAGGATGAATTCGGCGACAGACGCCGGTTCCGTAATTTCCGGCTGACCGGGGTTGATCAAAATGCGACCCAATTGCCCGAAATCAAGCTGGCATTGCGCGCCGATAATGCCACCAACCCCACGCTGCATCAAGTGCAGGTGATCGGTGTGCTGGATGACAACAGCACCTTGGCGGGCGGGCGGATTCAGACAAATCTGACCACATTAGCAACGCTGACCGGTGCGCCGGTGACGCCGAGTAATTTTTATGTGAAGGTGCGCGACGGCGCTGATGTCCACGTGGTGGCGCGCGAATTAGAACGCGCTTTCCTCAGCAGTGGTCTCGATGCCACGGTAATGGCCGAGAGCTTTGCCGCCGGGAAAAATGTGGCGCGTGGGATCTTACAACTCTTCCAAGGTTTTATGGCGCTCGGCTTGTTGGTCGGCATTGCGGCGCTAGGGGTGATCAGCAGCCGTACGGTGGTTGAGCGTCGCCAGCAGGTGGGCATGTTGCGTGCGATTGGCTATCAGGCGCGCATGGTCGCCTTCTCGTTCCTGCTCGAATCCAGTTTTATCGCGCTGACCGGCATCTTCATCGGCGCCGTGGCCGGCCTCATCTTGGGCCAGAATATCGTCGCCACCTTCTTTGCCACGCTAACGCCAGAATCGCATTTCGTTCTACCTTGGCTGCAAATC
>JAPLGZ010000830.1 GCA_026389895.1 Chloroflexota bacterium | reverse complement strand
GCGATAGCGCGCCAGTAACCGATCCGCCAAGGCATGATCCTTCAGGATGCCCGCAGTCCAGATGAGAATCCCGTCCAATGAGCGCAGATCGACCATATGGTCCACCTGTTTGGAAAACCAGTCGGGCTGCGCCTGATCTGGTGCCAGCGGCTCATGGCCGCCAAACGTGATTAAGTTTATATCCAAATGGGTGGCGCAGTCATTCGCTCCCAGCCAAAGCTGAGTTGTGTAAGGACTCACCGATTCCAGGGTAATGAAGCCGAACGTGTGCCGAGGTAAAGCCATTCTCTGTTACTCCTTAAGCCGCTTCAATCTGGCGCGCTACACATGCCGATAACCCGCCTTGTCAGATGAGGGAAGTTGGCACAAAGGCAAGCACGGCGGTACGGCGTGCTCAGCTTCTTTAGCAATGACATGGGTCGAAAAGAGAAAGCAACAGGGGATTGAACGTGGCTCGTTGCCTAGGCTCCTCGGCCAGCGATTGTGTAGTGGTCTAGTCGATATGTTAAAAAACTATCAACCTATTCTACACCTGGTTTTATGCGAAATGAACCGTACTAAAGTACCAATAGCAACGTCCATCCAGTATCATGATGCCGGGTTCCTCCCGCGGGCCATTTATTGCCACAGACATGGTTCCTATTCCCATAACCACGCGCGGCTTCTTTTTATGCTGAGCGCAAACAACAACGCCAACGTTACGACTTCCCTTGGGTATAACGGGCTTGGCTATGTTTGGGCGTTTTGTCACGATCGGCGAGTGATTCAGCCACCCGCCAGAAGAATTCTGTGATAAAATCCACTCTGATCGTGAGCTTTCTCCTTTGGCTACTTAACTTTGGTCGGCACGAGGAGTTGAATCTCATGATTCTTTCGAACTAGCAGCCATTACTTGGCAGGGATTTCAGCGGGCCCACTAAGGAGGGGCGAAGCTCCATGATCCGCAAGGGATGCAGGGAACCAAAATCGCCGGTTTCTGGCAGAGCTCGCTGGCGGACTACGGCAAGCCGCGCGACGTGGCCTATGCCTCATAGGCCACCTTCCTGATGCACCTGTTAATCGCACACCAATCCTACGTGAACTAATCACCCCTTACAAAGGAGACCCTGATGTCGAGCGCACCCCTACAGACCGAAGATTTTACCTTTCGCGATTTGAACAAAAATGGCCGCTTAGACCCCTATGAAGATCCGCGCCGCCCCATCGAAGAACGCGTGGCTGATCTCTTGGCGCAGATGACGTTGGCGGAAAAGGCGGGGTTGATGTTTCAAACCTTCGCTGGTTTTCCGATGGCGGGTGATGAAACGTTTCGGCGTGAGGATTTGCGCGATACGCTGGCCGGCCAAATGGTCGTCAATTCGTTGATGAATCACTTTAATTTCCCAGGGATTATCGATCCGCACCTGGCTGCCATATGGCATAACCAGATGCAGACGTTGGCCGAGGCGACGCGTCTGGGCATTCCCGTCACCTTTGCTTCGGACCCGCGCCATGCCTTCTCTAAGAATTCGGCCGTCAGTGTGCAGGGTGGCAAATTTTCGCAATGGCCCGAACCGATTGGGCTGGCCGCCACGCGCGACCCGGCGCTGGTCGCCGCATTTGGTGAGATTGCCCGCCAGGAATATACCGCGATTGGTATCCGCGTGGCGATCCACCCGATGGCCGATTTGGCGACCGAACCGCGCTGGGCGCGCATCAACGGCACCTTTGGCGAGGATGCCGAGCTGGCGGCCCAGATGACGACGGCCTATATTCGGGGTTTTCAGGGCGAGGAACTTGGCAAAGAGAGTGTGGCCTGCATGACCAAACATTTTCCGGGTGGCGGCCCGCAGAAGGATGGTGAAGATCCCCACTTCCCCTATGGTCGCGAACAAGTCTACCCAGGTGACAACTTCGATTATCACCTGATCCCATTTGAAGCGGCCTTTGCCGCCAATACGGCCCAGATCATGCCCTATTATGGCATGCCGATTGGGCTAGAATTTGAAGAAGTGGGCTTTGGGTATAACAGGGCGATCATCACAGATTTGCTGCGTCAGAAGTATGGCTTCGATGGCGTTGTCTGCACCGATTATAGCTTGGTGACCGATAAGCCGCTCCCCGGCGGCGTGCTGCATGCGACTGCCTGGGGTGTTGAGCACTTGAGTATTCCAGAACGGGTGAAGAAGATCCTCGAGGCTGGCTGCGACATTTTGGGTGGCGAAGCCTGCCCCGAAGTGATCATCGAGTTGGTGCAAAGTGGCCAGGTGACCGAAGCCCGGCTCGACGAGTCTGTGCGCCGCATCCTGCGCGACAAATTTCGGCTTGGCTTGTTCGACAATCCGTATGTAGATGTGGACAAGGCCGTAGAAGTCGTCGGCAATGTGCAATTTCTGGCGGCGGGTGCGCTGGCCCAACGCAAAGCCATCGTCTTGTTGAAGAATGGTGCAACTGCCGGCAACCCAGTCTTGCCGCTGCGTGGGCGACCGAAGATTTATATCGAGAACATCGTGCCGGCGGTTGCTGCCACCTATGGCCAAGTTGTCGCCACCATCGCCGAAGCAGATCTGGCGATCCTCCGGCTGCACACGCCTTATGAGCAGCGTGAAGGAAATTTTCTCGAGCGCATGTTCCACGCCGGTGATCTGGATTTCAAAGAACCCGAGAAGACGCGGCTGCTCCAACTGCTGACGCAGGCGCCTACCATTGTCGCCATCCACCTGGATCGGCCTGCGGTCATCCCCGAAATTGCCGAGCAATGCGCCGCGCTCCTTGGTGAATTTGGGGCGAGTGACGAGGCAGTGCTTGACGTGATCTTTGGCCGCTTTGCGCCGTCGGGCAAATTGCCTTTTGAACTGCCCTCTTCAATGGAGGCCGTACGCCAGCAGAAGTCAGATGTTCCGCACGATTCGGCGAACCCGCTCTTTCCCTTTGGGCATGGCTTGAGCTATCTGCCTAGCGCCTAAAATGGTGCAATGGCCGCTCACCCGTACGTGTTGACCTTGACCGGATGAAGGGTCACGACGACGCGCTTTTCCCCAGGCTGATCCCTTTCGCGCAAGTTGGCGCCGCCGTATTTGCGACCAAGCTTATCGGCAAAGGTGTAGTCATCATCTGGACTTACCTCGGCGCGGGCACGGATCTCGATCGTGTGGTAGGGGTTGTTCCGATCTAAGACAAAGAGCGTGCATTCTGGATTTTTTATGAGATTTTTGGTCTTTTGACGTGCGGTATTCAGTGACAACTTCACCAGCCCATCGTCATCGAGCAAAAACCATAATGCGGTGACCTGTGGATAACCATCCTTGCCATTGGTTGATAGGGTAGCCACGTCGGACGCCAGTAGGTCTTTGTGGGATTCGGGAATTGTAGCCATGCAGGTTCTCCTTGGGGTGATGATCTGTTTGCGCGGCACAGAATGTCGCCGAGTTTTAAATAATCAAAATTGCCGCGTTCAATTATAAGCTCTTTGACTGAGCGATTGCTGTAAGCAATTCTGCCAAAATTTAAATGACTGGTCTGCGAGATTGGCTGCGGCTGCCAAGATTTTTTTGCGTTCTCTGTTACAGTGGCTTCAGCCCTGCTTCGATCTGCTTGCGACGCGGCTCTAGAAAAGGTGGCAAGGCCAGCGCTTCGCCCAACGTTTCGATATTTTCGTCTACCGCAAAGCCCGGTTCATCGGTGGCCAGTTCAAACAAGATGCCCTGCGTGATGCGGAAGTAGAGTGACCGAAAATAGAAGCGGTCAACCACCCCCGAATTGGGCAACCCAACCTGGGTCAATTTTTGTAGCCAGGCCTGTTGTTCGGCATCGTCTTTCAAGCGAAAGGCGACATGATGCACACCACCGTACCCCAGCCGCGCGATGGGCTGGCGGGGTTGTTCGAGCAGATGCACCTCTTTGCCAGGACCGCCACCATCCATCGTATAGATAGTGATCGTTTCTTGCGCGTTATCCGGGCTGGGATACGTTGTGGCGCGCGTAAAGCCCAATACTTGCGTTAGGATCGGTTCCACCTGCGCCAAGCGCGGCACGGAGAGCAACGTGCCATAAAAGCCGCGCAACGTATATTCAGCTGGAATGCCTGCGCCGTCCCATGGTTCCCCTTCAAATGGCGCATTTTGATCATCCATCAACGTCAACCGTTGCCCTTCGGGATCCTGGAAGCGCAACACAGCCCGATGATCAACCTGCTCAATGCCTTGGTGCTGTACCTGATTGGCCTCCAAGCGCGCCACCCAGTAATCCAACGCGGGCCGACCATTGACCCGAAAAAGGGTATTGGCGATGCTGTCGGCGCCTTTACGGTTTGCATCAATCGTGGCCCAGTCAAAGAAGGTCATATCGGTGCCGGGTGTGCCCAGTTTGTCGGCATAAAAAAGGTGATAGGCGCTCACATCGTCCTGGTTGACTGATTTTTTCACCAGCCGTAAACCCAATACTTGCGTATAAAAATCGTGATTACCCTTGGCATTACTCGTGACGGCTGTCACATGATGAATTCCGTGTAGCTGCATAATCTTCGCTCCTGATGGCTTGCCGTTCCTCCCCGGCCTATTAAATTTAGCAACAACTACCCCCCAATGGCTCCCTCCCGTACCCGTCGCCTATTGTACCAGGAATTCGCGGGACTGAATGTGTTTGTGCACTCTTATGATAAAATAGGGAGCGTTCAAACAGAGTGCATTGCACGCCGTCTCCCAACTGGGCTTACTGCTGAATTTACCAGCGTGCACAGCACTCTATTTTCGCAAGCCAATAAGCACTCCCTAGCTCATCAGCCCACAGCCAAACCATGATAACACCAACAAAATCACTCTTTCTAGACAGCTTTACACCGCTTAAAAATGCAAACTACCGCACCTATCTCCTTGGGCAGTGTGTATCGCTTATGGGCACCTTTATGCAGCAGATGGCGCTGCAATGGTTTGTGTGGGCAATCACGCAGGATACCCGCTGGGTCGGCATTGTGGGCGCGGTCACCTTTGCCCCGGCCTTTTTTCTGATGCCTTTTACGGGGGCCATCGCCGACCGCGTGGATCGGCGGAAATTGCTCATCACCACCCAGATTGTTGAGATGGGTTTGGCCTTAGCGTTGGCGTTTCTGATCTTTGCGGGCATGCACGTTGTCTGGCCGATTCTGATCTTTGCCTTGATTTTGGGCGTGGTGGCTGCCTTTAATTTTCCAACACAGGGCGCGTTTATTGGCGATCTGAGCGGTATGGGTGAAATCCGTAAGTCGATGATGCTCTATGCATTGGCGATTGAGATCGGTCGTTTTATTGGCCCGGCGCTGGCCGGTTTTGTCGTGGCGCGTTACAACATCGCCACCGCCTTTTTGTTGAACGGGCTCAGCTTTATTGCCGTGATCATCAGTCTGTTGCTGGTGCGTGCGCAACAGATTCGTCGGCCGCCCAGCGGCAATCTTTTGCAGAATTTTGGCGAGGCATTGAAATATATCCGCCAACAGCCGCGCATCGCCGATCTGTTGATCTGCGGTCTCTCAATCACGTTGTTTGTCTTTTCCAGCCTCCAACTCTCGGCGCCGATTGCCGATATTGTGCTGCATGGCGGGCCGCAACTGGTGGGGTATATGTTGGCGGCTTCCGGTGCGGGGGCGCTGGTCAGTGTCTTGTTCATCGCCCCGCAAGTGCAGCGTGTGGCGCGGGCCGGGCTAGCATTAAGTGTCGCGCTGCTTTGGTCTGGCCTCTGGCTTGTGCTCACCTCCTTCTTTACCTGGTGGCCGCTGACGCTGCTGGGCATCTTTTTCTATAGCATCAACATCCCCGTGGTGTTGGCGGGCGTCAGCGCTCTGATCCAGCAGATGGCGCCGACCGATATGCGGGCGCGTCTGCTCAGTGTATCCGCCATGCTTTCTACTGGTGCACAACCGCTGGGCGCACTCCTGGTTGGTTGGCTGGGCAATGCCTTGGGGCCGCTCATCGCCATTCGTATCAATGGCCTGTTGATGACGATCATTGCCTTGGCTTTGCTGTTCTTCCATCGTGAATTTCGCAATTGGGTGGTGGTGCGCGCAACACCTGCCCATTAGATCATGAGCGATTTATCATATCCCCTAAATCGGTTGCCATTGCTCACGCCATGCGTTACAATGCACATAATAATCCACGTAGCGTAAACCCATAAAACAAGGAAATGAGCAATATGGCCCTTTCTGAAACCAGCATTCGCATCAACGCGGCCCAAGGCACCATTAGCCGCCACATCTATGGTCACTTTGCCGAGCATCTTGGCCGCTGTATTTATGAAGGGTTCTGGGTCGGGGAAGACTCACCCATTCCCAACACACGCGGGATTCGCAACGATGTGATTGCCGCCTTACGCAAACTGCGCATCCCTTTGTTGCGCTGGCCCGGCGGCTGTTTTGCCGACGAATATCATTGGGAAGATGGGATTGGACCGCGGACGGGGCGCAAACGGACGGTTAATACTCATTGGGGCGGCGTGATTGAAAATAATCACTTTGGTACGCACGAATTTCTCCAACTATGCGAGCTCCTCAACTGTGAGCCCTACATTGCCGGCAATGTCGGCAGTGGCACAATGCAGGAGATGCAGGATTGGATCGAATATATGACCTTTGCCGGTGATTCGTCGATGGCCGACTGGCGGCGCGCCAATGGCCGGCAAACGCCGTGGTCGATCAAGTACTTTGGCGTTGGCAACGAAAACTGGGGGTGCGGCGGCAACATGCGCCCCGAATATTATGCCGATGAATATCGCCGCTACCAGACGTTTGTGCGCAACTATGGCGACAATAAAATTTATAAGATTGCCTGTGGGGCCAGCGATTTTAACTACAACTGGACGGAAGTACTCATGCGTGAGGCGGGTCGTTACATGGACGGCCTAAGTGTGCATTATTACACCGTGCCGCATACCTGGGCGCACAAGGGCTCGGCGCTTGAATTTAACGAAGATGAATGGTTCATCACGCTCCAAAAAGCCTTGCGCATGGAAGAAGTGGTCACCAAGCATAGCGAGATCATGGATCGCTACGACCCGCAGAAACGCATCGGACTGATTGTGGATGAATGGGGCACTTGGTATGATGCCGAAGTGGGAACCAATCCCGGTTTTCTCTACCAACAGAATTCGTTGCGCGATGCGTTGGTGGCTGGGGTTACGTTAAACATTTTTAACGCCCACTGCGATCGCGTCCACATGGCCAATTTGGCGCAAACAATTAATGTGCTCCAAGCGCTGATCTTGACCGACAATGACAAATTTCTGCTGACACCCACCTATCACGTCTTTGATCTCTATCAGGTGCATCAAGATGCGACGTTGCTGGAAACCAATGTGGAAAATAGCGCGGCCTATGAACATAATGGGGAAAGTCTGACCCAAATCAGTGTTTCGGCTTCTCAGAATGGGGCCGGCGCGGTGCATGTTACACTCTGCAACATCGACAGCCGCGCCAGCGCCCAGGTGACACTCACGCTGGATGGCCTTGACGCGATTCGTCCAGTGACCGGCCGCATCCTGACTGCGCCGGACATGACGGCGCATAACACATTCAGCCAACCCGAAACGGTGAAACCGGCGGCTTTGCAGACATTTTCCTTCACTGCACAACAGGTGACTGTCCAACTGGCGCCAATGTCGGTCGCCGTGTTGTCGATTGTGTAAATCAACAAAAATCAAGTTGGCGTATAGGCTGGTGCAGCTCTATCAGCCCATCCGCCCCTACTCAAGCGGTCTTACGGCAATAATATACAAGATTTTTTCATCGACAATTTTGCGCAAGATAACGGCATGGGCGAGAACCAGCCACAAATATAAACTTGGTTCCTCTGGATCGTCCAGCGGTGTTAGTCCTTCTGGCGGCACTGCGCTAGCGTCAAACTTTAATTCTTCGATCCTGACCAGCAAGTCAAAACAATAAGGCTCATTATCAACAAAATAAGTCTTTACCTCCTCGCTATAGTTTAGCGTCCACATCCGCGGCTTGCTCCCTCGCTAGTCGTTCATTGCGTTTGTCAAGCATGGCCTGCATCATTTCATCACTGCCGACCCATTGGGACTCCTTGCGCTTGATCTTCGCAAGAATTTGCTTTGCTTCCGTGAAGGCGTCGGCAATTTTGAGCGCTTTCCATAGTTCGTAAGGCACCACGACCGCCACCGGCTTGTCATATCGTTGAATGACAACTTCACGGCCAGCCACTGTCTCATCCAGAATATCACGCATGCGAATGCGCGCCTCGTCACTTTTTACCGTCATGATGGTCATTGTTTTCTCCTTATCTCCTATAAGTCATATGACTCATAAGAGAGTGTAGATTCTCTCTATCCATTTGTCAAATGGCCTCAGCAGGATTCCATTTGTGCATAAAAGCTTTTGTCAAACGTTTGTTGCGATAACAATGAATATGATAAACTGTGCGCTCCATAGTGCCTTGTTGTTGGCAGGAACGCCGATTATGTCTGTCGCAACGATCCAGAATGTTCCAACGCGCAAATTGCCGTTTTGCCGTGGGGCTTTGCTCCCGTTGTACGAATAGAGAAGATAAATCACGTAGCATCCGCCGTTCATTTGTATGAACAGTAGGCTGCCTCATCAATCTCGTTGATGACTACGAAATTATTTGCTTGTTGGTAGCAACGAACCCCACCCGCGCCCAAGGGCGATTGCCTTCTGCGCGCTTTCCTGGTAAGGGAAGGGTTCGTTGTTACGTTTGTTGTAAGTTAATCCACCTCAAATCACACATTTTATCGCTGGGAGAAACCCACATGCTCACCCTCCACCATTTGACCTGTGAATATTTCACCAACCCGCTTGGC
>JAPLGZ010000878.1 GCA_026389895.1 Chloroflexota bacterium | reverse complement strand
TGCATCGACACCGGCTTTTAATTTCTTGCGTGCAGCATCTTCGAAGACGACTTGCTTTGCCATTTTTGTTTTTCTCCTGTAAAATTATACGTACATGTACGCAAACAATCAGACACAAACATCAAGCACAAACAATCAGATAGACGTGTTGGGTTTGTGTGATTGTTTCTGAATAACTCTGTTTAAACCGAGTTTAAACTGTATTACTGAACAATCGCCAGAACGTCGGTCTCTTTCAAGATCAAAAGCTCTTTGCCGTTGAGCTTAATCGTGGTGCCGGAATATTTGGCGTAAAGTACGGTGTCGCCAACTTGAACGTCCATCGAGATTCGATCGCCGCCATCTTTGCGGGCGCCTGGGCCTGCTGCAATGACTTTGCCTTGTTGTGGCTTCTCTTTGGCTGTTTCTGGTAGAAAAATACCGGTTGAAGTTTGTTCTTCCTGTTCGGAAGGCTGGATGACCAAGCGGTCGCCTAGCGGTTTCAGATCCATGTGAATGATCCTCCTTAGAATAGATGTGCTTTTATTTTTGCGCTTTTGATTTAGATTTAGGAACGAAAACTTACCGCTCCTAACCTGCTAAGCCGTTAGCACTCTAACACCGAGAGTGCTAATGAGCCCTATAATACCGCACATAAATTATCTGTGCAAATTTTGTTATGGGGCAAATTGGTGCTTTTGCGCCTAAAAATCGCACGTAGTTGATAATTTTTTGTTAGAAATTTGTTTGCAAATAGAAGAGGGCTGGCAATTGTTGCCAGCCCTCTTCTATTTTATGGATACCGCGCGTCCCTACGGTATTCTACGCGATCAACCGTTTATTGCATCTGTTCAATGAACTTGATCATCTGCTCTTCTTCCTGCATGTATTCCTGCAACTGAAACGCACTATACAAGTCGCGGCTTTGTGTAAAATAGGCCAAGGCGCGCGCCAACTCGCGCTGCTCCAGTGCTACATGGCCAAGATTGTGGAGGGTGGCGGCCATATCGGTCCAGGCGCCGCGCCGTTCGGATAGTTGCAGGTCAAATTCATACCACATCAGGGCGCGGTCATAGTCGTTGCGTGCATAAGAGGCCGAGCCCAGATTGTTGTAGCAGGTGCTAATGCCGGTGGTATCATCAAGGCGTAGGAAGAGTTCTAAGGCTTGTTCATAGCCGCGCTGCGCCTCTGGGAGCCGCTCCATTGCCTCCATTGCCAGCCCCATATTGTTAAACACGCTGGCCACCATCCGCTCATCATGGCGGCGCAAAGCCACGCGCAGGGCTTTCTGCTGTTGCGCCAAGGCGCGATCAAAGTTGTTCAGGCTGTAATAGGCGCTGCCCAAATTCATATAAGCCGTGGCCAGCCCTTGCTGATCACCGAGTTGCGCCTCGCAGTCAAAAGCGGCATTAAAATAGGTGAGCGCCTTGCGCGCTTCGTTGAGGACGCGATAAGAAGTGCCTAAATCGGTCAAAACATAGGCCAACTCCATCAGCAAATCGCGCTGGTCAAAGATAATTTGGGCGCGTTCGAGCCAGACAATGGCTTCCACCACGGCGCCGGCAAAGAACAGCTGTCGCCCCATATTCATCTGAAACCAGGCATAATCGCGCATGTCAGCCAGGGCCAGCGCAGCGACGGCGCCCATCGCCAGCCACTCCGCAATGCCGGGTGGGTGACGCCAAAAGGCATAATGGGCCAGCGCTAATCCATAATCGCGTGTCAGCCGCAGATCTTCTTCGATCACATGATCTTGCCCCAGCGTGGCATAGCTTGGTTCAGTGGTCTCGGGCAAGGTTAATATTGCTTCGCTAAATTGGCGCTCTTTTAATAAGTCCAGCGGCTCTTGACGCCAAAGCCGACGCACGCGCTGATAACACCAATCGGCGCCCCGGTAAATATTACCCCATTCTACATCGACTTCCGACCAGCGTTCTAAGGGGAAAGAGAGGTATTGTTGGGCTAAATTGGCATAATAATGGGCGTGAATGCGTTCCCATTCTTCGCCCAGCATCAGGGAGCTCTGTTCCAAATAGGCGCGAATCACAGGGTGCATGAGCACGCGTTGGTGAAAAGGATCGAGTTCAAGCAGCCCGCGCCCGGCCAACGCCGCCAATGTTTGGTCAAGCTCGGTTGGTGTACCCAGATCCGCCCAGAATAGCTCGCGTAAGGCGGTCAGTGATGCCCCACCGGCGGCGCTGACCAGGCGTTCCAGCAGCGGCCCGACCTGCGGGTTAAAAATGGCAAAGTTTTCGACCGCAAACGCGGCTAGATTATGCGCCCGCACCAAGCCCCGTTCGTCACAAATTTGCTGCAATAATCCCTGTAATTCTGCCCAGGGGAAATCGAGCAGGAGCCCCATCACCAAGCGCAAACTAAGTGGACTGCCGGCGGTGAGCGCATGGATTTCGTCCACATGGGCCAGGGCATCCTCCTGGACACGGGCCGGCGCCCGTTTACGAATAAATTGTGGCAGATCAATGGCCGCCAACCCGGTCAAATGAATGTGTTGATGGCGCACTAATTCGGCAATGAAAGGGCTGAAATTACGGTCAATCAATAAAATCCGCGAACTGCCCCCGGTCTCGTTTAAATGGCCAATGATATTCACCAACATGATCGACTCTTCGGTCGTTGCGCCGGCCAGTTTATCAACAATCAAGAGGCGCTTGCGCCGATACAATTGCTCCAAAATTCGAATGCCCCAGCGTTCTTCACTGGCGCGCGTTAATTCGGTCCCAAAGATTGCGTCCATGGTGCGCACAATGTCATATAGCCGAAAAGGCGTGGCGCCCGCCGCGCTGACCCGGATAATGCCATCGGTAAAATGGCGCAAATGATTCCAGGCGGCAGCCGTGGCCAACGTACTTTTACCGTAACCCTGTTCGCCACTGATGGCAATGGTCGGCATAATATGGCTACTGGTCAGCCACTCGTGTAAGGTGAGCAATTCTTGGCGGTAGCCGCTAAACCCATCCAGCCGGAAGAGACCTAAATTATGGGGCGGCAACTGGGGTATGGGCTCAGTGGTCATAACACCAGACAAGGATAGTCACTGGCGGCGGCAATTTCGGTGTTGATGGCATCGGAAAAGGCCATCCCGCCACTAAGCCGTAAATTTCGTTTATCCGCGCCAGGGT
>JAPLGZ010000498.1 GCA_026389895.1 Chloroflexota bacterium | reverse complement strand
AGCGACTTTGGTCGCTGGAAACCCTTTGTCCTGCTCTCCAGCATGGGTGGCCAACGCAGCGCAATGGCGCTGGATCACGTGGCGCGCACCCTGGTCTATGAAGTCAGCGCCGTACAAGTAGGGTCGACGCTTAGCAATATTGGCGACACGGGCGTGAATCGCGCGACTGGCGAAATGTCACAAGAGTTGCGCCAACGGATGGATGAGCATTTGGCCGTGTTGAGCCGCTATGTGCAGACGCGGGCCGAAATGCCAGCATAGGCATTCATCGGCGCCGTGATCAATATAGTGTTAATTATACGCAGTGGTATCGGCAAGTCAGTGATTCGGTATTTCGTAGGTCATCGCTTGCAGTGTGACAAGCCGCGCTAAGCCACAACGGCACTTGTCCCGTTAAAAACCGGACCTACGAATGACCGAATCACTTAGTAAACACTCTAGTAAATCACGGCGACTACCTGCTCGACTCGCTACCAGGGCGGCGTATCAGCGGCAATCTCTTGTGCCCACAGATCATAGATCGCCGGCACTACGTCGATGGGCAATGGTTGAATTATTTCGCTCGCTCGGCTTAAAAATTATCGGGATTCCGTCGCCGGTCTTGCCGTTTGTACCGCGCCCGGCGCGATGGAATCGTGGCGGCCATCCAGCGCGATCTGCCACCTGAAATTCAGTTTCATACGCCCCAGGGTGGCCTATTCCTTTGGCTTCGCTTGCCAGAAAACTTGTCCAGCTTGGCCCTATTGCCCCTGGCGTTAGTCGAAGGCGTCGAGTTTGCCCCGGGGCAGCGATTTTTCCCCGAACCGGCTGATGGCGAACCTGATCTACGGCTGAACTTTGCCACCCAGACGCCAACCGAGATCGAGCAGGGCATCCAACGCTTAGGTAAGGCGATCAATCAAGCACAAAAGCACACAAATCGTCGTAGAAAGTAAAAGCACCCCGCGCCCCCGCCACTTTTACCGAAAATCAATGGGCCGTTCATCCTCTGCGCTCCAGCCGGCCTAGCTCAATGTTCGGAGATTTTTCTATGGCCAGATGGAGAAATCAGCGTAATTTTCTGACGAAGCCAGGCGTATAAAGAAGGCGCGCCCGCAAAACACCAAATCGCAATGATAGGGTCACAAATGGCGCAGCCCAAGGAGGAGGTGGACGAAAAGGGCACAATCGGATTCCCATACAGATGATGGAGCAGATCCCACCCCGTATGTAGGAGCCACCCCACGCCGATAAAATTGTAGGCGTGTAGGCCCTTATAGGCACAGTAGGTGACGACTGTGGCAAAAGCAAACTCCCACAGACCAAAACCGCCGTTAAGGTAAGCTGCACCAGCGCCGGCGATCATGATGGCATTAAAGTTTCTGCGGTTGGGTTCTGGAAAGAAAGAGCTGGCCAAGATGTACAGAACGCCGATCAAGATGGGTCCCACCACATTCATGATGGGCAGCGTAGCGGTTGCGGAGATTTGCATGTGCTTTTCCTTTTATAGATTTTAGCCCGTTAAACCCTACGCCTTCAGGGTTGGGATGTAAGAGCTTGATGTGCGTTAGCACGAATAACATCGCCGTTCTATTCGCTGTGATGTTGCGGCAATTGTCGATTAGTGGCATTCGCTTGACACATTGTCGCATATATGCGACAATGATTGAATGGCCAATCAGGAGCGAAGCATCGAACTTTTCATCGCCAGCAATGCCAAAGCTCCGTTTGAGGAATGGACGCGCACGGTACGCGATAAGGCGAGCAAAGCGCGCATTTATAGTCGCATCGATCGTTTACGCCTAGGCAACTTCGGCGATTGTGAACCAGTCGGCGACGGCGTTTTCGAACTACGTATCCATTTTGGACCAGGCTTTCGGGTCTATTTCGGCACCGTAGGCGTCGAAGTAGTGTTGTTGTTATGTGGCGGTGATAAGGGTTCGCAAAGTCGGGATATCGACAGTGCAATCCGCTATTGGAAGGAGTACAAAATCCGTGCTAACCAAAAGTTATGATGCCTTTCTCATTGAAGAACTGCGTGACCCCGAACTGGCTGCCGAATACCTCTCCGCAGCGCTTGAAGAGGGTGCGGTTGAACAGTTATTGATCGCCCTGCGCGCTGTAGCGGAAGCGCACGGCGGTGTGGCCGCGCTGGCCGACAAGACCCAACTCAACCGCCAAGCCATGTACAAAATTCTGTCGGCAGAAGGCAATCCCACCCTGACCACGCTGCTAGCGATCTTGCATGCGGTGGGCCTGAATCTAACTTTCACACCCCTGCCCGACCCAGTCTAGTCTCATTCAGTTTGGGGCTGGCAAAGCCACGCCTGCGCGTCCAGCACGAACCCGAACACCAACGTCGCCGTCCCGACATAGCTAAGCAGTCGCACCGTTGTCAGGGTTACGGCCAGCAACCCATCGTTGGCCTGTTTTTCCAGGCGGGCCATCAACACCAGCGCCAACAGGGCGTAGCCACCGACCCAGATCCCAGCGCTCAACAGATGTCCATAACGCACCAACCACGTCCATAGTACAGAAATCATAGCGATCCTTTCGGTGAGCAAACAAGGTTGTCTACGGACGCAATCATAACGAACGGCGCTTGGGAAATCAAGGGCCAGATCGGTATAATGGTGCAAGGTTGGACAGATCAAGGAGATTGTCTCATCAGAAGAGAGCGGCTATGAACCTAGAACGAGGCCAACGCCAGACCCAACGGACAAAAACAGCCTTGATCAGCGCCTTCACCGCGCTACTCCGCGAAAAAGGCTATCAGGCCACCTCGATCCAAGATATTGTCGTGCGCGCCAACACCGGACGCAGCACCTTTTATCGCTACTTCCAGTCCAAGCCAGATGTGATCCTGGAGATGCACAAAGATATCTTTGCCCGCGCCAAGATCGGACCAACTTCGGCGGCGGCATGGTTGGCCGATGATCCACCGCCCCAGTTAGTGCAACTGTTAGAAAATTTCCGACAAACGGAGCGATCACCGATCTATGCAGCCACTGAATTGGGCGCCGATGCAGACTACGTGATTCGTCAGCTGGATCTGTTGATCAGTCGGCAATTTGAGGAAAGTCTACACCATTCATTTGCCGAGCAAGCGAGTGCGATTCCGTTTGCCATCCTGGCGCAATCGATTGCTGGCGTCTACAGTTGGCTTTCCCGATCGGCAATGCTGGGTGACAGTGCTTTCACTGCGATGCAGCTTGCAGAATATATCCATCGCCTGAGTCGGGCCATGCTCCGCGAGGCGTTAGGATGAGTGGCGCGGTAAATCGCGCCGGGTAAAGATAGGGGCCAGACATGCCTGGCCCCTATCTTTACCCCTACACATCAACGTCTACAGCAAGCCAAATTGTTGCATCATCCCCAACCGATCCTGAATCGCCCAATGCTCGACAATTTTATCGTTTTCCAGGCGCAGAATATCGATCACGCTAAAGGTGATCGGCTTGCCGCTCGGCGCTACGCCCATAAAGGACCCCAGATGCGTACCCTGAAAAATTTTGTGCGTCATTACCGTGTCGCCCTCGGCCACTTGCTGCTGAATGGTCACCTGCAGGTCAGGCAAGGCGGCGAATAGCTGCGTAAAGACCTGTTGCGCCTTTTCGATGGAATTGAGCGGCGCGTCAGGGGCATGGTCGAGATGATTGATAAAGTTTGGCGCAAAAAAATCGGCCATGCGGTCAAGCTGATGCTGGTTTTGGACAACCTCCACCATGCGTTGGACAAGCGCTTTATTTGTGGTTGACATGTGATCGGCTCCTATAAGCTGTTAGGTCATGATCAGCAAGCCCAGTGTTCACTCGGTTTGCTAAATCATCGGATTAATAACGACAACATCTTGCAGCATAGCTCAGGAACGGTCGGATGTCTTGCGGTCAAGCGCCAATCAATTGTTTCAGACGGCCAAAACGAGAACGAATCTCGCGGCAGTCAGACGCCAGCTAATTCCATTTGCACCCTCCAATGGGATCCATCCACAGTGTTTATGTTACGCATCCAGCAATTTGACCAGCGCATCAAGCATCTTGGCCCAACTTTCGGCTGCGCGATCTGTGTAATCGGCCCACGCCGGGTCTAGCTCGTGCGTCAGGGTCAACTCACAGCCCTGTTCGAATGGTCTGATCTCGATGAGCACTTGGCTACGACTTTCATCCTGCGCAACGCCCCAGGTAAACGCAAGCCGCCGTGGTCGGGTAATTTCTAAATATTCACCGATGTGATCGATCTGTTGCCCCTGGCGTCGCACAACAAAAGAAAATGCGCCGCCCACCCGCGCGTCCACCGCAATGTCCACCACTTCTTCGTCGCGCAAATTCGGGCCAAACAGAAAACCGTTGATCTTGCTGGGGTCTAGCCAGGCATCAAAGACCCGTTCTGGCGTTGCATTAAAGCGCCGCGTGACGCGGGCACACGGTTTCGTGGGCTCGTCACTCGGGAAGCGATCCAGTACAAGGTTCAAACGGACGTTATGCTCCAGTAACGCTTTTGCCCCGGCCAGAACGAGTGTAAATCCGCCCATTGAATCGAGCGCTTGTTGCACGATCGCATCTCCGTCACCCGTAAAACCGGCGTTGGTGATACTGACGAACGTGGTGTTATCCGCATGAGGCGTAAAAATCCATTCCACGGTGTTTGGGGTATTATATCCCGGCCATTCAATGAGAATTCGTTTATTCTGCTCAATGACTTTGACATCCACCAGGGCGGAAACATTGTACATTTCCCATGTCCACTCAACTTGTTGGCCCGCTTCTAGGCGGCCACTGCTTTTGGTAAACCAAAACTGGGTCGTGATGGCCGGATCGACAAACGCCTCAAAGACCTCGGTTACCGGTTTGCGAATTAACATTTCTGTCTTAGCAATTGGTTCGTTGTTAACGATCATCCTATCTCCTAACCTGGACAAGCCAGCGCAAACAGCGAGGCAAACACGGATCAAAAATTTTATATCTGTGTTCGTTTTAATCCGTGTTTATCTCGTTTTGAGTTACTATATTTTTATCATTCGCTGATGCAAATTAGCGCTACCTGGCGCGGCAAACCAACGGTCGAACTGTTCTGTCCAGGCGCGGTAAAGCACAGCAGGTGGCACCGTCATGTCACGCGTAACGGCGAGATCAAAGGGTCGTGTTAATAAATCTGGTGGGCAAATTAATTCAGTCATGCGGTCTCCTCACTGGGCAAATCACGGGCGGTCTGTATATAGGCGGGCATCACGGCGTTAAACAAGACCAAAAATGATGGAGGCGTTTCCCTGAGCAGGCGCGCCTGCAACACGGCGAGATGAGTGTGCCAACCTGCACCGAATGAGGCATTCGCCCGTGCTGGCAGTCGGCGGTGCGTAAGCACCAGCCGCACCTGGCTGCCGACCGTTTCCAGCTCAAAAGTCACTTCTGATTCCACAGTGGCATGCGCAGCATCGCGCCAGGTGTAGGCGAAAGCGTGAGGTGGTTCGTAGCGGGTGACAAAGCCCCGATTGACCCCGCCCGCTTTGCGCCGTTCCGGCACCTCATCCAGATCAAAACGTAGCTCGACCGCCCCACCGACGCGCAGATCGATGGTGCTGTCTGCAAGCCAGGTGCGCAGCTGATTCCGCTCGGTCAAATAAGCCCAGACCCGCTCAATTGGGCCTGGCAAGAGCCGTTCAAAACGCACGGTATGGAAATCAAGGATCGTGCCAAACTCATTCTGAGCGCTTTTCGTTTCGCTCATCTTCTTCCTCCAATTGGGCGGCCAATGCGTCCAAACGGGCGCTCCAAAAGCCGCGTATCTCCATTAACCAAGCATCGATTTCACGCAAACCAGCCGGATTGAGCGCGTAGATACGCCGTTGCGCGTCGACACGCACGGTAACCAAGCTGGCCGTTCGCAACACTTTGAGATGCTGCGAGATGGCAGGTCCGCTCATCGTAAAATGATCAACGATCTCGCCAGCCGTCTGCTCCCTTTGCGCCAGCAATTCGACAATTTTACGCCGGGTTGGGTCGGCTAAAGCCTCAAAACTTAACATGGTATTGATTATAAACCATTCTCTTAAATAAGTCAAAACTTAATAAAAACGTTTGTTCTGAATTTGAGCTTATGCCGGCGCACGGAGCAGACAAAAATAGCACCTGCGTGCGTCGCACGCGAGGGTATTTAAGCACTTATAACCTTCGCCTGCATGCTGGTCAGCGGTCTAAGTTCTTACGAGTCACGCGGCTATGGTAAAATGAAAGATAAGAAATACGCCGATCTGTTCGTTTGACTCAATCCTGTTGATCCCGATATGTTCTATACCGACAACGATCATAGGGTAGAAATTTCAGCATGGCGCGAGAAACAAGATGACTAGCTTTGTTGACTCACCCATCGATCCCACGCTCGATACCCCACTCTACTGGCAACTTTATCATCACCTGCGCGCCGCCATTCTCGCGGGTCGGCTTAAACAGGGGATGAAACTACCTTCGACGCGCGCGTTGGCCGACCAATTGCATGTTTCGCGCAACACGGTGCTCAATGCCTACGAACAATTGATCGCCGAAGGGTATTTGGAAAGCATGGAAGCCAGCGGCACCTTTGTGGCGTCGGTTTTGCCAGAACAGTTGCTGACCACGCCAGCGCGGCCGGCGCTCTCAAACCGCCAGCCGGACGTACGCCAGCCGCGTCTCTCCAAAATTGGCCAAGCCTTCTTGACGGCACCCGCGCCTATTGCGCCCCCGCCAATTGCCAGCAGCGACAAGCCACGCGCCTTTCGCACCGGCTTGCCCGCTTTCGATGCATTTCCCTTTGATTTGTGGGCAAAAACGATCGCTCGCCAGGCGCGGCACGCCACCGGGAATGCACTCGTCTATCAGGACTCCGCCGGTTATCGACCTTTGCGCGAGGCGATTGCCGATCACATTACGGTGACGCGGCGGGTGCGCTGCACGGCGGATCAGATTATCATCGTGGCGGGGTCGCAGGGTGGGCTTGATCTGGTGGCGCGGCTGTTGCTCAACCCCGGCGACGCGGTCTGGCTGGAAGACCCAGGCTATCCAGGCGCCCGCGGGGCCTTTCTGGGCGTGGGGGCGCAACTGGTGCCGGTGCCGGTGGACCAGGAAGGGCTGATGGTCAATGTTGGTATGGCGCGTTGTCCCGAAGCGCGCCTGGTCTATCTTACACCGTCGCACCAATTCCCGCTCGGCGTGACCATGAGCCTTGCTCGGCGGCTGGCCGTGTTGGCGTGGGCCAAACACGCCGGAGCCTATATCCTTGAGGATGATTATGACAGCGAATATCGTTTCGCTGGTCACGCTCTGGCCGCGCTCCAAGGGCTCGACGAAGCCCATTGTGTCATCTACAGTGGCACCTTTAGCAAAGTCTTGTTCCCAGCGCTGCGCCTGGGCTATCTAGTCCTGCCGCCGCCGCTTGTGGATGTTTTTTTGGCGGCGCGGCGTTTTATCGATATTCATCCACCGCTGCTAGAACAAACGGCGCTCACCGCGTTTATCAGCGAAGGCCACTTTGGACGCCATTTGCGGCGCATGCGTACTCTTTATGCCGAACGCCGCGGCGCCTTGCTCAGCGCAATGGCTGATCTGCCCCTCGAAATCTACGCCTCAGAAACGGGCATGCACTGCGTCGGCTGGTTGCCACCCGGCTTGGACGACCAAACGGTGACCCGCCAGGCCGCGCGCCATGATGTCGAAGTAACCCCACTCTCAAAGTTTAGCATCACACCCATGACGCGACAGGGCTTGCTGCTTGGCTATGCCGGCATCGATGAGTCACAGATCGCGGCTGGCGCGCGTCGTTTGGCCGATGCATTGCGGCTGGCTGGCGACTAAAGTCGTAGCAACCCCGCTAACACTTATGGCGAAACCCACCTTGTGACGCGTGATTTTAAGCACGGCCAAACCTACCCTCAGATTATGGGCAGCGCGTGCCGAAGCGCCCGCTGGATCGTCGTATAAAGCCAAACTGGTACCATCACTTGATCAAAACTGGCTCTTGTTGTAGTACCACTTCAGTTTTATAATCGGACAAGTGCAACAAAACAGTTGAAGAAAATCAGGAGAAAGCATGATGCAACCGCGACTTGAATATGGGAAGGTGGCGCCCGCCGCCATGCAAGCGATGTATGCCATCAACAATTACAGTAAGAATTGTGGCTTGGAGCCCTCCTTACTTGAACTCATAAAAATTCGCGCGTCCCAGCTAAATCATTGTGCCTACTGTTTAGACATGCACACCAAGGATGCGCGGGCAATGGGTGAAAGTGAACAGCGGCTCTACGCCCTGAGCGCTTGGCAAGAAACTCCTTTTTACACCGCGCGCGAACGCGCCGCCCTGGCGTTGACCGAGGCTGTTACTTTGATCGCTGACGGGCCGGTGGCCGATGAAGTCTATGAACAGGCGCGCCAGCACTTTACCGACGAAGAATTGGTCAACCTGACCATGAACATTGTCACGATCAATGGCTGGAACCGCCTCAGCGTCACCTTTCGCACCCTGCCAGGCACTTATCAACCCAAAGGCAAGTAAACACGGATTGAGACGGAGATCACCATGACGACAACACAACTCGATAAAGCGAATCGCTTTCAAGCGTTGCACCAGGGAACGGAACCTTTGGTGCTTGCCAACGTGTGGGATGCAGGTTCCGCCCGCTTGGTCGCCGGGCTCGGCTTCCAGGCGCTGGCAACCTCAAGCGCCGCATCGGCGGGCATCCTGGGGCGTCGCGACGGCCAGGTGACGCGCGACGAGGCGCTGACCCAGGCCCGCGGCATTGTTGACGCAACGGATCTACCGGTGTCGGCCGATCTAGAAAAAGGCTTTGGCGACAGACCGGAGATCGTGGCGGAAACGATTCGGCTGGCCGCGGCTGCCGGACTGGTCGGTTGCTCGATCGAGGACGCAACCGGTGACAAGGACAAACCGCTGTATGATTTAGCGTATGCAACTGAGCGCGTGAAGGCGGCAGTCCAAGCAGCTCGGTCGCTGCCTTTCCCCTTTATCTTGACCGCCCGCACCGAAAACTTTCTGCGCGGCAACCCCGACCTGGACGATACCATCAAACGGCTGCAAGCCTTTGAACGTGTGGGGGCCGACGTGTTGTTTGCACCGGGCCTGCCCGATCTCGACGCCGTGCGCGCGGTCTGTGCGGCCATGGCCAAGCCAGTCAATTTTATGGTCGGCATCAAAGGAAAATCGTTCACCGTTGCTGATTTAGCGGCGGTCGGCGTCAAGCGGATCAGCCTGGCTACCTCGTTGTATCGTGCGGCCATGAGTGGTCTGCGTGCGGCCGCCCAAGAGGTGCAGGAAAAGGGCACGTTCGGCTACCTTGATCACATTTGAGGCGGAATTTGGCTTGGTTGTATAAGGGCAACAACTAACCCCTCCCTAACCCTCCCCTGGTAAGGGAGTAGACCTATCAGGGGTAGACGAAGCGATATGTTCTGTCCACCAACCGACTCCCTCCCTTACCAGGGGAGGGCGGGGGTGGGGTTCGTTGTTCAAGATTCAAAAATCATAAGGATACAACTGTGACAAACTCGCTCGCTTCATTTGAAAAGACCAAGCTCAACACGGTCAAGCGCATGCCTGAACGCGGTCGCTATGACAAAGAGACCCTCTACCCGATCATCGATGCGGCGCTGCTCTGCCATGTGGGCTTTGTGCAGGATGGCCAACCCTTTGTGATCCCGACAATCCACGCCCGGCGTGACGATTCGTTGCTGCTCCATGGCGCCAAGGCCAGCCGCTTGCTTAAGCATATAACCAGCGGCGAGCCGGTTTGCATCACCATCACCCATCTAGACGGATTGGTGATGGCGCGCTCGGTCTTTCACCATTCGATGAACTATCGCTCGGCCACCATTTTTGGGCGCGGGCAATTGATCGAAGGTGACGCGGAAAAGTTGGCGGCCTTGGCGGTGATTACGGAACACGTGATGCCCGGTCGCTGGGCCGATGCGCGGCAACCTACGGCGCTTGAGTTGAACGCCACGACAGTCGTCGAAATTTTGATCGAAAGCGCCGCCGCCAAAATACGCAGCGGTCCACCCAGCGATGACGAGGAAGATTATGCGCTGCCCATTTGGGCCGGTGTGCTGCCGCTTCGCCCACAATGGTTGGCGACGATCAATGATCCGCGATTAAGCGATGGTATCGAATTACCCAGCTATCTACAAAGCGCGCTGGGTGAAAAAGGAGTTGTATAGCGTATGCTGACAGTGCTGCCCCTACAAGCTGTGGACCGCGCCCGCTGGGATGTATTGGCGCGTGGCTACAAGACGTTCTATGAGACTGTGCTCCCCGCCGCCCAATACGATGAAACTTGGGAACGCCTTTTGCGCGGTGATGGCGTATATGGATTTGGCGCACATCTGGCGGGAAATTTGGTCGGCATCACCCATTATCTCTATCACCCCAGTGCGTGGTCAGGTGATGTTTGTTATCTCCAAGATCTCTTTGTCGATGAGACGGTGCGGGGTCAGGGTGTGGGCCGGGCGCTGATCGAGCGGGTGGCTCAAGCGGCACGTGAACATGGCGCGCCCCGGCTCTATTGGCTCACCCACCAAAACAATGCCACCGCCCGCACACTCTACGACAAAGTCGGGCAGAACAAGGGCTATATTCGTTATGATTACCCGATCGTGGATTGGAAATAGTTGATGACGATTAAACAAGCGTGGCTTGGTTTCTGGGTGCTCGCCCTGATCTGGGGCTCATCCTATCTGTTCATCCGCATTGGCGTGGCACAAGTGCCGCCGTTTCAATTGGTCTTTATCCGCACCGGCATCGCGGCGATTGGCCTCAACGTGGTGGCCTATGCGCGGGGCAAACGGCTGCCGACCGACTCGCGCAGCCTTGGCGATTTACTCTTTCTCGGCATCGTCAACACCGTCTTTCCTTTTGCGCTGATCACCTGGGGCGAAACGCACATTGAGAGCAGCTTGGCCAGCGTGCTGCAAGGGACAACCGTCCTCTTCACGCTGGTGTTGGCGCATTTTGCCTTTGTGGATGAACGGATTACGCTGCGCAAAGTTGCTGGCTTGGTGATCGGTTTTCTCGGTGTCGTCGTTCTGGCCGGGCGCAGTACGGGGGAAACGATCACTGGGACTCGCTCAAACTTACACCTGCTGGGCCAATTGGCGATCATTGGCTCATCGCTCTGTTATGCGATTGGCGGTATCTACGGACGCAAAGCGCTGCAAAATCGCTTGGAACCAATCGTGGTCTCAGCCGGCGCGATGACGGTGGCGGCCATCACAACGGGCATTATTGCTTACTTGTCCCCCATTTTCGGTGGGCCTGCGCCGGTTGGCTTTAATCAACTTGCCCCCAACGTGCTGGGCGCGGTGCTGGCACTGGGGATACTGAATACCTTTGGCGCTTATCTGATTTATTACTCCTTGTTGGCCGCGTTGGGCGCCGCCCGCACTTCGATGATTACCTATGTGATTCCGGTGGTTGGCTTGCTGTTGGGCGTTCTCTTTCTGGGCGAGCAGGTAGATGGGCGTCTGTTGATCGGTACGCTCCTGATTGTTGGCGGCATTGCCCTGGTGAATCTTAAGTTCGCGGCGGTGATAGGGAATCTGCGGGCACGCCTGGCGGGTCGTGCCAATGTCATACGCTCACCGACAGATCTGCCCTGAGCATCTTGCCGGTGAATAATGGGCATTCACCAAATAAATGGGTGATTGGCGGGGGTGCCGCAGCGGTTAAAACCGCCGCCTGATACGGGAAACCTGCTTCCGCAGGTTGGCTGAGCCGTTACCGATCTATTTTGTTACTACCATCATTCACCCGCTGGTACACAAAATGCGTTGAAACACGTTGCCGAACGACTTTATCAACGTGTTTCAACCATCTGTCTGTGCATTCTGTCATCTATCATTTTCCATTGACAAAACGAGCTCTTCTTCTTACGCCTCCCCAATATAGCGCGCCAGAAACTCATTGCAAAATTTGCCCTGTGGGTCGTAATGACGCATCAGTGCCCGAAAATCTGCAAGCCGTTCATACTGTGGATGCACCTGCGCGGGTGACATGGCAAAGAGTTTGGCCCAATGCGGGCGGAC
>JAPLGZ010000780.1 GCA_026389895.1 Chloroflexota bacterium | reverse complement strand
CGCGAGAATTACCATCTGCTTTTGCTCGCCAAAAATATGACGGGCTATCGTAACCTGCTCAAAATTGCCAGCCACAGTCAGATGAATGGGTATTATTACCGGCCACGCGTTGACCATGAATTTTTGGCTAACCATGCCGAGGGTCTGATCATGACTACGGGCTGCTTGGGCGCTGAAGTGCCGAATTTGTTGATGCAGGGCAAAGAGCGTGAGGCTGCGGAACGTTTCCAATGGTATATCGATGTCTTTGGCAAAGAAAATTTATTTATCGAACTGCAAGAACATAATATCCCAGAGCTAATCCCCGTGAACAAGACACTGGTGCCCTGGGCTGAAAAATATGGCATTAATTTGTTGGCGACCAACGATGTCCATTATGTGAAGGAAAGTGACGGCACGCCGCATGACGTGTTGCTTTGTGTGCAGACCGGGGCGCTGGTCAAAGACGAAAAGCGCATGCACATGAGCGATATGAGTTATTTCTTGAAGAGTCGCGAGCAAATGGAGGCGACCTTCCGGCCCTTTATCGACTTGCCTTCGAGCGCCTTTGATAATTCGCTGCGCGTTATGGAGATGTGCGATGTTGATCTAGAAGACAAAGAATATCATCTGCCGCCCTTTAAAGTGCCAGAAGGCCATACCTATCAAACTTGGTTACGCCACATGACCGAGGAAGGACTCCAGCGGTTATATGGCGAGCGCGTCTTGAATGAGGAAGTTCAAGAGCGCAAAGAACGTGAATTGCGCGTGATCCATGAGATGGGTTTTGATGTTTACTTTTTGATTGTGGCGGATCTGTGCGCCTTTGCGCGTAGCAAAAATATTTGGTACAACGTGCGTGGTTCGGGCGCAGGGTCGGTAGTGGCCTATTGTACGGGCATTACGGGCATCGATCCGCTGAAGAACAACCTGATCTTTGAACGCTTCCTTAACCCCGGTCGCGTGAGCATGCCCGATTTTGATTTGGACTTCCCCGACGACCAGCGCGAACAGTTGATTCAATATACGATCGATACCTACGGCGAAGAACAGGTGGCGCAAATTGTCACCTTTGGGCGGATGAAAGCACGGGCCGCGCTGCGGGATGTCGGGCGCGCCAAAGGCATTGATCTAAAGCTCGTTGATAAGATTGCTAAATTGATCCCAGCCATTCCCGGCAAGCCCGTCACCATTCAGGATGTCTTGACCGAAGGCCACGAGTTCTACAGTCCTGAGCTGATGGAAATGGTAAAGCAGGAGGCCTGGGTCCAGGATTTGGTAGAAACTTCGCAGAAATTGGAAGGAGTGGCCCGCCACTCTGGTATCCATGCTGCGGCTGTAATCGTCGCTGATCGCGAACTGACCCACTACACGCCGTTGATGCGCGGCAGCAAGGGCAGCATTACCAAAGCGATCACGCAATTCGAGTTCCCGATTTTGGAGTCGATTGGCCTGCTCAAAGTGGACTTCTTGGGCCTCAGCACGCTTTCCGTCATGCGCGAGGCTGGCCAGTTGATCAAAGAGCGGCACGGCATCGAATATACGCTGCATAATATTCCCTTTGAAGGCGAAGCGGCAAAAGAGGCGTTTACGCTGCTTTCCAGCGGCGAAGTGAGTGGCGTCTTCCAGGTGGAAGGCCAAGGCATGCGCCGCGTGCTCACCGAGATGAAGCCGACGCTGTTTGAGCACATCATCGCCATGATTTCGCTCTACCGACCTGGCCCCCTTGAATATATTCCGACCTTTATCCGCCGCATGCATGTCGAAGAGACGGTGGAATATAAACATCCTGGCTTGGAATCAATCCTCAGTGAAACTTATGGGATTTTGGTTTATCAAGAACAGATCATTCAAGCCTTAAGCAAACTGGCCGGCTACACACCAGGTGAAGCCGATCTCGTGCGTCGCGCGATC
>JAPLGZ010000511.1 GCA_026389895.1 Chloroflexota bacterium | reverse complement strand
AATGGTTTGTTAGCCGACCCGCCGCAGCGACAAAGCGCCACGACGGGTCGATTGCCCGTCTCAATGTGCTGGTTGGTCTGCCATGTCATTGGCTCACCATGCTCAGAGTTGATCTGTTTATTGTGGACAAAGTTGGGGTTGCCATAGACGAGATAGGGGCCGTTGGGGGTAACAACGATTTTTGCTGCTTTTGTTTGCTCGCTCGTCAACTGCTTCTCCTGTTTGTTTTCGTTTACTATAGTATAGGACTAAACTATAGGATTAAAAAAATATAATAACTTTCATGACTCAACACCTACCGCTTGGGGTAGCGGTTAGTCAAGACTCCGGTCCAACTTGCGCAAAATGGCCGCAAACTGCTGAATCTCTTCTTGCGTGAGCGGGGCAAGGATTTCTTTGACATATAGATCGTGCGTCGGCATAATCGTCGAAAATAAGGCGCGCCCTTCTTCCGTTAGAGAGACATAATTATCGCGTCCGAGCTTCTCCCGCTGGATGTACCCCCTTTTTTCAAGGTTGCTCATATGCTGGGTAATATTTCCTTTTGTCACATTCAACCGGTTTGCACAAGTTTGTTGGTTGATACCTTCTTCCGCAGCGATTTCGGCGAGCAGATCGAATTGCCCCTGGCTGAGATTCCAATTTCTCAGATGCTCATCCATTTGGGGCAACAGTTTTTTCAATACACGAATGAAGCGAAACCAAGTCAGTAGTGTCGCATCTCTTCGTCGTGCTTGTACGAAAGTTGTCAGTTTATCCTTAGACATGATAATAGTATAGTACTAAACTATCCACATGTCAATTGATGCCCATTCTGAAATAGAAACAGAGTCTGAACAATTTCGGGGAAGTGGTTTTTATCAGCGCGTCAATGATGGTTCGTATGTACTCACCAACCCACGCACATCGTCGGCCTCATCGCTGACCAGCCAAGCCAGCCCTTTGGCTACACCCAGCGCTACTTGTGAACAATGGCCCGCCCCTGGGCCTGACGACGATGCTCCGCAACAAGGCCCTGTCTTCAATATCCCTGCACGGGATCGACCAGGTTATTTAGCGGCTCGTTCCGGCGATAACGGTGCAGATTCTCAAGGAAAATCTGCGTGATGCGGTCGGCATTGTAGGGGCTGCTGCCACTGGTGTGTTGCGCCAAGATCACATTCGTCATGGCCCACAAGGGCGAGTCAGCCGGCAACGGTTCTGGGTCGGTGCAATCAAGGCCAGCCCCAGCGATCCAGCCAGCTTCCAGGGCGCGGATCAGCGCCGGCGCGTCAAGCGACGCACCGCGGCCAACGTTGTAGATATAGGCGGTGGGCCGCATCAAACGCAACTCGCGTTCGCCGATGATCGCCGTGGTCGCCGCGGTGAGTGGCAGACAGAGCGCCACATGATCGGCTTGCGGCAATGCCTCGGCTAATTGCGTCGGCGTATACTGGGCGTCCAGGCCAGGGTAAGGTGTGGTCGTACGGCGCACCCCAATCACACGCAGGCCCAGCGCCTTGGCCTTGGTGGCCAGGGCGCCGCCAATGTCACCCAGACCAATCACACAGACCGTCTGCCCAGCCAACTCAAATTTTTCGGCGATGACCTGGCGCGCCACCTGTTGACGCTCAGTTTGGGCGCGCACCAGGGTCGGCAGGCGGTTGGCAAAGGCGAACATCAAAGCAAGGGTCTGTTCGGCAATTGGCGTGCCGTGGGCGCCTCGTGCATTGGTCAGGAGGATGCCCTGTTCACCAATACCGGCAACTAACAGGTGGTTTACACCGGCGGTGCCCGCTTGCACCCAGCGCAATTTTTTTGCCCGCTCCAGCGTGCCCGGCGGGAACTGCTTGCTGAAGATAATCTCGGCATCGGCCACATTGGCCAGGTAACTTTCGCGCTCGACACAATAGCGAAACTCCAGGTCGGGATGGGCCTGGGCCAAACGGGCCAGATTGGCCTCCCCAATTGCCTCGCCAATCAGAACAACGGTATGACTCATTTTTCACTCATTTCGATTAGACAGAACGGTCGTAACCGCTTAGTAATGGTTGATGTTGGTTATTATATCCTCATTGCTGTGATGCTGTACAGGGGCAGATCAAGGTACACGTTGTTGGCTGATGTGCATTGCTTCAAAGCGTGCAGTTTGGCGACCTTCGCGATCTTTGCGGTTAGCGATGTTTTGTCAACTAATCCAGTGACCTGGCTTAGAGTCCTTTGGTCAGCCAGCCGCCATCAATATTGATATCCTGTCCCATCTGTTCGTATCCTTTTTCGCCCAAGGCGGGTCTTTATGCGTGAAGGCCTTCAACTTCATAACAACTAGATTTATAGACACCCTGGGCTGGCGGGCCACTCGTTGCCAGGTTCAGACTATGCTATAATAGCGCGCAACCAAAGGTAGGTAACCCGAAAGCAGGCGACGGAAAAGCTAAGGGCGCGAAAATTGTCATTTGGTCCTGCCGTCCAAGCCACGCCCAATGAGCTTTCATAACCAAAACCGGCAAGTTGCATGAGCACGCCGACGTGCGAATAGATCGGCCCGAGGCTTGCCTACGGAACAATTATGGAATTTGAAATTCGAAACTCATGAGGAGGTAAACCTGTGCTGACAGCCGTTCAACAACTAAATTACGCGATCGTCCTCTGTGACGATATGGCGCGCATGAAAACGTTTTATCGCGAACTATTTGCCTTTCCTGTCGATTCCGAATCAGAGACAAGCTTGGCCTTTCGGGCCGGTTCGGTGTTGCTTAGTCTGCGCCAGCGGACGCGCAATTACGATGGGCAAGGGGTTCGGCCAGAGCTACCCGGCGTGCAGCTTGCCTTTCTCGTTGCGCCAGCCGAAGTGGACCAATGCTACCAGCAACTGGTGGCCCAAGGCGTGACCATCGTGGACCCGCCCACGGACCAGCCGCGCGGCCATCGCACTGTCTATTTCACCGACCCAGAAGGCAACCTCCTTGAGGTCTACGCCGAGATTTGATGAATCTTTGCCCATGTTTCTCTGGATAGCCGTTTTTTCTGTGGCTTGCGTCACCTGCGTGATTTAATTTGAACAGTGAGGGTACATGACCAACACAACCGATGATAATGCGCGACGCGCCTATTGGGCGGCGAAGATGGATGAAGCCTATACCTTTATGGCTCAGATTCGCCAATATCCTGTGGCGGAATGTGGTGAGCCAATGGTCTCACTAATTGATGCCGTGGCCGCGACGGGAATTGAGGTGCGCTTTTCGGATAAGCCCCATGTGAAGGGCTTGCCGCGACTCTTCTGGCTGCGCGCCGGCTTGATCGACGACTTTATTCGTTGCGCACGGGCCATGAATGAGCAGGGTTGGGTGCTCAAGGTGGAGGATGCCTTTCGCACGTTGACGATGCAGAAGTTTCTGGCCAGAGAACCCTATACATTTGATGTGATCTTGCAACGGTTACAATGGGAGTGCAATGGCGCGTTGCCTTCGGTGGAACTGGTCACGCGGCGCGTGAACGCACTGGTCGCCTCGGCGCCCAAGGTTGGCACCCACATGTCTGGCAGCGCCATTGATATTTCGGTGCTGCAGCGCGACAGTGGTCTTGAAGTGGATCGGGGGCGTCCTTATCTTGAAATGTCTGAACTGACACCGATGGATTCACCCTTCGTTTCTGCCGAGGCGCAGGCCAATCGTTTGGCGATCACCGCGCTGATGCGAAAACATGGCTTTGTGACCTATCCCTGGGAGTTTTGGCATTACAACAAAGATGATGCCTATGATCATTATCTCAATCAAACGGGCCAGGTGGCGCGCTATGGTGCCGTGAATATGACGTTGCCCGATGGCCATGTGCAAGCGATCGAGGACGCTTTGACCCCGCTCAATTCCTACGAGGAGATCGCCAGCGAAATGAGTCAAGCCATGGCGCGACTCAGGGCGCAACGAAACATGACAATCTAGGATGGGGCTGCTACCGTCAAGGGGTGACCCTCAAACAGAAAAGGTTCATCGGCGACAAAGGGTCGGCAAAACTTTTCGACAAATTGGCGCATGTTGCGGCGGTTGACTGGCGAGAGGCGATGCTCTTGCAACGTGGCTTGAAAGGCCAGGTTAAAGAGGGCCGCCATGATCATAAACGCTTCAAGCAAGTCGTGAGCGATTTTCGTCAACGGGCGGACCGCGGCATAACCGGCGACAAGCGCATGGCGGATCGCGACCTCGTCAAAGGTAGCATGGTAGAGCGACACGCCAAGATCGTAGAGAAAAAAAGAGCGAAATGTGCCATAATCGAGGGCCACTGCCTTCATGCCATCGAAGAGTACATTGCCCTGATGCAAATCACCATGAATCAACCCGAAGGTCGCCCGCGTTCGTACTTGCTGGGCCAGCATGCTGACGATCCGTGCGCCCGCCTGGCAGATGATGTCGTATTGTTCTGCGCTGATCAAGGCGAGATCGACGGTGATGGCCAACTCGTCGATTGCTTCGATTAGGTATTTGTCCTCATAACCACCGAATTGCTCGTTCTCACTGCCAACCCATTCTTCACTGATCGAATGCAACGTTGCCAGCAGAACACCCACTGCATTGGCATGTTCCGCGTCCCAATGGCCGACATGTTCGGCTGTGATCCAACGCTGCACACAAACCGAAGAGTACCGATCCAGCCCATCAAGTTGCACTTGTGTGACGAATTCGCCCCGCAGATTGGCGATGGGCGCTTGCACAACGACCCGCCCATCTGCGGTCAACGCTTGCAGCCACGCCATCTGAGCCGTCAACTGTTCAGGTGTGTCCAGCAAGCCATCGCCCGCGCTCTCATGGATTTTCAGCAGAAAACGCGCATCACCATTGGCATCATCCAATCGATAGACAATCCCCGCATTGTGTTGTATAAAGTGAAGCGAGATGGCACCCAACGCATAATGCGCCAGGGCAATGCTGGCGCAACTGAGATAGTATGCCTGCCGTTGCTCATCACTCAACGACGCCAGTAAAGCACTCATGGAACGCATCGTTATCCTTTGAAAAGATTTGTCGGACTATGTGCCGCAGAAAGTAGTATAAGGGCCAAACTCAGCTGGGGCCGGTTGCGCATATTCCTCAAGCCCTGGGCGTTCCTCAAATGGGTTTGCCAACACCGCTAGTAATTTCTCAAACTTGGTCAGATCACCCGTAATGGCACGCTGAAGTGCTTCCTCTACCTTGTGGTTGCGCGGGATATAGATCGGATTGACCCCATTCATGGCTTGGGCGCGTACCGTGGGCAGAATCCCTTCAGTCTCGATGCGCGTTTGCCATTCCGTTAGCCACGTGACAAATTTAGTGTCGTCGGCAAAGAGCCGTCGGGCTGGTTCCGCATCACCCAAAGCCGCCTGGGATAAATTGCGGAAGAACTGGGTGAAATCAACCTGCTGACCGTCCATCGCCTCATACAGCGCATTGACCAAGTGCAGATCGTGCACAGAAGGCGTAGCAAGCCCCAGCTTTGCGCGCATTTCGTCTAACCAGAAGCCTGTATATTCGTCGGCAAAAGCTTGGATCTCGGTGGTGGCAAGCCGAATCGCCTCCTCCTGGTTGTCATCGAGCAAGGGGAGCAGCGTTTCGGCCAAGCGCGCCAGATTCCATTGAGCAATGGCCGGTTGATTGCCAAAGGCATAACGCCCATACTGATCGATGGAGCTAAAAACTGCTTTGCGGTCGTAAATGTCGATGAATGCGCACGGGCCGTAGTCGATGGTCTCGCCCGAAATCGCCATGTTGTCAGTGTTCATGACGCCGTGGACAAAGCCTACAGTCATCCATTGGGCTAAAAGCACGGCTTGGCGCTGGCAGACGGTACGCAGAAATTCCAGATAGGGGGTCGCAGATTGGGCCAGCGCTGGATAATGGCGGGCAATCGCATAATCCGCCAGTTGCCGCACCTTCTCGGTCTCGCCGCGCGCCGCAAAAAATTGGAAGGTGCCAACCCGCAGATGGCTAGCGGCCACTCGCGCCAACACTGCCCCCGGCAGCAGTGACTCGCGCCGAACGGTCTCACCGGTGGCGACCGCCGCCAAGGCGCGGGTGGTGGGAATCCCCAACGCATACATCGCCTCACCCATGAGATATTCGCGCAGCACGGGGCCTAACACCGCTTTGCCATCACCGCCGCGCGAAAAAGGCGTGCGTCCCGACCCTTTTAAGTGAATGTCGCGGCGTTCACCTCGGGTGTCGATCAGCTCACCCATCAGCATCGCGCGACCGTCGCCCAGTTGCGGCGAGAAATTACCAAATTGATGGCCGGCATAGGCTTGGGCCAGCGGAGTGGCCCCTTCCGGGATCACGAGACCGGCCAGAATGGCCGCCCCTTCGGCGCTGTTCAAGGCGCAGGGATCAAGCTTCAACTGGCGCGCCAACGCATCATTGAACCTGACAATGGTCGGGGACGGCACCTCTGCTCCTTGCCACGGAACATAGAAACCTTCGAGTTCGCGCGCATAGCTATTATCAAAATTAAATTGGATCGCCAAAATTGCCTCTCCTGTAACCTGGCAAAGTCAGAACAAAAATTTTAACACAGCGGCGCAAAGTGTTTCCCTCTGCCTTTGCGCCGCTGTGTTAAAATTTTATTATTTGTGCGTAGCTTAGCTAACTTTTTCCACTGTCTGACGCACTGGTAACACCCAGTTCTTGCGTGGGAAATGACAGGTATAGCCGTGTGGATACCGTTCCAGGTAATCCTGATGCTCCGGCTCGGCTTCCCAGAAGTCGCCGGCTGGCTTTACTTCGGTCACGACTTTGCCGGGCCATATCCCAGACGCGTTGACATCGGCGATTGTATCGAGCGCCACCTGATGTTGCGTTTCATCCACATAATAGATGCCCGAGCGGTACGAAGCACCCCGATCATTGCCTTGCCGGTTGAGGGTTGTCGGATCGTGGATCTGGAAGAAGAACTCCAGCAGCTTACGATAGCTGGTCTTCTCATTATCAAACCAGATCTCAATCCCTTCGGCATGGCTGCCATGATTGCGATAGGTGGCAAATTTTACATCGCCGCCTGTATAGCCCACGCGTGTGCTCAGGACACCCGGTTGTTTGCGGATCAGATCTTGCATGCCCCAAAAACAGCCACCGGCTAAAACTGCGCGTTCTTTTGTCATAATGAAAATCCTCCACTTGATTCAGATATTTGCCGCAATCTTCTACGGATGTTTACATCTTACGCTTCTTTTATTACAGTAGCATGGCATAACTATTACAGCAGTATTAAATATCTCTATGTTGCACTACCCAATTGGAGTCTGCGTAACGTCTTTTAATGTTGGACCGAGCCTCAGTATGGACCATGACGGCGATAGGTAACGAATTTCACATCACCTCATATAGCCGGGGCGTGTCTGAACGACTAGGAAATCTCTTCTACCTGATCCAGATAATCGCCATAACCTTCGGCCACCATCTTGTCACGATGGACAAAACGCAGCGAGGCGGAATTAATGCAGTAGCGCAAACCACCCCGATCGCGCGGCCCATCAGGAAATACATGCCCCAGATGGCTATCCCCGTTCATGGAGCGAACTTCGGTGCGGACCATGCCATGCGAGCTGTCGCGTAGCTCTTTGATGTACGTGGGTGTGATCGGCTTGGTAAAACTAGGCCAACCACAGCCACTTTCGTATTTGTCCGAGGAAGCAAAGAGCGGCTCACCCGAAACAATATCAACGTAGATGCCTGGCTCCTTGTTATGCAAATATTCACCGGTGCCTGGGCGTTCAGTGCCACTCTGTTGGGTGACTTGATATTGCTGGGGGGTCAGTTTGGCAATGGCCTCTTGTCTCTTTTTGTACTCGATTTTGTTAAGCTCTGACATGAAAACCTCCTATCTCAATCATAACTGCTGGTTTGGATGAAGCCAAACAGCGGCATAAAAAATTAGTTTCAAGAAAGCAAGCCATCGAGGGATAAACGCATTTTGGTATTTTATCAGCTTTTTGTCTGTTTAGCGCCTCTATTTTGTTTGTCTTTTCAATGAAAAGTCGCCGCAGAGCTTCGTAGAAATCGCTGTTCTGGTCAATACCAAGAAAACCCGCTAGCCTGGCGCTAACCCATCGTTCCCCTGTCCATTGGGAACATGGGACGCTGGATCCGTTGGAAGGGCAGATGTTCAATATCCTGATTGACCGCGCCAGGGCTAAGCGCCAGCAGGGCGCGGCTGGCCATCTGATCCACTTCGGGCACCAGATACCCCATCTTTACCACGACGATTTTGTATGAGGTTGGATCGAGATCAAGCTTTGTAAAATCAGTCATCTGATGGAAGGGCGTACGCCGCTCGGTGATGACGACGTGAATGCCTTGAACATTGATCACTGCCACGTGATTGGGCAGGACCGCCGCCCCCGGTTTGGCGTTGGCAGGCCAGGGTACGGTGTGCAGTGAGACTACCGTACCGTTGATCGACAGCGGCTGGCCATGAATCGGGTCCAGCTTGCCGCCCACTGTCAGCGAAATCGTCGCGCCGACGCCAGCTTGCGCACAGGCCGCGGCCGCTTCCGCATCGGCGATGCCCGCAACCAGGGTCGATTCGACGCCCAAGGCCAGCAAACGCGCCAGGACAAAGGGAATATCACCGGCCCCGCCCGCGGTCGGATTGTCACCAGAATCGCTGATGACGACCGGCCCTGGCTTCTCTTGCAGCGCCAGTTGAATACACTCGTCTACGGTTCCTGCCGTGACGCCGAATTGAAATTGCTCGCGCACGGCCCAGAACTTCTGCGCCAGATCACTCGCGGCGGCACGGGTTCGCTCTGCGTCTAGCCCAACCGCGACCACCGACCCGGTTGCACGTGGCTCATCGGCCCAGACATAACCAATCAAAATCGAGGCGTCCAATAGCTGGTAATCCGTTATGACTTGCGGGATGGTGGCGTAGAGACTGGCCGCAGGTTCAAATTCGGTGCTGCTCTGCTCGCCTGGAACAAGAATGGGAACTGGGAGGAAGGCGAGACTGGGCGAGAGATCCTCGCGCAAACAGCGCATGAGCAGGGCAAGCGCCCGTTCCTGGGTTTCGAGCCAATCCAAGTGGGGCGCCGTGCGATAGGCAGTCAGGATGTCCAGGCTGTCGATCACACGTTGAGAGACATTGCCGTGCAGATCGTAACTGGCAGAGATCAAACAGCCAGGGCCGACGACTTCCCGAATCGCGGCCAGCATATCGCCTTCCACATCATCACGACCATAGACGTTGGCCGCGCCATGCATATCCAGAAAGATGCCGTCCCAGGGTGCGTGGGCGCCAAGCTCATCGAGCAGCCGTTGTTTGAAACCATCATAGAACGCCGGCTCGATGGGGCCACCCGGCAGGGCGCGCGCCCGGATCAGGGGCGTGAAATGGACATCGGGATAATCCGCGAAGTAGCCATAATTCGTCAATAATTCAGCGCCTGCACTGACCATAAAGTCGCGCTCACCGGAGAGCAGCGGCGAAAAGGTGCAGCATTCGCAACTCAACCCGGCAACGCCGATGTGGAGCTTTTTCGGGAATGATGGGGTGGTGGTGACTGGTTCACTTTGAGGGTCTTTGATGGAATTCATGGTGTAGACTCGTTTCTCTTCATGCCTGAAT
>JAPLGZ010000090.1 GCA_026389895.1 Chloroflexota bacterium | reverse complement strand
ATCGCTTAAACGGTGTGGCTGTGCAAGTTGAGTATGGCGCACGAGAGATATATGTCACTGGCTCCCAGGGTAAAGGAGATGGTGTGGCAGAATTTGTGCTGGGTAGCGGTCAAGATGTCAAGGTAATTAAAGATGCCGATGGGCGCGAAGTTAGTAGCGATGTAGCCACCGGCCTTACGACTAAGCCATGGGATATTCCGTACGAAACATTAATTGGGGCCAAATATTGTCAGGATGATGCAAGCTGTAAAAACTTTGCCGATCACACTGGTTGTTATGGTCACTATAGCTGGACTGTAACCTTCAAACGGCAACATTAGTTCCAGTGTCGTCGTCCTTGTTTGCAGAGCGCTATGCGCTTCCATGGTCAGCGAGGACTGGTCACGAATGCCTGTTTATGCAGTGCGAAGCGCATTACCCTTTGAGCAACCTTCAACTTGATGGCACGGAGGCCTTGTGAAAAACGATCTAATCAAGTTTGCACCGACTTTTATGGGGCTGGCCGATAATGAACTCGAAATTTTAGCGCAAAATTTCGTAGCTGGTCGCTGCCCGACTAATTCGCCGCTGTACAAAGCTGGCGATCAAAGTGAAGCCCTCTATTTAATTGAAAAAGGTTTTGTTCGCTTGACAACCGATAGCGGACAAAACTTGGCCGCGCTTGGCCCGGGCAGTATATTGGGTGACGCTACACTTTTTCGGGGTGCAACGCAAGATGTAAACGCCACTAGTGTCTCTGATCTCGAATTCTGGAAATTACCTGACCGCAAACTGCGTGAACTGGTGCTTCAGGATCCTGCTATTGGTATCAAGCTAAGCCAGAATTTTGGCAGCTTGATTTCGCAGATGGAAGATTATCTGATGCAACGGTTGGCGCGCACGCAAGAATTGAGCAGCCTGCCGCGCAATACGCTTCAAGCAATTGCGAATCAACTGCAACCTCGGATTATCCACGCCAACGAAACGCTCTATCGCGCGGGTGAAATGCCCGGTGGCTTCTTTATGATCGAGGCTGGCTCGTTTGAATTGCGGCCTGAGGCGAATACGGTTGAGCCAGAGATTCAAAGGCTGCAAGCAGGCTCGATTTTAGGAGCGCTTGCCCTGCTGACAAATAAGCCCTATACCAATACTGCTGTGGCCCTGGAAGAGAGCCTTTTGTGGGTGTTGCCAACAGAAAATTTCCAGGCAGTTAACAGCCGTCACCCTGGTCTGCGGCGCAGCTTAGGGCGTAATGCGCGTTCTCGTTTAGGACGAGCGGATCAGGCGCAAGCGGCATTGCGGCTTACCCAAATGCCACTTTTTGCCGAAGTGCCCCCTCAGAGTATGCAGTCGCTTGCCCAGCGTATGGTTTTGCAACATCTACCGGCTGGGGAACGTGTCTACCGGATTGGTGAAGCCGGCGATGCGCTTTATCTAATTGAGAGTGGCGAAATTGAACTAACAGAAGAGAACCCAAACGGGGTGGTTGAAGAAAAAGCACGGATTAGCGCCGGTGGCTTTTTTGGCGAAATGAGCCTCTTTACGGGTCTGATTCGTACCGAAGATGCAACCGCCACTCGCAATACTAATTTGTGGATTCTCTACAAGTCTGATCTTGACGATTTGGCTGTTCATCACCCTGCGATCGGGAAGGCTATTAGCCAGGGATTGGCCAGCCGTCTATCCGATACCAAAATTGATCGCGGTGAAGAGCGTTTTCACAATTTTCCGCTATTGGCCGATCTAAATCCGGCCGATTTAAAGCAGGTTACCCAACATCTGCAACCGACACGCTTTCGCGCTGGCGACCAAATTTATCGTGCCAGTAGCCCTGCCGATGCGCTTTACCTGTTAGAAAAAGGCCAGGTGCGCATTCAGCCGCTTAGTGGTGGTAGTCGTATGGTAGGCCCAACCGAGGCTTTTGGTGAGCGTTCGTTGCTCACCAATCAACCGCGCAATTCAAGCGCTATCGCCGAGAGCGATGCTGATGTATGGGTGCTAAGTAAAAAAGATTTTGATATGCTCGTGACCCGTTATCCGAGCATTGCGATTAATGTAAGCCGCATCCTTAGCCAACGTCTGGCCGAGCCCTCTAATAATGGTGGCATGGGCACCTATGAGCCATTTGAATCTGCTATGGTGGCCCCAACGCCACGCCGCCAACGCGCTGCTGCCCGAAGCACCGCGCAAACTGAAAATCGTGGCAGCTTGGCTGAATCATTTGCCAATATGAGTGGTGGGGCAAAACTGCGTTTGGCGCTGTTAATCCTACTAATCCTGTTTATTTTAGGGGTTGTTTTACCGTTTACTTTGTACACGCTGATTAATGGCACATCGGCGTTCAATGGCTCTTCGGTTTCTGTAACCTCACGAGCGCTTTCTGCGGTCTATGCGATGGGTAGCTATCAAGTAGCTGCAGAAGATAAAAATATGTCGGCGGCAATTGCTACTGCCGACAGCGCAATGGCGCCTACTGCTACGTATACGCCGCCTCCAACCAATACGCCAACCCCCGTGCAAAACCAATCCGCTGCCCTTGTCAGTAGTGCCCCAGAGGCAACCCTCGTGCCAACTATGGAAGCACAAGCGATTGAGCAGCCTCAACCTGGGTCGTTACAAAAGTTAGTTGCTGATGCTGTCGCGGCGGCCCCACCGCCTACTGAAGAAGCAAAAGCCGCAGCTGCGCCAGTTCAAGCCGCCCGCGCTTGGGATCCGCGCCTTGACCAACTAGGCGTGACGGTTGAAGAGGCGCAAGTTCCTTCAGGCCAACCTTATTGGCGATTGATCGATGCTCACTGGGCCGATGAACAACAGGCGGGTGGGACACACCATATCTATATGGAAGTGTTAGATGAAAATGGGAATCGGATTGTCGGTCAGCCCGTGAATGTTTGGTGGGGGGATGGTAATACGCCAGGCGTGACCGAAGCTAAAACCCCACCTGATTATTCGTGGAATTTCCAGATGTACGCCGCCGGTTATGCGTATAATGCCAAGGTAGAAGGGTTGCCTAGTGATATTTTGCATGGCGCCGGCATGGGCAGCATCGAAAAACGCAACTATGGCATTCATGTCAGTTATTACCTCACATTTAAAAAGACCATAAAACCATAATAAGCTCATTGTGCACCCTAAGCATCTTTAGGTATAAGCTATAGCTTACGTTCGTTTGAATCGGCAATCATTCTCTGATTGCCGATTTACTTTTTTACCAGCTTTTTACAAATCGTCCCAACTTGTCTTACACATTTTCAATATACTCTAGATGGACAGCAAATGTTTGGTTGTTCAGCATTCCGTTTCCCTAAATTGAAAATGTACAAAGGACAAGTAGCCATGAAATTTCAAGGCCAATCAATAAAATTTTGGTCGATTCTGACGGGCGCAGGAGTTGCGCTAGCGCTAATGTTGACACTGTTGCTCAACTTGCAACCAAGCACCGTGTTGGCACAGGCCACGGTTCCCCAAAATAGTGAGCCCCAGAACAGTGTGTCGCCTCAACCAGAAAAAAATAGCTTGGCAAAAGCCGCACGCACTCGCAAGAACAATCCGCGGTTATTTGTAATCACAGGCACTGTAGCTGCCGCGAATACCGAGCAAGTGCAGATCAAGCTTAGCGTACCAAAGCGCCTGGCCCGCAAGGGACAAGGCAAGGCGGGGCTTGATGCCTCTCGACCTGTGACCTTTACCGTTAGCGCCACTAGTCTGCTCTTTGATAAAGATCTTAACAAATTGGCGGCTAACAATCTACAAGTCGGGAGTACCGTTACGATTTTTCCAAAACGGGCCTGGGGTGCACCAACGATCCTGTTGCTTTTCGTGGGTGAACCAAACCAGTTAGCTGCGTTTGAATTTCATGGACAATTGGTGGAAGAGCAGGGGAATACGCTTGTCTTAAAGCCACAAAATGGTGATCAATTTAATGTTCTTGTCGATGCAGCAACCACCTGGTTTGAGCAAGGCGCGGTTGGGCGACCTGCACAAATTCGCACAGGCTTACCACTGCGTGTGTTGGGAACGAAGAGTGAAAATGGGGATGTGAAAGCCGTGCTGATTACGGCAATGGGGCCACTTGGTAGAATGGGCAGATTTATTCGTTAGGCGTACCGCCCCTTGCTTGGGTATAGCCAACGCACTGCAACTTAAGCAGTGCGCTGGCTATACTTTTATAGTGAATCGATCGTAATATCACGCACGCCAAAGACTATCTGACGACTACTTTGTAGCCAGGGGTGATCGTCGCCCATCGGATCTGGCTTCAAAATTTTGCGCCAAATTTGATTCGCCTGTTGATTGCTGCGTTGAACTGCTTGGCTGTAACGCCGACCTTTCAACCAGTTATATAAAAAGACGGAAAGACTGGGCTCTGGCAACCAATTGATGCCAAGCGCGCCGTTAACGGCCTGCGCACCGAGCGCCAGCCAAGTTTCTGTGAGTGTGCTGCCATAGCAGTTGATGCCATAAACCATCCGTAAATTGAGCAAAGCTGGATTCTGACGATAAGCATCCAACAATGGCTGAAACGTCTCTGCGCCAACCAACTCTTTGCCTTTATAGCCAATCAGGCAACCGCGATTCCCATGCACTAACAATAGAACATCGACTCGATGCGTCTGGCTGGCGCGCAGCAGGCTCTCTACCAGGGCCGACCCCGTTGCTTGTTTGTCTTCGAGGATAATAATTTTGTCGTAACGGCGATACGCACCGTAGAGTCGTAACAATAATTTTGCATACTCTTCGGTAGAAAAATCGATTAAATCCATCACCCATTGCGGCAGATGTAAACCGTGGATGTGGCCGATATTTTCTAGAAAAACAATGAGGGCAAGCGGTTTTTGATAATTTTGATGCTTTGACATAGGCAATATAAGGGTTAAAAAATGCGGGAGTACATCATCTATTCGCACTCATCCGCATTTCAATTTACATCGATTTAGATAGATTGACCTTTTTATTCGACCAGCACTGGGGATCTTCCCCTACTCTTCTGGCTGAGGTTTGACAATCCGTATATGAAAATTTTCGGTTAATGGCCCCATGCCATCGGCTAGCTTTTCCCAGGCACTGGATTGAAAGATCTTCTGCGCTTGAGCCAGGTCATCTATGACGCCACCACTGAGAATCTGGGGCGAACTTCCCCACATCGTATACCAGACATCCGAGATTCGGAACCCTAATCTCGCTAGGCCGGGGGCCAATTTGTTGACTAAATAATCCTGGCATTCACGCTCTTTGCCGGTTTGCATATCGTAACTAATTAAAACCTTTAACATAGCACGCCTCATTTTATCAATTCGCTCATCGGCCAAAAGTCTGAGTTGCCAACTTGCTTCTAGAAGGCCATCGGTCGTAATTCTCGCTTTGCGCCGATGAGCTTTATCCATGTAAACAATCGCTCAGTCTGAAATTCGCCGCAACGATTGCCTAACTATTCTGTAACCGGTTTATTGGCTAACCCAGATAAGTGAGATAGCCAGGCACCTACTGCCACGAACACTACGTTCTAGTCACCCACCATCGCCAGTACATCATGAAGGTGCACCTCTGCGCTCTGGCGAAACTCTTCCACCGAAATCGCGCGAAAGAGCCAGATTGCAACCAATAACCCTACAATTTCTAAACCAAAGACGACGCTATATCCTATCCCTGGTTGACCGGTCAATCCGTATAATAGATCACGCAGTAGTCCACTAAAAATTGTACCCGTCGCCCGTCCAAGAAAATCTGCCATCCCCCAAGCACCAATATATAACCCGGCCGCCTGTGGTATAGTCATATCCAACATAAAGCTGAGATTGCTAATGGTCATAAGACCGCCTCCCAGCCCTAACAGAAAGACAGACCCCATAAAGAATCGTTCATTATGGGCTGCCCCAGCGCTAATGATCAACGCAAAAGCCAAAGCTGCGACCAAGCTACCCAAATTCGCACAGAATTTTTTACCAAAACGGCGCACGAGTAAAACACCGACGGTCAAGGTAAGTAAGAGACCTACCCCCCAAAGCGAAGTCAGGCGCGATGTCATGGCAACTGGCATCTCTAGGACTTCGGCACCAAACGGCTCAAGCAGCACATCTTGTGCATGCAAGCTGACGAGTACAAGCAATAAATAGACGAAGAAACGCCGTGCTGCCACATTCTCTGTCAGCAAGCGGAAGGCGATCAGCGGGTTTTCCGCTTTATTTTTCACTACACGTCCTACGGCGGCTGGTTCGATCCCGGCCGAGCCAATCAGAACTAAGAAAGCAGAGACGAGCCAGACAGCACCAAACGCGGTGTATAAGGCTTCGCGGCTATACGATTCTAACATATGCGATAGTGTAAGGGCCGTGAGAATAATAGAGATAATCATGGCTGTCCACATAACGCTAACCGCCCGATTGCGCCAGCCGGCTTCTTCTTTGCTCAACTCGCTGATCAACGAAAGATAACTGACCGATGCAATATTGACTCCGACCCCCCAAACCGTGAAAGTGACTAAAGAAACCAACAGACCCAAGATAAAATTTTCAGGAAATAGAAAGACTGCATGGGCCGTAAAATAGCTGCCAAACGCCGCCATTAAGCCCCCCAACACCATCCACGGCGAACGATGACGCCCCCAGATCGGATTTTTGTCGGCCCAATTGCCAATCACCACTTGTAAGGGAGAGAGCAAATAGGGGCAGGCAATTAACAGACCGACCAGCAGCGCCGACAAATGCAAATCGGCAATCATAATGCGATTAAGCGTGCTTGTAATGGGTACAACCGTCATGGTTACCCCTACATGCACCATGGACAGCTGAATAACTTTTTTCCAGTTCATGCGGCGCCGTTTACGTAGATTTCGTGAAGAATTTTCGTGTACCTAATTGTATTCTATGCCTGAGAATTGTGTACGCATGCAAGGTGGCATACAATCGTTTGTTGGCCACCCCAAGCCCGGCTGGTCATGAAGGACCGGGCTTTGTGCTGGTTTGCTTACTGGGTTCGTGACGTTGGAATTTTGTCAGATGTCGCCGTTATAACCACTGCAGCATTTCTAAAATGGTCGTTAAAATTAGGTCCGCATCGCGCATGTCGGCTGCGTTGCCTAGCCCCCACAAAACACCAGCCGTTGCCATCGCCATGGCTCGTCCAGCCCGCAAATTTATATCTGTATCACTAATCGCCAGCAACTGATTGGCTTCTAGATTAAATTTGGCTGTTGCCAACCGCATGGCTTCACTGTGTGGCAATAAATGGTGCACATCTTCGCAGGTGAGGATCACATCGAACAACTGCTCATCCAACCCAGTCTTTTTAAGAAAACATTGTACAGTTTGCCGATCGCGCGTAGAGATCAGGCCCAGGCGATAGCGCATGGATAATTCATACAGACCATCAACAACACCAGGCAGCACCTTCATCGCCTCTGGCTTCGTATAGCCCCGTACACGATCAAAGAAGGGCAATAAGCGCTTGAGATCGTGGCGTAGTTCCAGGCGTAGCAACTGACTGATGACGAAGTTGACGGTGCCTTCCACCCCAACCATAAAGCGTTGGGCCATATAGCGCCGCTGGTTGGCAGAGACAAGGGGGTCTAACCAGTGAAATTGCTTCACGGCCCAAATGGTAAACTGGAGATCAACCGGTGTGAGTGTGCCATCCAGATCAAAGATCAGGGCTTCGATCTTGCGCCCGGCAATCAAACCGCGCACCTGCACGCCAGTCGTAGAGGGCAAAGGCTCAAAAGGCTCTAGGTCTAATAATTTGCACCGAACATAGGCAATGATAAGGCGAGCACTGGCAATGACCGGTGTGGCCAGCAGCACACCCAGCACACCAAACGCCATCGCCCCATTGATAATGCCAATAAAAGTGATGGCGGGGTGTAATTTGACTCGCCCACCAACAAACCGAGGAATCAAATACACATGTTCCATCTGGGCGATGACAATATAGAAGATTAGCACAATCAATGCAAAAGAGATGTTGCTTAAAGGCAGCCAAGTTGAGCCTTGAAACAGCGCTACTGCGGTGCCAATCGTCGTGCTAATACCTGTGCCAATGTGCGGCATAAATTCCATGGTTGCCGCGAGTAGCGCCAAACCTGCCGCATTGGGCACACCCAGGATCATCGTTACCACCCAAACAAGCAGCCCCACCACCAGGCTTAAAACCAACTGCCCACGTAGAAAAGCATTCCAGACTCGGCCTAGCTCCTGGTCTAGGCGGTGCATATCTTCCTGATAGTCACCTGGAACTTGTTCAAATACGAGCTTTTTGAGCTTATGGACATCCTTGATCAACCAAAAATTCAAAACCAGGACATAAACAACAGTTAAAATCCCGGTGGTTAGGCCGCGAAAGAGGGTAAGCGGATCAGCGGTGGCTAGAATCAAGATGTTTTGTAACACATCCCCCACCCCTTGCAAAAGATTGTCGGCGGAGAGGTGATAATTGCCAAAAGTCAGCAGGGGGCCCCCCTGAGCGCTGCGCAGACTGGCGATCAGATCTTCCAACGTGTGCTGCAAAGAAGTAAACAGACCAATGGCGCGCTGAATAAATAAGGCGGGCATCAGGGCCAGCACCGCTATAATCACGATATAGAGCACTGCAACGGATAGGCCGCGCGTCCAACCCGTCTGGCGTTGCAGCCAATTAACTGGATGGCTTAAAATGAACGCAAGCAAAAAGGCGACGATCGTCGGAGAGATCATCGCCCGAAATGTCACCAATAATACGATGACGAAGACGACCAGTGTGGCCGTCACAATTATCTTGGTGACATTACTCCAACGTCGGGAGTTCATGGTGTTTTACATGGTGGAGGGTTAGAAATATTTTAATTGGTCAAGCGGCCAGTACCGTAACCAAACGCGACCCAAAATGTACCCACGCTTGATTGGCCCAAAAACGCGACTATCATTGCTGTTGCCGCGATTATCACCCAATACAAAATAGTCTAACGGGCCAAGCGTCGTCAGCGCCATATTCTGATTGGATTCATCGTGTGGAAACAATTCAGGCAATTGCTGACCATTAATATAGACGAGGCCATTGCGAATTTCCACCGTTTCACCCGGTAGACCGACAATGCGCTTGACCAGCAATTCGTCCATCTGCGGCACTTTTAAGACGATAATATCATCGCGGTTTGGCGAATGAAAACGGTAGCTTATCTTGTCGATGATCAAACGTTGACGCGCCGATAGATTTGGCTCCATACTCTGGCCAAAAACTACCGTAGCTTGTGCCAAAAACAGATGGACCGTCAGCGCCAATAAGAGGGCGGGCAGCACAACTTGAACGATTTCTTGCAAGATAACTTGAATAAATGATGGTCGCTTAGGTTCTAGCCGTTCTGGCTGCTCAGGCGCGCCTGAGCCATCATCGCGTTTATTAACATCAGTAAGAGGTTTGAGCTCGTACATATTCTTCCTTCGTCGAAAAGCATACAAACTGTACCAGAAATTCGCAAGCCGCTATGCAGTTGCGAGATTTGCCACGCGACAAATATAAACTGGTCTGCTCAGTATAGCGGGAACATTTTAATTTATCAAATGTATCGAGACCTCCCTCGCGCAACGCGCATTGGTCCTGACAATGCCCGCAGCCTACTATTTAAATCGTTGAATTTGCATAAATCCTTCGTTTTGCTCAAAAATATGTTTTTTGCCTTAGAAATCCATGAATTCACGTGAAAATTCTGATGAAGAAGAGAAATTGTGGTGATGGTTCAGCCCTTGTGTAGCTCGCTAGCCGGGGAGACACATAAGTTCTGTCTGCTTGCCCTTCACGTAAGTTTGACGCTAAAAGTGACGATGGCTATACTTTGGTATACTTCGAACGGTTTTCGTCGGCAATACGGCTTAACCGATTTCACATCCCAGTGCCACCTATGTCCACTTGCGATCAAACTGCAGATATGCTATGTTGAAGAATTATAATAGTCGCTGTAAAAATCGATGCATGTTAAATTTGTAAGATGCTTGCAAGCTTTTATCAATATGGTAATAATCTCTTTCTGATACAATGTAAGCTATTTGTCATCGTTGTTAGAAGAGGATTGTGCCTATTCTAAGTAAAAGAATTATCTTGACTAACTATTCTAATCAATATCACAACCAATATCGAATCAATGCTTCCCGCCAACTGCGCCAGCGGATTGGCCTGGTGTTGCTAAATATTTTCCTGATCTTGACGCCTTCTTTCACCAGTTTGCGGGCCCAAGATAGCACGGGAACTGTGACTTCTACGGTGCCCAGTACGCCTTCGAATACAGTCTTGAACGGTACGATCCCGCCTGTACCGACGGTGGAGAGCACACCGACTGTGGTGGAAAATCCGGCGCTAGGCGCGCAAATTGACGCATTAGTTGCGGCGATGAGCCCTGCGGAACGTGTGGGCCAGCTTTTTGTCATCACGTTTGATGGCAATACGGTTGGGCCCGAGAGTGATATCGCCCAATTGATTTATCAATATCATGTCGGGGGCATCGTTCTGAGCCCCAAGACGCGCAACTTTAGTAATGCCAAAGGCGAGGATACACCACAGCAGGTGGCCAGGCTCATCAATCAATTGCAGGCTACTGCCTATGGGTATCTCTTGCCGGCTGCAACGGCCTTAAATCCGGTTGCGCCGGACGCTTGGCCACCGACAGGCACAGTTTCGTTGCAGAGCCAACTGGGGGAGCCCCCTTTAAATCTGCCGCTGCTGATTGCTGTCGAGCAGGCTGGCGATGACTTGCCTGTAACCGCCCTGCGCCGTGGTTTCACCCCACTACCAACCCAAATGGCGCTTGGCGCCACCTGGGACACCGATTTGACGCGTAAAGTTGGGCAAATTGTCGGGCGCGAGTTGCGTGCTGTCGGGGTCAATATGATCTTGGGGCCGAATTTAGATGTGGTCGAACAACCGCGAACCGATAGTGTTGGTGCGTTGGGGGCCCAGTCGTTTGGCGGGGACCCGTACTGGGTCAGCTTATTAGGCCATGCCTACATCAGGGGGATCCATGAAGGAAGCGTTGGGCGCGTTGCTACGATTGTGCGCCATTTTCCAGGCCAAGGGGATATTGACCGGTTGCCGGATCAAGAGGTCGCAACCGTTCAGAAGACTTTGCCAGAGTTGCGCAGCGTGGCGATCGAGCCATTTTTTAACGTCACTCGCCAAACATCAACGATTCTGAGTTCTACTGGCGATCCAGGGGCAGCTGACGGTATGATGTCCAGCCATACCCGTTATAGTGCGTTGCAGGGCACAACCCCAGGGCGCGCTGGGCCGTTAAGTTTGGCCCCCGAACTTAATATGATTGTGAATCAAGGCGAGTTTAAGGATTGGCACGCTGGTGGTGGTCTCCTGATGAGTGATGCCCTGGGGGTAACTGCCGTGCGTCGCTATTATGATGCCTCGCTCAAACTGTTCCCACATCGTCGAGTAGCCCTTGATGCCTTTACAGCCGGCCACGATCTGCTTTACCTAAGTGAGGCCCAAGCCGGTTTAGACTGGCCTACCCAAAAACAACATATTATCGAAACGATCAAATTTTTCCAAGCGCGTTATGCCAGTGACCCCGATTTTACAACCCATGTTGATGAGGCATTGCGGCGCATTTTACAGCTCAAATTACGCCTTTATGCCAGTGGGAACTTGGCCAACGCCACGCCTTCTACCAACAGTTCACAGGCAACCACCTGGCCACTCATTGCCAATAATCCTTTGATCCCTTTGTCTACCGTGTTGGTGCATGAAGCAGATCTGAATATCTTAAACGAGGATAACCGCAAAGATGCGAGTAAAATCATGGAGCAGGTGGCACGCGAATCAATCACCATTCTCTCGCCCGACGCTTCTCAACTGTCTGATGCGTTGCCGACCGCGCCTGGCGAGGCGGATAAGCTGCTGATCTTTAGTGATAGCCGCTTGGTGCGTGAATGTGACCGCTGCACGATCGAGGCTGCACTGGGGCCAGATGCGATGGCCAAGATCATTGAAACCTGGTATGGTTCGAACGCCACCGGCCAGTTGCATACAAATCAAGTGGTGAGCCGAACCTTTGCCGATCTGGCCGAGTTGCTCAATACGACCAGCCAAAACGCTACCCCATCCGCTTCTGCAACGCTAGCCTTAACCCCCACTGCAACCTCACCCGTGACATCAACGCGTGAAATCGCTACAGATGACCGGGTTGGGGAAGATGTAGAACCATCTGTGCCGGACTTGGACAAAAATGCCAAGACGGAAGGTCTAATTAACGACTCGAATTGGTTGATTTTTGCCATGTTAGATGTCGATCCTACGCAACAGACCAATAGTGATATTGTTAAACAATTTTTACATGAGCGCAGCGAGCAACTCGCGGGCAAGCATGTGATCGTTTTCGCCTTGAATGCCCCCTATTTTCTTGACGCAACCGAAATCAGCAAACTCACAGCTTATTTTGGTGTTTATAGCAAGACACAACCCTTCCTGGAAAGCGCGGTCCGGGCGCTTTTTCGCAGCTACCCACCCACCGGCGCCCCGCCAGTGGATGTACCTGGGACGCGCTTCGGTTCGTTGACGGAAAGGTTAAAACCAGATCCAAGCCGCTCCCTTGAGTTGCATGTCATGCTGGCTGATCAAGAAGTGGCTCCATCGGGCGCCAACGAGACTCAACGTGTGTTGAACGCCGGTGATACCATCCGTCTGCGTGTTGGGCCTGTGCTTGATTATAACGGCCAGCCTGTGCATGATGACACCCTGGTCAATTTTCAAGTGAAGTATCAAAGTGAGCCCACCGCGCTGATTATTGAGCCGGTGGCAACCCGCAACGGTATGGCCGTGCGAGATATTCTGCTAGAGCGCCCAGGCGGCTTGCTCTTGTCGGCGAGCAGTGAAGCCGCCGCTACCAGCAAGACGCTCATGATTAACATTCAGGGCAAAGCCTTAGAGAATACAACCGCGCCAAGCCAAACGGTTGTCGCCGTCGCCTCACCTTCGGTTGTTACTACCCCCACATTGACTGGCCCACCTGCCCTTTCGCCCACGGTGGCACCGCCGAACCCAAACGAGACGCCAGCCGCGGTTGAGCCTATCAATAACACCCAGCGTGTCAACCTGATCACCCTGGTGATTGCCTTGCTGACCATTGTAATCACCCTTAGTTTGTTGTTGATTGTCCAAATTTGGATTCTGCCACGGCACACGTTGGTGCGCAGTATGTTATGGGCGACAATTTTTGGGCTTTTGGCCTATATTCTCTATGGGATAGGCGCCATTCCTGGCAGCAACCAACTGCGCGATTCTTTACACAATTTGGGCCCTGTTGTGGTTGTATTTATCGCCATGCTGTTGCCGCTGCTTTGGTTGCAACTGCGCACCGAGCATCCAGAATAAAGCCTGCCTCTACTCCACTGATCCCGGCTCCATTGCGGCCATGACACCCAACTTTAGCCCAGCACCGCGCAACTAGATGATTTGGTTGACTGATCGGCGTCACGGAAGTTAAACCCAGGTTGCTGTGTAATAGTTCGATAAGGATCTTGTGATATTTAATTCGCATCTGTGAAGTATCCTGCCCGTATATTTATCTCAAGCACTGTCGTCTGTACATTTTACGGACAATAAGGAGTTATGATGGCAAACGCAAATATCACGATCTATGGCGCCTATTGGTGTCCTGACTGTCGGCGCAGTAAACAGTTCCTGGGTGAACATCAAATCCCTTATAACTGGGTCGATATCGAACAAGAGCCCGTCGCTGAGCAATTTGTGATCGAAAAGAATCATGGCAAGCGGATCATTCCGACGATCGTTTTCGCGGATGGTTCTTTTTTAGTCGAACCAAGCAATGCCGATTTGGCCGCAAAAATTGGTTTAAAGACCAGTGTCGAGCGCAGTCATTTTGATGTCATCGTCATTGGCGGTGGCCCGGCTGGTTTAACGGCGGCGTTGTATATGGCGCGCGAGGGGATCGATACGCTGGTGATCGAACGAGCCGCCTTTGGGGGCCAGGCCGCGGTCACCGAAAAGCTCGACAATTTTCCTGGCTTCCCTGAAGGAGTGACCGGCTTGGAGTTTGCCACGCGTCTACGCCAACAGGCGCAACGCTTTGGCGTAGAACTATTGCAAGCACAAGATATTATATCGCTCCACAGCCATGATAACTATCATTGTGTGGTCACCAATAGTGGCAGCGAATATAGCGCGGGTGCGTTGCTAATTGCCACCGGTAGTCGCTATAAGCGGCTCAATGTGCCCGGCGAAAGTGACTATATTGGGGCGGGCGTCCATTTTTGCGCCACTTGTGATGGTCCCTTCTATAAGGGAAAACAGGTGGCCGTGGTTGGTGGCGGCAATAGCGCCGTCGAAGAGAGCCTCCACTTGACCAAATTTGCCGACAAAGTAACGATCCTGGCGCGCGGCGATCACTTCACCGCCAGCAAAATTATTCAAGAGAGTGTGATGGGCGATCCAAAGATCGAAGTGCGTTTTAACACGCAGGTGCAAGAATTTGTGGGTGCGCACGCCAAATTGAATACGATTAAGTTGACCGATAGCCAGAGTGGCGCAAGCTCGGAACTGGCGGTGGATGGCGCCTTTATCTTTATTGGTCTTGACCCCACCACGGCCTTTCTGCATGATACAGGGATCCGCTTAAACCAATATGGCTTTATCATCACGGGCCATGATCTGGTCCATGATGGTAACCGCCCTGTTGGCTTCGAGCAACGGGACCCGGATCTGTTAGAGACAAGTGTTCCCGGCATTTTTGCGGCGGGCGATGCACGGGCCGGCAGCACCAAGCAAGTCGCTAGCGCAGCTGGCGAAGGGGCGACCGCCGCTCTATTGATCCGCGAATACTTAAAGACAATCTGAAGTAAAGAAATACAGCATTAAGGGAAATAACCTGCAGTCAATGTGGGAGGATTTGTCATCATGAGCGAATCTGTAACAATTATTCAAAAATATACGGATGCAAAGGTCCTGGCCCAAGTCGCGGCGCAGCGTTTTGTCGAGTTGGCTAAGGCGGCCATTACGACGCAAGGTCGCTTTAGCGTGGCTTTGTCGGGTGGCTCGACACCGGCTGCCATGTATAAGCTACTGGCGAGTGAACCCTATGCCAACCAGCTTGATTGGGGCAAAATCGATGTTTTTTGGGGGGATGAGCGCTGTGTGCCGCCCGATGATTCGGAGAGCAATTACCGGATGGCCCACGAAACTTTGTTGAGCCATGTACCACTCCCACCCGCGAACATCCATCGCATACGCGGTGAGCTTGCACCGCAAGTCGGAGCCCAGGAATATGAAGCAACGCTGCGTGAGTATTTCCGTGCCGCGCCTGGCGCTGGCCGTTTTGATCTCGTCCTGTTAGGCATGGGCAATGATGGCCACACCCTTTCACTCTTTCCTGGCTCGGAAGCAGCCAGACAGGAGATGATTTTGCTAAGCCAACCCGCGCAGACCCAACAACGTTGGGTTGTTGCCAATTACGTAGAGAAGTTCAGCACCTGGCGCATCACGCTGACCACGCAACCAGTCAATGCGGCGGCCAATATCCTATTTCTGGTGGCTGGCGCCGATAAGGCCGATGCGCTGCAGCAAGTCTTGGCCGAGCCCCCCCAACCGCCGCTGCTGCCCGCCCAATTGATCAAACCGATCAATGGTCAGCTCATCTGGATGGTAGACGAAGCGGCCGCTGCCCTCTTGGACAAGTCTCCTAAGCGCACATGACTGTGGATTGATACCGCGGCCCGGATTCGGTCGAAACTGTAAAGTGTCGTCTTCGTCGGGACGACAAATCGTTCAGTCATCCTGGATAACCCACTATAAAAAAACGCCGACCTCGAGGTCGGCGTTTTTTTAGGCTAAAGACTGCAAGCTTGCTTATTGCGACAGTTTCTGCACCTGGGATACCGTCTTGGTAAAGATGCCATCCGCACCAAAGAATTCCGGTGTTGCCTTATCCCAGCCACCAAAGAAGGTAATATCGAAGAGATGGCTTACATCCGGATATTCAGTGGCTGTTGCCTTCGCCACATCTGGATCTGGTGAACGTAGACCATGCTTGGCAAAGATCTCTTGGGCTTCTTTGGTAAACAGGTAGCTGACAAAAGCCTCCGCAACTTCACGCGTGCCATGTTTGTCGGCATATACATCGACCACAGAGACGGGATTCTGGATCAGAATCGTCGAAGCTGGAATGACCATCTCATAATCCTGGCCGTTTTGCTGACCAACCTTCACTTCGTTTTCATAGGTAATCGCCACATCACCGACGCCTTGTTCAAAGTTGGTGATGCTTTCGCGCGCGCCCTTGTCCAAAGCCGTGACATTATTCAGGACACTGAGCAAGAACTGCTGAGCCGCGGCATCATCGTCTTTGGCTACACCGGTCACATAGCCTTGCTTTGCTGCGCCATACAAGGCCAAAATATTCCACATCGCACCGCCACTGGTCTTCGGGTTCGGCGTTAAGATTTCCAGCCCTGGTTGCGCCAGATCGGCCCAATCTTTGATCCCTTTCGGGTTGCCTTTGCGCACCGCGAACACGACGACAGAATCACTGACAATCCCATTATATGGACTGCTCTTCCAGTCATGCGTAATCAATTTGGCTTTGGTAATTGTCGTGATATCGGCCTCAAGTGAGAGCGCGGCAACGTCGGCTTCCCAGCCTAGCACAATCGCTCGTGCCTGAGCGCCAGAGCCCAGGCAGGACTCTTCGAACTCCCCATCCGGCCCGGTTTTGGCTTTCCAGGCAGCCCGGAAGATCG
>JAPLGZ010000388.1 GCA_026389895.1 Chloroflexota bacterium | reverse complement strand
TCCGTGAAAGCCACGGCACCGCCATCGCCGTGCCAGATGAAGAGATGTTGCACTATGCGCGCGTGATGGGCCAGTCCACCGGCATCTTCCCCGCGCCCGAGGGAGCCGCTTGTCTGGCCGCGCAAGTACGCTTGTTAGAACAGGGCTGGATCAAGCCAGAGGAAAGCGTGGTGCTCTTTAACACCGGCTCAGGTTTAAAATATGCGCATTTGTGGGCGTGAGTAGAAGGTGGTAGGGAAGGGTTACTGAGGGAGGGGCAGAGATTAGAGATTGGGAGTAGACCAGAACAATCTCCCAATCTCCAATCTCTATTTTATATTTACCTGTCATCAAAACGGAATATCGGCGGGTTCAACTTCCGCAGGGTGGGGAGCAGTGTCATGCTTAGCTGGGCCGGCGCTATGCTCGGATGAGTCAGCGGATCTTTCGCATCAGGCAAAAGTCTTACTTTATCTATGTAAATGACAATTAATTTGTGACGTTAGCCGTTTGTCAATTCAACTTCTACATATAACATCAGCAACGGACATCTTGGTATAACTATTGTTCTTACGGACGCATGTTACGCAAAGCTCAAAATTTAACGCAGAGACACAGAGGCGCAGAGAAAAAACGCTGAATAGCACCCCGCCAATGGTGTTTGGCTGTGATCGACCAGCTTTTTCGCCTCTGTGTCTCTGTGTCAGGTTTTTGGTTGTCTATGGCGTAACAGAAGTTACGGATCAATAGACCAGACACAAGTCAATTTCGGTCAAGCCACTGATAGACACGCTTGCTGTTTTTCCAGAAATATTTGGCCGACGCGTCTTCGCCTTTCTCGGCAAAATATTTCTTAACAATCGCAATCGTGGTGGCATAGGTGCCAGCATGCTCGCAGACCGGCCAATTACTGCCATAGATCAGACGATCGGCGCCGAATGTTTGCCACAAGGCATCCAAGGTAGGCCGGTAGAAATCAACCTCGGTTGGCGCGGGTTGCACGGTGCTATTTTCAAGTAGTGCAGAAACTTTCATCGAGAGATTCGGATGATCCGCCAGCGCCTGATAACGTTCCACCCAGGCGGAATCGAGCGCCCGGCCCGTGATCGGCATGGCCGCGATATGATTGATGACGATGCGTAATTCAGGCAGTTGGCGCGCCAGGTCAACTACGCCATCGATCTGTTGCGGGCCGATCAGCAGATCTAAAGATAAGCCACGTTTGCTCAATTTTTCCAGGTCCGCCAGCACATAGCGCGCCATGGGTGGCACAAAATAACGGCCACCACAGCGGATGCCCCGCAAAAGTGGGTTGGCAGCAAACCGGGCTAACAGAGCATCAAACGCCGCGCTACCCGGTTCCATCTGGCCGACCAACCCAACCAACAAGGGGTTCGCCGCGGCGAGATCCAGCACCCATTGATTATCCTCCAACCAGCCACTGGCTTCGACCACGACTGTCCCAGTCACGCCTTCGGGCACGGCCACCTGGGCAAAATCTTCGGGCAAGACCGTGCGATAGAGCACTTTGTCATCTGGCGCTGGCCAGGGCACGCCCTGCGGTCGGGTGGGATCATAGAAATGGGTGTGGGTATCAATGATCATACTTCGCTCCTCTCACGACAATCTACGTTTAACCAACCAGAACGAAATGGCTCAATACGGCTGGCTTCTGGTTCAAAACGATGCCGCCAGATACAACCATTGTCATTGCCCAACAGATGCAAGGAGACCGACGTGACAGCCGAGATCGTGCGCACGCGATGGATGTCGTTTTCGGGCAAGAGTTCATAAAAGTCCCCAGGTCGCAGAATATGATGTTCGGTCAGGGCCAGTTGGGCATAATCGGCCTGGGAGCCATCATCCTGGCGTGCGAAAACTTCTTCGGCCTGTTCACCGCGATAGAGGCCAACCAGACCCCAGGCCAGATGATCATGCACCGGCGTCTGCGCGCCAGCAGGCAAGACCAGCACGGAGAAAGCCAGCCCGCCATCGCCGGCGCGATAAAGCAGCCACATGCCCGTTTTGCGTCCCATGCCACTCTCTTCGGCCGGTTCTTGATAGTGGGCCGGCAACCAGGTCGGCTCGTTGAGTAATTCGGTAAAATAGGGGCGAATTGCAGCCACTGCCGTGCGCGGATCGTCGGCTTGCTGGCGAATCTCGTTGACAGCCGTGATAAAACGGCGCAACGGTGGCACATCAAGCAGCCACTCATCGGCCACTGCGCTTGGTTGGTTCACCATTTGAGGCCTCCTCTGTGATTAGCGTTGCAGATTTTTCACATGGGTCACGACCGCCGCCGCGCAGCCCCACGACAAGGTGTGACCATACGCGCCATGCCCATAGTTGTGAATAACGGTCGTCGTCGCGGTCAGCGGTTCAACTTCTAGCCGCACCTGCGCCCGGCCAGGACGCAGCCCCACTCGATGCTCGATGATCTCGGCATGTTGTAGAGCAGGATGAAAGCCAGCACAGCGCTGCAAGATGCTAATCGCGGTCGCCGGATCCACTTGCAGATCGTAATTATCATCTTGAAAGGTCCCGCCAAGCAGACAATCGTGGCGACGGGGGACAATATAGGTCACTTCCGTGGTGGATGCGGCGCTGATGATGTGGGGCGGCAGATCAACCGGTTTACGCACACGAATCACCTGGCCGCGAATTGGGAATACGGGATCGCCGGTCAACGCTTGGGCACCCAAGCCCGTGCAATTGACAAGCGCGCGAAAGTCGCTGGCCAGCGTGCGCAGATCAGCAATTTCCGTGCGTTGTAATGTGCCGCCCAAGGTCAGGAACCGCTGGAAGAGCCACGGCATATAGGTTGGCACATCAATGCGCGGGACAATAAAACGCAAGCCAGACCAAGGTGACGGAAAAACACCGAATGGGACATCTTCGACTTCTTCCAGGGCGATATTCTCTAACGCACCAGCAAAAGTTTCAATCGCCAGGCTGTCGGCGAGTTCATATAAGGGCATGATATCGATCCCAATGGTGGGATCTGCGGCTAGTTGCTGGAAAGTCGCCAGGCTGGTCAGCGCCCAACTTTCGCGCGGTCCGCCTTCGAGAATTGGTTCAGGCGCCCAGTAAGCCGCGGCCACATCCGAGGTGGTATGTGGTGAGGTGGCTTTGGCAAAAATCGTCGTTGGAAACCCTTGTTCGAGCAGGCGAATGGCGCTGGTTAAGCCAATCACGCCGCCGCCAATCACGGCAATTGGTGCATTAGGGTCGGGCATGTTTGTGATGGCTCCATTCTCTGGGATCTTAGCTTGAGGATAACTTTTCTGCCATTATACCAGAACAAAATGATGCGACCCATCCATGCTAAGGGTTGCGGGATAAATCCCGCGGCTGACAGTAGCAAGTCGCCTCAGCGACTTGGAAACCAATTCCAGTGGTGCCTAAAATCTACGATCTCCCCTTTTTTACAAAGGGTTTTTGGCAACGAATTGCCATTAACCTGCCACAAACATCTGATTGCGATGATTGGCCGTTCTTAACTCAAACTCATATTCAGCCAGTTTGGGCATCGCCGCGGCTCGCGCCTCACGAATAGCGCGTTCGATGTCATAGGCGACGCGCACAATTTCAAGCGAAAAAGAGGTCAATTCGGGTGCGTTCAGATGACCTTTGAGAATCGTATAGCCGGCCAGCGGAATCTGATCCAGCGGGTTGCCCACACTGCCCGCGTTAAAAAGCAGCTTGCCTTCTACAGGCAACATAAAGGCATGATGAATGTCGCCATAACCAACAATGTCTGGTTCGGAGTAAGTGTTGGTGGTAAATTCTGTGTTGGCAAACATGCCTTGCAGCCGCGCCTGATTATCCCAGAAGCCGACCCGACAATAGATGCTTTGGGCAGAGGCGTGAAACAAGCGCACATGCTTGCCGCTGAGTTGAAAGTCAATCGTATTGGGCAATTGTTGCAAATAGCGCACGCGTTCTGGCCCTAGCTGCGCTTGATGCCAAAGCCCAACTGGCCAATCAGTCGCTTTGGCCACCTCTTCATCCCAATTCCCTTTGACAACGAGCTGACACGCCGCCCGGCACAGATCAACTGCTTTGGCCCCATCTGGCCCTTTGCCAACGACATCGCCCAAACAATAGATCAGGTGAATATTGCGTTGTCGAATATCGGCCAGGGTCGCTTCGAGGGCTGGCAAATTGCCATGTAAGTCAGAAATGATTGCAATTTGATCCATATTCACGCCTTGATTGTCGGCGTGCGTGTGAAGAGATATTCCAACGGTTGCTCGGTAAATTGCACGTTGTGGTCGAGATCAGAGGCAGGAAAGGCGTCTTCGCAGCCGGTGTTGAAAAGTAAAGGATCACTGCGCTGGAGCCATTTGACGTTATGCACCATGGCGATCATGTGGCGAATTTCGTTGGAATGATTGGGCACGCCGCGGTGCCAGAGCCGCATGTCACGCAGCAGCAAACTGCCCTTGCGCGCCGTGGCACGGACGGGCGGCGCCAGTTCACGCCGTTGGGCTTCCACTTCTGCCGAAATGGGACCGCGGTTGACCAGTACCAGATGCGTGCCAGGCCACAATTCGGTCGCGCCATTTTCTGCGGTGACATTGACCAATGAAACATTGACGACCAGTGATACTGTCGGGTGCGCAATGGTCATATCTTGCCATAAGTGCGGGGCATCACCGTGCAACGGCTGTGTGCCACTGCCCGGACAATTGGCATTGCCATTATAAAAGCGATTATAGAGTCCTTCCCCCAAGATTGCTTTACTCACCTGGATTGCGAAAGGATTGGCCATGATATCGCTAAAAACATACGGCGCAAATGGCGGTGGTCCCTGTTGTAGATGGCCGAGCACCGAGCCCGCGCCACCCCACCTTTTATCCTTGATCAGCCGTTGTGAATCGGCCTCCATCCGTTCATGCAAAATATCTAGATGCGTGTGATCAACGACATCGGCCAAGACCACAAAACCATCCTCGCGCAGAGCTTTGACCGCCTGTGCCAGGTGGGTGTCTGATAGGCTAGCTTGGGCCAGCTCTGGGGGTGTAATGATTATTTCCATAAATTTCCTTTTCAAAAAATGTGACCGGCACCTTTCGCACCGAGCGGGCCTTTAGATCAGCAATGATCGCCCGTTGCAGCGGGAGGTGCCGGTCACATTTTTTTCACTAACTAACTCAAGTTACACAGAAAGAACAGACACACAGAGGAACCACAAAGTTTTTCTGTGCTGGTTGCCCTGGGTTAACGCGCAAGCAACCCCTCCCCCGCCCTCCCCGTTCGGCGGAGCTCACGTCGACGCCTGGTAAGGGAGGGGACTGATCGCACATTCCGCTCTGTCTACCCATTTTTTATAGGGTCGTGCGTAACATAGTAACTAATGCGCCACCGAGCCATCCGCCCCAAAGGCCCCCGTAATCTTGATCGGCTTATACGGATATTTTGCCAGTTTATCTTCTTTAATATCCAGACCAATGCCTGGCCGATCCGACACCAGGATATAGCCACCTTCACGCTCGACAGGGTGATCGACAATCTCGTTGAAAACATCCGAGGTGACATAGTTTTCGTGCAGGAAATAATTCGGGATCGAGGCATCAAACTGCACGAAGGCCGAAATATTAACCGGACTACCCATCAAATGGGGAAAGATCCCGATAAAGGCGGCTTCAGCCATGCCAGCAATCTTTTTACATTGCGTGTAACCGCCGGCCAGCGACGGATCGCAGCGGATCAGGCTGACAATTTTGCGGTCGATTAGATCCTTGAACTGATAGATATTATAAAAACGTTCGCCGGTCGCCATCGGCAAACGGATATGGCGCGCCACATATTCCATCGCTTCCAAACTCTCTGGCGCCAACGGATCTTCGTAATAGAGCATCCGGTACGGTTCGAGCGCATGCGCCAGCGTGATCGCTTCTTCGGGCGTAAAGTTGCGATGACATTCGATGCCCAAATCAATGTCATTGCCAATCGCCTCGCGCACATACTTGACGCGCTCGGCAATTTGCGTGACCTCTTGGGTTGGGTTTAGCTTCTCACACCCCGGCCAAAAACCGGCCATGCGTAACGAGACGTAGCCCTGTTCCACCCATTTGGTGGCGCTTTGCACACATTCGTCGATCGTGGCCCCACCGACATTGCCAAACACTTTGACCTTGTCGCGACACTTGCCGCCCAACAATTGATAGACCGGCAAATTTACCGATTTCGCCAGAATGTCCCACAGGGCAATATCAATCGCACTGAGCGCGGCGCTTTGCACCGCACCCATAAAATGTGTACTACGCGAAACAGTCTGAAAATGATGCTCGATGCGTGCTGGATCTTTGCCAATATAATACTCACTCAGTTCTTGAATGGCGGCATAAACGGTAGGATGATGCGCCCATAAACCGGCCTCGCCATTGCCCACAATGCCTTCGTCGGTGTAGACACGCACCAACAGAAAACGATCCACCATAAATGGTGTGATTTTTTCGATCTTCATTAAATTCTCCTTTGCAGAAAAAAAGCAGAAAACTTATTATATAGGGAAGCGTATTCACGCAAAAACCAACAAATTCTCAACCACCCCGTTTCCTGACTCAGCAGGCGTAATCTGGGCAGTAGGAACGCGGGCAGGATGAGTCAATGACCCATCCTACGACAAACTCAGCGCCAGAAAAGATCACAACTATGACAAATGAACCAAACAACAAACTCAGCAACGCACTTTGGCGCATCTACCAACGGCCAGAACGTCCCGTGGCCTGGACCCAAGGTGGCAATCTACCCTGGAATGATCCCGACTTTTCCGAACGCATGTTACGCGAACACCTCGATCAAGCGCATGGCGCGGCTTCGCGCGTTGAACAGGAACGTCTGCTCCAAATTGATTGGTTATGGGCCAAACTCGATTTACAGCCGGGCATGCACATCTGCGATCTCACCTGCGGACCTGGCCTCTATGCCGTCGAATTGGCGCGCCGCGGCTGCATCATCACCGGGATTGATTTTGCCCCAGCCGCGATTACTTATGCCAGAGCTTTGGCTGAGCAGGAAGGGGTGGCGGATCGTTGTACTTTTATCGAACAGGATATTCGGACTGTCCACCTCCCTGCCCATGAATTTGACGCAGTGCTCTTGCTCTATGGGCAACTCGCCATTTTTCCAAAAGCGGAAGCCGAACAGTTATTAGCCAAAAGTGTCGAACTCCTAAAGCCCGGCGGCGCCTTCGCCATTGAACTGCTAAACCAGAACCGCGTTGACAAAACCGACAGTCGCTGGTGGTTCACGGATCATACTGGTTTATGGGGCGATACGCCATTTCTCCATTTAGGGGAACGCTTTTGGGACGACGACGCAGCGCTCTCCACCGAGCGCTTTTACATCATTCATTTAGAAACCAACCAGATGACGGAAATCCACCTGTGCGACCAGACTTATGCGATTAGCACGATGTCGAACATGATGCAGCAGGCCGGCTTTGCCACGGCGGATGCCTATCCGCGCTGGGACGGCGTGCCGCTGTACGACGCCGACGAATGGGTGGTCTATGTTGCGCAGACAGGTAGGGGATAGGCATGCCTATCCCCTACCTGTCTCGTCCACCACTTCTTACGGCAAATTCATCTCGGGGTGATCGCGAAAGAACTGGGCCTGAGCAATCCCAAGTTCTTCTTGGAATTGGATGGTGACCCCACCATCGACGACCAGGGCATGGCCGGTGATAAAGGAAGCCTCATCTGAGCAGAGAAAGCGAATGGCATTGGCAATATCCTCGGGTTTGCCGACACGGCGCAGCGGATATTGCGCTTTGAACAATTCCAGGAATGAGGGATTTTTGTCCCAGCGAGCTTGCATGCGTTCGGTCATAATATGGCCGGGACAAATGGCATTGACGCGAATGCCCAGCGGGCCGAGATCAACCGAAGTCTGGCGAGTGAGAGCAATGACCGAGGTCTTGGCCGCTTCGTAGGCGAGTTTTTCCGGCGCCACCAACAGGCCATGCACCGATGAAATGTTGACGATGCTGCCCTTGCCCGACTTTTGCATGTGTGGCGCGGCGTACTTGGTGGCCAGAAACAACGACTTGACCATCACATTCATCGCATAATCCCAGGCGCTCTCGGTAAGCGTCAAAGCGCTGCCATCCGGCTCTTTGCCACCCCAGGCATTATTGACCAAAATATCAAGCCGACCCCACAGTTCAACGGCCTTTTCAACCATGGCCTGAATCTCAACCGTGCGCGAGACATCCGTCGCCAGTGGTTCGGCCACCCCACCCGCGCTGCGAATTCGTTCGGCGTTGGCTTGGGCGACAGTCAGGTCAAAATCGGCAATCAGCACCTTCGCCCCTTCTTCGGCCAATCGCCGCGCGGTTGCGCCACCAATCCCTTGTGCGCCTCCCGTAACAATTGCCACTTGATCTTGTAAACTTTTCATAATGGTTCCTCCTCCTGATCGAGTATAATGGATTTCCAAACGGGCCGGACGATTTAGCTAGTGAAGTGACTCCCTAGTTTTGGAAAATTAATGATAGTGACGATTTTCGTCATTGTCGTGCACACAACGACGAAAATCGTCACTATCCGGCTAAAAACTAAACTATCAAACGACCAGCACCGGCCTGTGGTTAAAACAATAACCTGATTACCCAATGAAGGGCAATTCATCTTATGGCATCTGCAACAAATAGCGACCCAACACCGACCGGTTATCTGGCATTGCTGCGCCGGAATCACAATTTTCGTAATCTCTGGTATGGGCAGATTGTAAGCCTGCTCGGTGACTGGTTTGATCTGATCGCGTCGGCCGCGCTGATTGGGGTGCTAACCAAATCTGGTTTGGCGATCAGTTCACTTTTTGTGATCCGCATGTTGGCCCCGCTTGTGGTCAGCCCCTTTGCAGGTGTAGCGGCTGACCGCTATGACCGCCGCCGCATTTTAATTATAACGGATCTGCTGCGGGCAATCACAGTGCTTGGTTTCCTGCTGGTGCGCAGCCCTGGTCAAGTTTGGCTACTCTATACTTTGACGGCGCTGCAACTGGGCTTTAGTGGTTTCTTTTCGCCGGCCCGCGATGCGCTTTTGCCCGATGTTGTCTCTGCCCAAGAATTGGGTGCGGCCAATGCCCTCGGTTCGGCCACCTGGTCGGTCATGCTGGCGATGGGTGCGGCCCTGGGTGGCTTTGCGTCGGGCATCTGGGGCATCTATCCGGCCTTTGTGATTGACAGCGGCAGTTTTCTGCTCTCCGCTATTCTAATCGCACAAGTCCGTGTCACGCCAAACCCGCATTTGGTGAACATCGATAAAACGATTAATGCTGCCTTGCAACAGTACATCGACGGTTTCCGTTATTTGGGTCGCCAGAAAAATGTGCTGATCATCACATTGCATAAGGCGACTAATTCGCTGATCTTAGCGTCGGGCTTCCAAGTGCTGCAAGTGGCGATTGCCCAAAAAGTCTTTGTCATGGGTGAAGGCGGCAGCATCAGTCTGGGCTTGATGTTTGCCTTTTCTGGGATTGGCAGCGGCGCTGGGCCACTGATCGCCCGCTGGATCGCCGGTGATGATCCCCACCGCTTGCGCTGGGCCATTGCGGTGGGTTATCTGATTGGTGGGCTAGGCCTATTGCTCAGTGCGCCACTATTTAGCTTTTGGGGCGTCTTATTAGGCACCCTGTTGCGGGCGTTTGGGGGTGGGATTGTCTGGGTCTTTTCGAGCCAACTTCTGTTCCAAGCCGTTCCCAACCAGATGTTAGGGCGGGTCTTTGCCACTGAGTCCGCCTTTTTTAACTTGACCAGCGCCATCGCTTCGGCTGCAGTGGGGGCCGCTTTGGATAGCACCTTAAGCATTTCGGCCATCATCTGGTGGATGGCCGCCTTGAGCATCTTGCCAGTCATCTTATGGACGGTATGGTTACAACGTCGCACGCCCGAAATGAGCGAGGCATAGCGGCGCTTCCCAAACAAGCAAAAATAAAAGCGCCTCACCCCCCCGCTTCTACTGAAGCGCCCCCCTCTCCTGAATCAAAGGGCCGAGTTCAGGAAGAGGGGGATCGGAATAAACCGTTGGGCTCCCCTCTTCTGAACGGTAGGGCTGTTTCAGAAGAGGGGTCGGGGTGAGGCGCTGTTGCTTTTATTTTCATCAGTCCTGCGCAATTCACATTGACGAAAAGAGCAAACATGAAGAGATTCTTACGGTATTATTGGCTGGTGATATTCCTGGTTGCCAGTTGTTGCAGCTTTAGTTTCGTAGCACGGGTGCAGGCGCAACCGGCAGAAAGCCTCCATATTCTTGGGGTCTACGCGCATAATGCCAGTTCAATTACCATCACGGTCGATCAGGTCATTGTCTATCAGAGCGTGCTGCTGCCTGGCGTTTGGCGTGAGTGGCGCGGTCAGCACTTTGCAGTGGCGGTTGGCGCAGCTGATGATGTAGAATTCGCCATCGATCGTCAATTAGCCGGACGGTTGGGGCGCATGAGCCAGGTGACCACCATGCAGTGGCCGGCTGAGGTTACAGCGACTAGCACAATAACCCCAAGCGAGGTTGCGACAAGCACTGTCACCACTGTCATTACAGCGACCACTTTCATATCCACCAGTGCTATCTCGACAAGCGTGCCATTAACCGCTATTACACCCACCCAAGTCACTACGGGCACCGTGACCGCGCCAACCTATTACAGCGTGCAAGCTGGTGACACGCTCTTTCTAATTGCGCAACAATTTCAGGTCGAGATGGACAGTTTGTTACGAATCAATCACATCGCTGACGCCAACGTGATTCAAGTGGGCATGGTGTTGGCGATCCCTGGCAGCGACGGCGCCCTGCCCGATCCGAGCCAGTTCCCCGTATCGGCAGCGATCTCGAATACGGCGCCGCTCACCGTCAGCCGCGGCACGATTATCGAGCGCATGACGCTGGCTGCGCAAAAAGCTGCCCCCACTTCGCCCTTTTATAAGACCACCTGGCTCACCTATTATGGCCGACCCGACACGCCGATCATGGGCATTCTGGGCGAATATGATTTGGATAAACTGACCGAACTACTCAAACAGGCCGCACAACGTTATGATCAGGCGAACGGCGATCAATTAAGTGTGTTGCCAGCGTTTCACCTCGTTTATGGCATGGCAACCAAAGCGCCCGGTGACGACAATAGTTACCTGGCTTTCTTGGCTGATGAAGTGGTCAAGGCATATGTCGAACGAGCGGAGAAGGAACATTTCGCCGTCATTCTTGATGTGCAGATTGGCGCGCTCAAGCCAGCCGACGCGCTCAAGCCAGCCTTGCCCTGGTTGCGCTATAAAAATGTGCATCTAGCCATCGACCCCGAATTTGCAATGGCGCACAAAGGCCAAGCCTGGCCGGGCGACCCGATTGGCTTTATCACAGCCGAACAGGTCAATCAAGTCCAAGCGACAATGCAAACCTACATGACTGAGCATAAAATTGAAGGGCCGCGCGTCCTACTTGTGCATCAATTTCAAGATGATATGATCGTCAACAAAGACCAATTAGATCCAAACTTCTCCCAAGTTGCCTTAACTATCTCTGCCGATGGTTGGGGTGATCCCTGGGGCAAGATCGGCAAGTACAACGCGTTTGTCGACAAGAATACCCAATTCGGTGCGTTCAAACTCTTCTACAGATGGGACGAACCGTTAATGACCGAACGGCAAGCGCTAGGCATTGATCCCTACGCCGACAGTGTTTATATGGAAGTAACGCCGAATCTGATTATGTACCAATGAGACAGCAACAGGGTTAAAACCCGCGCCCAGTGGGCTCCCGTGACAGTGCAGGAAGTCGCCTCAGCGACTAGGAGACGAGTGCCTGAGGGCACTTCCTATTGTCAGCCGAGCATTTTAATGCTCCAGACTCCTCGTTCTGCACGCTCTAGCGAAGGCCTGACGCTCTTCGTCGAACGTTGGAACGAGTCACTTACTTACCTGATTGACATTCACTCACCATAGACGAAAGGTCATCATGAACAATCTACCCATCACCGTCTGCAACCCACTACGTCGTACACCACTGGCATTGATCGTAGACGATTCATGCCCTGTCATCAACCTCACCTACTATTGGATCACCCAACGCCAGGCTTGGCTGGCGCGCCATCCATCGAACGCCGCGCCGCGCGCCTCGGATGGTGATCCCGCCAAACTTGACCGTGTGCCGCAGACGATTCCGGCCGCCTTTGTCCAGAAGTGGGGCGAATGGTGCGCCGAACAAGGCATCCGCGGCAAATTTAGCATGGTGCCCTATCCAGCGGGCATTGGTCGGGTTGATCAGGGGTTCCCCGAATTCCCACAACAGGAATACGATCAATGGATGCAAGTGATGCGCGACGTGATTTGGCCCAACTTCGACATCACCTGCGAAATGCTCACCCACACGCACGTAGTCGATCTCGAAACCTGGCAATTTACCGAAGCGTGGGAACAATATGAGTGGGTAAATCCGCCCGTCGAACCCTTGACGGATTACATCGCGACTGCCATGACCATCCTCAAAGCGGCGGGTTTCCCGTGCGAAGGCGTCACCAGCCCCGGCGCATTTGGCAGCCAGCAAGAATCGGCTTATGCCCAGGCAACCTTGACCGCGGCGCAGCGCGTCAACGGCAATCCAAGGCCCTTCTATTTTCTACACGTCAACGTCGCCCCCGACGAATGGCCAGACGTACCAATCTGGCACGCTGACAAAGAAAAAGGCATCGCCATCGCCAGCATTATCGGCTGCACCAATGATTGGTTTGGCAACTGGACCGGCTACGACGCCGGCGATCCCGATTTAATGATCACCGAAGATTTACAAGGCGGTTGCTTGCCGCCAGTCCTGGCGCGTGAGCTGCCCTGCGTACTCGTCAGCCACTGGCCGGGCTTCTACTTTGGCGGCGAAGAAGTTGGCTTCGAGGTGCTCAAAGAAGTCAAACGCCGCCTCGACGCCTACGACCCCGACGCCAGCAAGACCCGTTGGATGAAAACCTCCGCCATCGGCCACTACTGGATGGCGCGCACGTTGAGTGACATCACAACCACGCCTGGTGAAAACGGTGCGTGGCAGGTGCAAATCAGCACACGTTTCCCCACCTCAGACTTTACGCTGGCTGCGCCGATGTCATGTACAAGTGTTCAGGTGAATGGTCAGGTTTTACGCCAAGTCTATGCGCAGCATGATTTCCAAACGGGGACATTTCTGGTGGAAGGCGAGCAAACGGTGCTGGCGTTTGATCTGGATGAAGGAGAGACAGTTATACAACTGCTTCCTTAGCCTAGCAATTTACGAGAAAGACAGCTCACAATTCGTATGATGTCCCAGGTGGGAGCTGCCGTAAAGCGGCTAGGATTTGTGGAACAAGCGGGGATAAGGTCTCAAATGGATTGTCTGGCGCTTGCAATATCACAAGCGCCAGTTTTACACTTATTCCGCCCAAGATTTCGGGGTTGCTTGTGATCAGGTTATATTCGATTACCATCACAGGTCCTTGCCTACAGCTACTATACCTAGCTGTTTGATAAGCCGCGTTACTATATCCCCAGCACTTTACATGTTGGAGCAAATGCGGCCTTGCCTCTTACTCACTTTCAGGATCGATCCCTAACGCTTTGAGTTTCGCCGCCAGCCGCTCGGCGCGTGCATGCTCTTGATCGGCGCGTTCAGCGCCGGTTGGTATCATCTCGCCATCCAATACGGACCAACGTAGCCATTGAGCCTGTTTGTCCTCGAACAGTCCCTCCCATAAAGTCAATTCCAGATCAACTTTGGGTAGCAAATAATCAGGGCGTGGCCGATATTCCCCGGCCACCAGTTCATAGATCTGTAAAACTTGCGCCTGAATTAGCAATTGTGGGTCATAGATAACATAATACGATACACGCATACGCGCGTAATCGCGCAACTTTTTACTGGTTTCATTGCCTTCTTTGTTCGATACAATTTCGACCACAACATCAGGTGGCTTGCCAAACTCCCAGATAAAATAGGAGCGATGTTCTTTGGCCCACCAATCTTCGGCGACTTCGACATCCAGACTCAACAACATATCTGGTACAATCGGTGGCTCGCGAGGGGTCGTGAAGACACCGACATTGGCATCAGCAAAAAACCGCCGCTCGATTTTTCTAGAACTATATAAAGGTTCGACCAACAAACGCTGTTGTTTGGCGGAAGGAATATTATCCACAGGTTGATCATCCTCGGTGACAAGTTGGCTGATGTCGGGTGCGACAATCTCGAACACCGAGTTGGCGACTAAGTCAGTCATTGTTTTTCCCTCTTGCTTGAATGCTTCTCATCTGGCAAACAGTATAGAAATAAGCGAAGCAAATGTCAATTGCAAAACTATCCTATAAAAATTGTCGGCCGCGACTTTTCTACCGCCCAACACCGGGCGTTGACAACAAATTCCCGTAACGATGCGTCAACTGGGCAATCGCCTGTTCACGCAGGTAATGGCGCAATTCAAGCCGCCCATTGGCAAGCACGGGCGCGTCGATCACGGCGATGTGCGCGGTATTGACAGCGCGCTGCAAGGCGCTGGAAACTGGTGCGCAGGTGCGCAGTCGCTCGTAAACGGGCGTGATGGACAGGCGTTCAATCAACTGGGTTTCGTCCTCGTAGACAATTTGAACATGGTCTTCGCCGGCCAGCCAGGACCAGGCAGTGGCGGCAGTGGGCAGGCTCACAGTCAAGCCGACGCCGCAGATGTGGGCGGCCAACACAATTTGACAGAGCGCCACTGCGTGCAATGATTGGTCCAGGGGGGCGCGCACCAAAATGCGCGCATAGGGCCGGTAGTGGAAAATATTCAGTTCGCCCAACAATTGACTGGGATCGTGCGCTTGGCTGAAATGCGTTTGCCAGGCAACGGTCTAACAGATCGGCGATGGCAGGCGGACAAAGCGCTTGTTTTTTGGGTAAATCCACTTGTTGCCAGTGCGCCAACTGAAGCACGTAATTGGGGCCGCCGGCCTTAGCGCCTGGCCCAAAGACCGAGCCTTTCCAGCCGCCAAACGGCTGGCGACGCACAATGGCGCCGGTGGTGTGGCGATTGATGTACATGTTACCCACAGCGATCTGCGCTTTATATTGTTCGACCTCGCGGTCGTCGAGCGAATGAAGTCCACCAGTTAGCCCAAAGGTCGTGGCATTCGCCAGTTCGATGGCGTGGGTCAGATTTTCGGCGCGCATCAGCCCTAACACAGGTCCAAAACATTCGGTTTGATGAAAAAATGAGCCGGGTTGCACGCCAAGTTTAATCCCTGGCGACCAAAGTTGCGGATTATCTGCGGACGGTTGCGGTTCGAGCAACCAGGTTTCGCCTGGCTCTAAAGTGGTCAAGGCGCGCATCAATTCTCGGCTGGGCGGTTGGGTCAAAGGGGTCACGCGATTCGGGGTCTCCCAGGCCGAACCCACCGGCAGGCTGGCGACAGCGTCACGCAATTGGCGGCGGAAGGTGGGATCGTCATAGACTTCGGCTTCGCAGATAGCCAGGCTGGCCGCTGAACATTTTTGCCCGTTGTGGCCGAAAGCGGAACGCACCAGATCTTTGATCGCTTGATCCTGATCGGCCAGGCCCGTGATGATGGCGCTGTTCTTACCGCTGGTTTCGGCAAAGAGCCGGATCTCTGGTTTCCAATCTTGGAACAGGCGCGCAGTTTGCGCCGAACCCGTTAAGATCACCGCCGCTGCGCGCACACTGGTGACCAATTGCTGGCCAATTTCGTTATCAGGACAAGGCACGAATTGCAAGACATCTTTGGGGATACCCGCTTGCCAGAGTGCCTGCACGAGTTGCCAGGCAACCAATACGGCTTCGGGAGCAGGCTTGAGGATCACACTGTTGCCAGCCATCAACGCAGCCAGCAGACCGCCCGCCGGGATCGCCAGTGGAAAGTTCCACGGCGGCGTCACCACGATGACACCGAGTGGTGCCATGCGGCAATCGGCGATCTCGTCACCCAAGTCAAAGGCCCGGGCATAATAACGCGCCATGTCGATCGCTTCGGAGACTTCGGGGTCGGCTTCTGGCACCGTTTTGCCGCCATCTAAGATCATCGCGCCAATCAAGTCGGCGCGGCAGCGGGCAAGTTCATCCGCCGCCGCCAAGAGATAACGGCTACGTTCGGCCAGCGCGCGCGCCGCCCAACTTTTTTGAGCGTGGGTGGCGACAGCCAAGGCTTGTTCAATTTGCGCCGCATCAGCCAGGGCATATTGATAGGCAATTTGACCAGGGCGCGACGGATCGTGACCGTCGCCGAGCGTGGCGCTATGGACAAACTCGCCGCCAATCTGCAAGGGAATCACTATCGGTTGGATGGCCTGCCAGCGGGTGATTACAGCTTCGATCCAGATGCGATTGGCCGGCAACGACCAGTCGGTATCCGGTTCGTTGGCAAAAGGTTCGTCCAAAGCGGGGACATCCGCTGGGTAAGTAGCTTCAGTCAAGCGATTCTGTGTACGTTGGGGTTGGCTACCCACACGATCCATCATTTGCAAGGCAGCCAGAAAACGATCGCGCTGGCGATTCCAGGCGGCGCTGCCGGGTTCTAAATCGAAGAGGTCGTGTAGAAAGTTTTCTGCTGCTGTATTTTCATCCAAGCGGCGCACCAGATAGGCAATTGCGCTGTGAAAATCTTCGGTCTTGACCACCGGGGCATAGAGCAGCAGACCGTGCGCACGTTCTTGTACAGCGCGCGCTTGATGATTGGCCATGCCTTCGAGCATCTCAAATTCGACTTCGCCGGCCACTTGATTGGCGTCGCGCAAGAGCATGCCATAGGCGAGATCGAACAAATTGTGGCTGGCGATGCCCAGGTGGACGGCTTGGGCGTGGGCGGGTTGGCAGCCATAGGCGACCATACGTTTGTAATTGGCATCAACTTGTAATTTTGTCCGATAGGGCGCTTGTGGCCAATCATAGAGCGAAGCCTCGACTTTTTCCATCGCCAGATTAGCGCCTTTCACAATCCGCACTTTGATCGATGCGCCGCCGCGTTGGCAACGGGCGATGGCCCAGGCTGTCAAGTCTTCTTGGGCGCGGTAGGAATCGGGCAGATAGGCTTGCAGCACGATGCCAGCGCTCAACTGGAGAAATTCCGGTTCGTCCAAGACTTCACAAAAAGCGGCGACGGTTAACCCCAGATCGCGGTATTCTTCCATGTCCAGGTTGATAAATTTGGGCGTCAACGTGCCATCCGGTTGGCGAAAATAATGGGCGAGGGCAGTGCGATAGAGCACACGCAGCCGTTCTTTGATCAATTCGACCGTGTGGCGAAAGGCGACCAAGTTGATCTGGCTGAAGATCGACGAAATTTTGACGGAGATATATTCGACATCCTCGCGTGCGAGCAAAGCCAGATAGGCATCCAGCCGGCGCTGCGCCTCTTCTTCGCCCAGGATTGCCTCGCCCAGTTGATTCAGATTTAGGCGCGTGCCCGTGCGCCGGCGATCGCGCAGATAGCGGCGCAGATCTTCTTCCTCACCGGGCAGGATGACCGATTGGGTCTCGTGGCGCAGCCGGGCAACGATGGGCGGCACGACCAAGCTTGGCAAATAATGGGCCATCACCCCGCCCAGGGCGAGCGCGCCGCGTTCCCACCATTCCATGTAGCGCGGCACGCCATATTGTTCAAGCAAATGGCGCAGTTGATCGGCGATGCGCGCTGGCTGGTGGCTGCGAAAGGCTTGATCGGCCAGTGCAATCGTCAATTCTTTGCCGTGCGGATCGATCATCATACGCGCAATTTTCTGCATCTGGCTATGTTCTTGGGCTGTCTGTTGCGCTTTGGCAGTGCGCAGGAGTTCTTCAGCCAGAACAATGGCGCGTTGAGCCAATTCATCAGGTGAGCTTTCTGCGTTTTTTGGTAATATCTGGGCTGGTATATCCGTAAGCGAGTCGAAGTCTGGATTGCTGGTCGCCGGGCGGGATTCCATCGTAGACGCTCCTTGCACTTAAAATCAATCGAGGACGATTGCGTCTGCCTATTATGAAGGAAAACAGCCAGAAAATCAGTAAGGTAAGCTCGATCAATGAGGAAATTGCGCGTCCGGGGCAGAGGTAGAGTGGATTGGTGAAGGTGAATGCATTGCACTGGTCAGTGGCAGATCTCTAGGTCAAAGATTAGGTGTGACCAGTGCAATGCATTCACGGACAACGGTAATCAATATTTACGCACGTGGCAGATCAAGGATCTCTTGCATAGCATCCTGTACTTTTTGCAGACCTTCCTCAAAACCAACATCGCCATAGAAAAGATCGGGCGACGTGTTGGCCCAGTTGTCCTGCAATTCAGCAAAGCGCAAATTATAGGGCATCGGGAAAGGACCAGGGATCTCAGGCGTGTTGAACATGTCGAGCACACGTTTGAAGATCGGATGGCGTTCTTTGAGCAACTTCTCGTTACCCCAGACGGATTTACGCGCATTCGGCTGGCCTGTACCCTGCTCCAACGCCGACCAGTTGCCTGCCTCTTCAGAAGTCAGATAGACTAACATATCCACGACCAATTCTGGCGCTTTGGTTTTGGCCGAGGCCGAGAAATTCGAGGTAAAAGCCGTATAGCCGCGTTTGCCCTCTGGTCCTTTGGGGAAGAGGACCCAATCATGCTTGAATTTTTCAGCAATTGTTTTGTGCATGCCGTTGACCTGGGTGGTGCCAACTACCGCGCTACCCATCACGCCGGCGGTAAAGTCAACGCCTGTTGTCTCGGTGCGGGCAGGGGCCACTTTATATTTGACACGCAGATCGGTGATGAACTGGGCGGCAGCTTTGTTCTTATCATCGGTGGCGAACAGAAGTTGCTTGCGCTCGGGGTCCATAATGTCCGTACCAAAAGCGCGGGCAAGCGACTCGAAGTCATAATAATTGCCTGGCAGATAGTTGGTGCCGTAAATTTTCTTTTCTGGATCGTTGAGCTTGGTGGCTAGATCAATATAATCATTCACTACCCAGTCGTCCGTTGGCATCTTTAGCCCTTTGGCATCCAGCATATCGACATTAAAGATCACAAGCGCCGGGTTGCCGGGGTGAATTTCATAGGGCAGACCGAACAGCTTGCCATCCAGTTTGGCGCCCGATAACGTCGCTGGGAAGAAATCGTCTAATTTCGCGTCTGGGCGGCTGGCGATAAAGTCATCGAGTTGCAAGAACATGCCTTTGGAAGCCGAGTACGGATACCATTTGATGCCACTGAAGACCACATCCCACAACGTGCCCGAGGCAGAACGGGCCAGTTGTAGTTTGGGCATTTCAGCATAGACCACCTTCTCAATCGAGACATTTGCCTTATCAGCATTTTGCTCTGCCCAACGCTTACCAAACTCACGTTGCCAATCGTGCAGCGGATCGTCGAAGGTGGCCAGGGTCAGTTCAACTTTTGCCCCTGCCGGGGCTGCTGCGCCACTTTGTGCGGCCGGTGCGCTGGCTGGCGGTGGCGCACAAGCAGCCACCGCGATTGTTGCGGCGCCTGCGCCCATCCATTTCAATAAACTACGACGCGTCATCCTTTGCTTCTGCATAAAAACCTCTCCTTTGAATTATGTAAAATGATCAAAAATCACCGGTTAGGGTGTAGGGTAGATAGCGAAGTAGGGAGCCGAGACGAAGCAATTCGCAGCGATCTTGGCGAAGGCAAGCGGCGGAGAACTGCACACCGCTGTTAGGCAGGACAACTCAGGCGCGTACGGTCAAGCACTGTATCAATTTTTCAAGTATTGGCCGGGATAAGGGAGCATGGCCAATAAATGCGCGGCAACGCCCCCAAGGGGCTTCCGAAAATCCACCAATGTGGGTTAAATGCTTAACACAACCCGCAGGGGTTT